>JAJBTC010000201.1 GCA_020861095.1 Bacteroides sp.
AGGTAGTGCCCGTCTGATCGGGCACTACCTTCTTCTTTATTGATAAGTAAATGAGAATCTAAAAAGTATCAGTCGAAACTACCGTACCGTGTCGGGAGCAGTTTGCGGTCTCCCAATGTATTGTCTATCCGTGCCACATGGATCCAGAACTTATTCTGCCGGACAGATTCCATCGGGTAGGCTGCTTCGGTACGCGAGTAGCGATGATCCCACGTATCACTTACGATCTCATACTCCGGATGGGGAGCATTAATCAGTACGTTGTCCTCTTTGCGGGTGGGGTCGGAGGCTATTTCCTGTATCTCGTTCCAGATATGCAGCATGGCCGATACAAAGTTGTCTAATTCGGCCAGGCTCTCGCTTTCGGTAGGCTCGATCATCAGTGTACCGTGTACCGGGAAGGAGAGGGTAGGCGCATGATAGCCATAGTCCATCAGGCGTTTGGCTATATCATTTTCACTGATACCCGTATCCTGGAAAATAGTTCGGCATTCGAGGATCATTTCATGTCCCACAAAGCCATTGACACCCCGATAGACTACTCCATACGTATCCTGCAGACAGGCTGCCAGGTAGTTGGCACTTAAGATCGCTGTGCGGGTGGCTTCCGTTAGTCCTTCCGCCCCCATCAGTCGGATGTATCCGTAGGTGATCGGCAGGATACCCGCGCTGCCGAAGGGAGCGGCAGATACTTCATTCTGCGGATTGCCTGTACTCACGTGACCCGGCAGGAAAGGAGTCAGATGTTTGGCCACACAGATCGGGCCTACACCCGGACCACCGCCACCGTGGGGCGAAGCGAAGGTCTTGTGCAGGTTGAGGTGGCACACATCCGCGCCGATCACTCCCGGATTGGTAAGACCTACCTGCGCGTTCATATTGGCACCATCCATATAGACCTGCGCTCCCAGGTCGTGGATCAGCTGACAGATCTCTTTGATTTCCGTCTCAAAAATACCGTGTGTAGACGGATAAGTGATCATCAGTGCGGCCAGATCGTCCCGGTGTTCTTCCGCCTTGGCACGCAGGTCGTCCATATCTACATTTCCCTGTGTGTCGCAGGCACAGACCACCGTGGTATATCCTGCTTGTATGGCCGACGCCGGATTGGTCCCGTGGGCAGATGCCGGGATCAGTACCTTGTTGCGGTGTCCCTGACCGATGCTTTCGAGGTAAGAGCGGATCACGCGCAGTCCCGCGTATTCTCCCGCGGCCCCGGAGTTGGGTTGCAAGCTCACGCCGTGCATACCTGTGATGACGCGCAGGTCTTCACTGAGCCGGTTGATCAGTTCCCGGTAGCCTGCCGCCTGCTCTTCCGGTACCAGAGGGTGTATACCCATCCAGCAGGCATTACTCAGCGGTAGCATTTCCGAAGCAGCATTCAGCTTCATGGTACAGGATCCCAGCGAGATCATGGAATGGGTCAGGGAGATGTCTTTCCGTTCGAGCCGTTTGATGTAACGCATCATTTCGGTCTCGGTATGGTAGTTCCGGAAAACTTCGTGCGTAAGGAAACTACTGCCTCTGCGCAGGTGTCCCGGTATCCGACTGGCTTCCGGGATCGCTTCTATGCGCGGACAATCTTTCTCCGCCGCGATAGAAAAGATACAGATCAGTACATTGACTGCCGCCAGATCGGTGGTCTCGTCTACACTCAATCCCACATCTCCGTTTTCGAAATAACGCAGGTTTACCTCTTTGCTCAGAGCGATGGTACGTATCCGTTGTGCCGTCACCGTATCGGGCAACTCAAAACGGAGCGTATCGAAATAGGCAGCGTTGGTCTGGCGGTAGCCCAACTTATGGATCTCTTTTTCTAAGAGCACCGCTATGCTGTGTATGCGTGTAGCAATGGATCTGATCCCCTCCGCACCGTGGTAGACCGCGTAGAACCCGGCCATGGTAGCCAGCAATGCCTGCGCGGTACAGATGTTGGAGGTAGCCTTTTCCCGTTTGATGTGCTGTTCGCGGGTCTGAAGGGCCATGCGGTAGCAGAGTTTTCCATACTTATCTTTAGACAGTCCGATGATACGTCCCGGTACGCTGCGTTTGTACTCGTCCCGTGTAGCAAAATAAGCAGCCGACGGTCCGCCGTAGAACATCGGTGTTCCCATGCGCTGGGTAGTACCGAATACGATGTCCGCGTCCCATTCTCCGGGAGGAACCAGCAGAGCCAGGGCAAGCAGGTCGGCAGCCACAGCCACCTTGCATCCGGCTTCGTGCGCCTGCCGGGTAAATTCGGCGTAATCTTCTACCCGTCCGTTGCCTCCGGGATATTGCAGGATGCAGCCGAATATTTCCGGAGTAAAGGTAAGATCCTGATAATTGCCTGTGCGTATCTCTATGCCCTGAGGGATGGCGCGCGTGGTGATCACTGCCAGTGTCTGCGGAAATACCCGTTCGTCTACGAAGATGACATTCGCTCCGGCCTTCTGCTTGTCGCGCGGACGCAGGCCGTACATCATGGTTACAGCCTCGGCTCCGGCGGTCGCTTCATCCAACAGGGAGCAATTGGCCAGCGGCATGGCGGTGAGGTCCGAAACCATGGTCTGAAAATTCATCAGCGCCTCCAGGCGTCCCTGTGACACCTCTGCCTGATAGGGAGTATAAGAGGTGTACCAGACGGGGTTTTCGAATACATTGCGCTGGATCACTGCCGGTGTCACGGTATTGTACCACCCCATACCTATGTAAGAGGTATAGATCTTATTTTTCGCGGCTATTTCCGTGATGTGCCGGGCATACTCGTACTCACTCATCGCTTCGGGTAGCTGCATGGGGGATTGCAGTCGTATGTTGGCCGGGATGGTGCAGTCTATCAGTTCTTCCAGACTGTCAACGCCGATCTTATCAAGCATAGCGCAGGCATCTTTGGGGTGGATACCTATGTGTCTCTGGGGGAAGGAGTCGTTTTTCATTTCAGTACAGTTTGGAGGTTCGTGGGTTTTTATCTGAAAAATGGATTCTCTGCTTTCTCGATGCCGATGGTGGTCGGTGCTCCGTGTCCGGGATACACAATGGTCTCGTTGGGAAGCACGAAAAGGCGACTGCATATGTTCTCTTTCAGCTCGTCGAAGTTGCCTCCTGCGAGGTCGGCGCGGCCGATACTTCCCTGAAAGAGTACATCGCCCGAGAAGAGGCACCCTGCCTGTTTGCAATAGTAGACCAGGCTGCCCGGAGAATGTCCCGGTACGTGTATAGCCTCTAAGGTGGTATGTCCAAAAGTGATCTGATCGCCATCGTGCAGGTATTTGCCTAAGGGCACAGGCTCTTCTTTGAGCTGGAAACCGAACATGCGGCTCTGCTTGGGCGCGCTTTCCAGCCAGTATTCGTCTTCCTGATTGGCCTCCGCCTGCACGCCAAATTCTTTGAGCATAAACGGGTTGCCGAAGATATGATCCAGGTGCAGGTGAGTATTGAGGAGGTGCTTCACAGTCAGGTTGTTGGTCACGATATAATTTTTGAGCGTTTGCTTCTCTTCGTCGTAGAAGCACCCGGGATCTATGACTACTGCTTCCTGTGTTTCGTCCGACAGGACGTAACAGTTGACAGGAAACATATTGAACTCAAATCTCTTTATTTTCATGGTTTAACTGTGTTTAGGAAACAGGTACATATACTACTTTTTTGGTTTCAAAGAAGGGTTCTTCAAATTCCTCTTTCAGATCGTGCAGCATTACTTTCTGACGGAAAGGGAGGGTTTCGTTTTGCAGTTCTCCCCCTTTCAGACAGATCAGTCCGTTGGGCAGAGAATTTCGCTGTACCGGTGCAATGTTTTTCTTTATGATCCGGATCAGTTCTTCCAGAGGCATGACGGCCCGGCTGACGACGAAGTCGAACTTCTCTTTCTCTTCCTGTCCGCGCGCGTGCCGGAAGCTGACATTCTGTAGTCCGATGGCCTGCGCCACTTCACTGGCTACCTTCACTTTTTTTCCGATACTGTCTACCAGGTGAAAGTGTGTTTCCGGAAAGAGAATGGCCAGAGGTATACCGGGAAATCCTCCTCCTGTGCCCAGGTCCATCACCCGGCTGCCCGGGCGGAACCGGATCAGGCGGGCTATCCCCAGTGAGTGCAGCACGTGGTGAAGATAGAGGTTTTCGATATCTTTCCGTGAAATCACATTGATCCTGGCGTTCCAATCCGTATACAGGTCGTAGAGCGCGGCAAACTGCGCATGTTGTTCCTCTGTCAGATCGGGAAAGTACTTAAGTATAATCTCCATGTAGTCGTGAATCATATAATGGGTTAAGATCAGCTCCGGGCATCCCGGATAGCGGTATGGCTGCCCAGCATGTGCGACACCGCCGAATAGGGCAGGCTGATCTGTATAGGTCCCATAGAATAGGGAGCTATTTCGTATACATTGTAGTAAAAGGTGATCTTGTCTTTTTCCAGGTAGAAGTTCTCCGTCGGAGCGAGTTCCCCTGTAGAAGCGTATCCTTCGTCGCGCAGAGCCTCCCGGGAATCTGCTTTCTGGTCTTTCATCAGTTGTTCCCAGAGCAGATCGGTGAGCGGCTCCGTATATTCGCCTATGAATATATCGTCTAACCGCAGGGGGCGCATTTCCTTCAGATCCAGGTTGAGGAAGGAGCGGAGATACATCGGATGTGCCCCTCCGGCATAGTCGCTCCATTCGTTGCTATATACCAGAAGTTCGCCTTTGTGGAGCAGTACGCGGGAGTGTACGCTACGTTCATAATTGTACCAGGCCCCGATCTCTCTTTCATGGCCTCCCTCTTCGTCTTTCAGCAACATGGGCTCCAGATCGTGTTTGTATTCATGGATATAGGTATCCCGGTAACGCTCTATGGCCTCCTGTGGTTCCATACCTATGTATTCATTACCCAGCGACAGAGCTAAGAAAAAATCATTGATCTCTTGCTGTAGCGTATCCGGAGTTTCCTGGGACACATAGGTCAGCAGTATCTTCAAATCGCAGGCCGGACGGGCCGCGTCGCCGAACAAATGTTCACTTGCCTCTATGGAAATGCTATCGAACCGGAGTGTTTCCACTGCTGCGTTTTTGTTCATCTTGTTACCGCAGGAAAATAAAAATCCACTTACCGAAAGGATTATCGCAAGTAGAGTGACAGATTGTTTTTTCATACGAACTTTTGCTTTATTTTCAACACTTATAAGCCGGTTCACTACCGACAAATATAAAACTAATTCATGAATTGTGCCTTATCCGGAATGGAAAAAAATACTTTCAGGAGTTCTTCCGGAAGGAAAAATAATTCTCTTTTCTATAGCTGCTCCGGACTTCTTCCGTTGCTGCTCCAAAGAAGAGAGGGAACGGGCATTTTTATTAGAAATTTAAACAGCCTTCCCTGAAGATTGTTTCTGAAAATGGTGTATATTTGCAGACACGATGAAGTGGTTTCGCTACATATCCGTATGCTTTCTCTGTTCCTTAGTAATTTATACCGGAGCGGGGGTAGCCCTGATGCAGTTTTGTTGCCAGGGATGCCGGGATATGCAGACAGATCACAACCTCTTTTGTCAGATGCGGCACCATGCTCAGGCAGGGAGCGGTTGTTGCGCGGCAGTGCAGATGGAAGCTGGCTGTTGTTGTTCTGCGTCTAAATGTGAAGCAGAGATACCGGATGCCGACAGGGAAGAAGAAAATTGTACGGTAGAGATCTATAAGCCGGATTGGCTTAAACAGGGATTTTCTCCTGAGATCGTATTGCCGGTATGTGACCTGTGGTTCACTTTTTCTGCCTCCTTCCTGCCTGTAGCGGACATTTGTCCGGAACAGCCCCTTTCGGTGTTTACTCACGCTCCTCCCATACTTGGCCGGGAATACCTGGCTCTCTATTCTACTTTTCTGATTTAGACAAGAAGATATTTACGATTTACTGAACCAACGGTCGACGAAGTCAATTACGATTTACGATTTAAATTACAGTAGATTGATATATCTGTGTAATCATACACATATAGAGACACGAAGAGATTTACGATTTAAATTTTGTTGGATTGTATATCTATATTATCATCCACGTGTAGAGACGCATATTTGCGTCTAATAGGTGTGATCCCTTTCTTTTGAACGTTTAAACAGAAATCCTATATGAAATATATTATATTCCTTATACTATTTGTTTCCCCTTCTATCTATGCACAGGTCAGTGGCAGGGTGACGGATGCCGCGGGCGACCCCTTGCCGGGTGCCAGTGTGATCCGGTTGGGGAGTAAACAGGGAACTACCGCTGCTGCCGATGGTGGCTTTTCCTTTCCGGCGGCTACTACCGGCAGTCAGTTGGTGGTGAGTTTTATCGGCTACGAGAATGATACTGTACGCGTAAGGCGTACCGATGAAGAGTTGCTGGTTGTGCTCCGGGAAGGTGTACAACTGGAAGAGGTGAATGTAACCACCCGCCGTCTGAGTACGATGAAATTGCGTGGCAGTGTATTGAATGAAGACAGGATCAGCAGTGCCGAGTTGTTGCGCGCGGCCTGTTGCAACCTGGGAGAGAGTTTCGTGACCAATCCTTCGGTAGATGTAAGCTACTCCGATGCGGCCACGGGTGCCAGACAGATCCGTCTGCTGGGGTTGTCGGGTACCTACGTACAGATGATGACCGAGAATATCCCCAACTACCGGGGGCGGCGGCTCCGTTCGGACTCGGGTATATTCCCGGTCCGTGGATGGAAAGTATCCAGGTATCCAAAGGCAGCTCTTCCGTGAAGAATGGGTACGAGGCCATCACCGGACAGATCAATGTCGAATTCAAGAAACCTCAGCATCCCGAAGCGGATAAAGTGGCGGTCAACCTTTTTGCCGCAACTACCAATCGGCTGGAAGCGAACGCGGATGCTACGATCAAGTTGGGAGGGCGGTGGAGCACGACACTGCTGACCCATTACGAGAACGAGACCCAGATGCACGACGGTAACAACGATGGATTCGCGGACATACCTCGTGTGGAGCAGTACAATGTATGGAACCGCTGGACGTATATGGGCGATAGGTATGCGTTTCAGGCAGGTATCAAAGCCCTTTCGGATCGCCGGAAGAGTGGACAGGTGGCTCACGGCGGAGCAGAGATACATACGCCTTATGAAGTGGATATCCGGACAAACCGGTATGAGTTCTTTACCAAGAACGCCTATATCTTAGATAAGGCGAAAGGAACCAATGTAGCCCTGATGCTTTCCGGTTCCCTGCATCAGCAGGACGGATCGTATGGCTATAAGATCTATGATGTGGATCAGCACAATTTCTATGCCTCTCTGCTTTTTGAGTCGGAGTGGAAGAGCGGACACAACTTGTCTGCCGGTCTTAGCTTCAACTACGATGGTTTTGATGAGCATTACCGCCTGACCAACGATGAACTGGCTGGCAGAGAGAAGCGTTTGGTAAAGGAGGCGGTTTCGGGAGCCTACTTCCAGTATACCTGGGATGTAAATGAGAAACTGACGCTGATGGCAGGTCTGCGGGGCGATTACAGCAGTGAATATAACTTTTTTGTTACCCCGCGCGCGCATGTAAAATACAATCCGAATGAGTATCTGTATTTCCGGTTGTCCGCGGGCAAGGGCTACCGTACTCCGCATGTGCTGGCGGAGAATCATTACCTGCTGGCCAGCAGCCGCCGGATAGTCACAGAACCGCATCTGAAACAGGAAGAGGCGTGGAACTATGGCTTTAGTGTCTCTACCTATCTGCCTGTGTGGGGAAAGACACTGAATGTAAACGCGGAGTATTTCTATACCGATTTCCGTCAACAAGTAGTTACGGATATCGACACCGATCCGCACGCGGTCTTTTTTTCCAATCTGGACGGGCGTTCCTACTCGCATGTGATGCAGGTGGAAGCCACCTATCCGGTATGGAAAGGGCTGACGGTGACGGCTGCGTATCGACTGACGGATGTCAAGTCTACCTACCATGGAGTGCGGAGGGAGAAACCGTTGACAGGAAAGCACAAAGGGTTGCTCACCGCTTCTTACCAGACCCCGCTGGGGCTCTGGCAGTTCGACGCTACGCTGCAAATGAATGGGGGAGGACGTATGCCCGATCCGTATGCATTGGCAGACGGTACCTTGTCATGGAAAGAACGCTACAGGGGATTTGAGCAGTTGAGTGCGCAGGTAACCCGCTACTTCCGTCGCTGGTCTGTGTATGTAGGAGGAGAGAACCTGACCCATTTCCGGCAACGCGATCCCATTATAGACGCGGCCCACCCCTGGGGCGATCGCTTCGACGCGACGATGATCTGGGGACCGATGCACGGTGCCAAGGGATATGTGGGGGTGAGGTTTAATCTGGCAAGAAATTAATTTTCAGACATAAGAACAAAAGAACATATAAGACAAATGAATATAACAATATAAGAACATAAGAACAAAAATATAAGAATATGAGAATGAAATAACGGAAAGAATAAGACAATAGAAAAAAAATAATAACGGAAAGAATAAAAGAGTGTAATAATGAAACAGCAGGGGGATATAAGAACAGAAGGCCTGTGTCAGAGAATGGTGGAGAGTTCGATATACATTCACTCGTACATATGGATAAACGGGTATTATTTGTTCTTATGTTCTTCTGTCTAAAAAAGAAAATGTATGAAAAGTAAAAAAAGAGTTTGGACATTTGTATGGCTTCTGTGCATAGGAGTGTCTGTGGCATTCGCCAAGGACTACCGTACCGTCGTGTTCAAAGTGGCACAGATGGAGTGTGAGAATTGTGAACGTAAAGTGAAGAACAACATCAAGTTTGAAAAAGGCATGAAGGAATTCTCCACCGATCTGAAAACGAAGACAGTGACCATTGTGTACGATGCGGATAAGACGACGGTGGAGAAATTGCAGCAGGCTTTCGGAAAATTCAACTACGCAGCCGAAGTGGTCGGAGAGGCCGGAGTACCGGAAAAAAGAGGCTGACGAATCATCCGGGACCTCTGCGAAGAAGTAGACAAAAGGTCGGTAAACAATCGTTCCGGGCGGTTGTTGTAACTTATTTAATCAGAAAACAGATACTTTTTTCGGTTTGTACGTTCTCCGGAATACAAACCGAAAAAAGTGTTCCCTATTTCATTTGCTTGATGGCACAGATAGTAACGAAAATATTCCCTGTATTGAACCTGCATTGTGCCGGATGTGCCGCCAATGTGGAGAGGAGTATGAGAAAGGTGACCGGGGTAGAAGAGGCCGCGGTGAGTTATGCTTCTCATATGCTCACGATCCGGTATGACAGTGAATTGATCACACCGGAAGATCTGCGCCGTATTGTACAGGCAGCGGGCTACGACCTGATCATTGAGGAAGAAGACCGTGAAGAAAAACTGGAAGAGGCGCAGCGGGCCAGCTACCTGGACCTGCGGCGGCGTGTAGTCGGAGCGTGGCTTTTTACCGTACCGGTCGTGTTGCTGGGGATGGTTTTCATGCACATGCCTTATGCCAACTGGATCATGCTGGTGCTCACCCTACCCGTTATGGTGATCTTTGGAAATACATTCTATCGCAATGCCTGGAAACAGGCGCGGATAGGACGGAGCAACATGGATACACTGGTGGCGCTGAGTACTTCCATCGCTTTTCTGTTCAGTCTGTTCAACACCCTTTTCCCGGCGTTCTGGTTGTCCCGCGGTCTGGAGCCGTATGTGTATTACGAAGCGGTAGCGGTGATCCTTGCTTTTGTGCTGACGGGTAAGCTGATGGAGGAAAAGGCAAAAGGAAATACCTCTTCCGCCATTCGTAAGCTGATGAAGCTGCAACCCCGTACGGCATGCGTCCTTCGGGAAGGAGAAGAACAGGATGTTCTGCTGGAAGATCTGGTGGTGGATGATATCGTACTTGTGCGTCCGGGAGAACAGATCCCGGTAGACGGGGAAGTGATCTCGGGAGAATCCTATGTAGATGAAAGCATGATCAGTGGAGAGCCTATTGCTGTCGGCAAGCAGCCAGGCTGTCGCGTGCTGGCCGGTACGATCAACCAGAAAGGAGCCTTCCGGCTGAGGGCTACCCAGGTAGGCAGCGATACGGTGCTGGCGCGTATTGTTCGTATGGTACAGGAGGCGCAGGGAAGTAAACCGCCCGTGCAGCGACTGGTGGATAAAGTCACCGCTGTATTTGTACCCGCTGTATTGGGCATTGCTGTATTGACTTTTGTACTCTGGATATGGATCGGAGGCTCAGCCTCTTTCTCCTATGCCCTGCTGTCTGCCGTTTCGGTATTGGTCATTGCCTGTCCGTGCGCGCTGGGATTGGCTACACCCACTGCCCTGATGGTGGGTATCGGCAAAGCTGCCGATTCCCATATCCTGATCAAAGACGCTGTAGCCCTTGAACAGATGCGGCGGGTGAACGCGGTGGTTCTCGACAAAACAGGTACACTCACAGAAGGTAAACCCGTGGTCACAGGTATCCTCTGGGCACACGGTGAGGACGATCTGTATAAGCGTATTTTGCTGGCTGCGGAAATGAACTCCGAGCATCCGCTGGCCGGAGCTATTGTAAATCTGTTGCGCGACGAGGAGCAGATAGAACCGGTTGCTGCGGAACAGTTCCTGAGTGTGACGGGCAAAGGCATTGAAGTGATGTACGGATCCCGACGCTATTGGGTAGGTAGTCATAAGTTGTTGGCTGCTTCGGGTGCGGAAGTGGATCATCCCTTGCAGGAAATGATCGCCGGCTACGAAGAGGAGGGCAACAGCCTGCTCTACTTCGGTGGTGAGAATGAACTGCTGGCAGTGATCGCGGTTTCCGACCAGCTCAAACCTACTACCAGTGAAGCCATCAAGGAGTTGAAACAACAAGGTATTGAGATCCATATGCTCACTGGCGACGGAGAACGTACAGCATCTGCCATAGCCATACAGCTGGGTATCGAACATTATATGTACGACGCGTTGCCCGATGATAAAGAGAAATACGTGCGTTCTTTGCAGAAGGAAGGCAAAACAGTGGCCATGGTAGGTGATGGCATCAATGATTCGCAGGCATTGGCCTGTGCGGATGTGAGCCTGGCCATGGGAAAAGGTACCGATATTGCCATGGATGTAGCTATGGTGACGCTGATGACTTCCGACCTGCTGCTTCTGCCCAAAGCGTTCGCCATTTCCAGGCTCACGGTGCACCTGATCCGCCAGAACCTGTTCTGGGCGTTTATTTATAACCTTATCGGTATTCCTGTGGCCGCAGGCATCCTGTATCCTGTCTATGGCATCCTGCTCAACCCCATGCTGGCCAGCGCGGCCATGGCTTTCTCTTCGGTCTCTGTGGTGCTCAACAGTATGACACTGGCTCGCCGCAAGTAAGAGATGGTCTGCATAAAGAGCAAAGATACATGGTAAGGTGGTCTGTAGGAGTAGCATCCGGCATCCGCTGCCACTCCCGTTTAAAGAAGAGATCAGCTAAAGAAGAGATCAGCGCTTGCGGAATTCCTGCGGGCTTATGCCCACATAACGTTTGAAGTATTTCCCGAAAAAAGAGGCACTGGGAAAATTGAGTGAGTAAGCAATCTCCTGTATGGTCATGCGGGTAGATTGCAGCTTGGCCTTCGCATCCATAATAACCATGTGCGCGATGATATCCAGTACATTTTTACCGGTGACCTGTTTCACGGTGGTGCTCAGGTGTTGCAGGGAGATACCCAGCCGGTCGGCATAGTACTGTACATGTCTTTCGGTCTGGTAATGGTCCATTACCTCTTTCACCAACTGCCTGCATATCTCTTCTCCGCGGCTCATCTCTTTTTTCTGGTGAGGTTTCATCTGGTAGAGGCTATTGACCCAGGAGAGCAGGAACGTCAGGTTGTTCTTGTTGACCTCGGTTTGCGGAGCATATTTCGGATGCAGCAACATACGTGTCATCAGGGTGAAATAATCTTTGAAATATCCGGCTGTCAGATCGTCTAAATGCAGTACCGGTTCATCCAGCATATAGGTAAAGGATTCTTTGGCCGAGTTGAATATATTGATCCCGTTGACACAGTCGGAAGAGAATGCCGCGAAAGAGAGTCGTAGTTTTTCGTGCTGTTCATTGATCTGGATGATCATGCCAGGCAGAAGTACCACCAGGTCGCCACGGATCACTACGTATTTTTGCAGGTTGATAGAGGCAGTCACCTTCCCTTCGGTACACAGAACAAATACAATCGCTTTGAGCCTGCAGGATTGTTGATAGACATTCAGGATGTCTTCGTTGACTTCGGTCCATGAGATGAACTCGGCAGGTATATCTACTTGTGGGAAGTTGATTTTCATAATGAACTTCGTATAAATGTATCGGCAAAAATAGGCTTTTTACTACAATCTTTTTCTGTAAATTCACACTATTTTATAAAAGATTAAGTGGATATGTCTTGAAATAAGTCAGGAATCCGAGTTCCGCTTTATGAATTTAAGGATTTTTATTCTTTAATTTAGAACACAGATTCATAAAATTAGACCTTGTCGGTCTGAACAGGAAACCCGACCTTTGTCAGGAATATGCTCCGACTCTTTTCCATTCTTTAGTCCGTTTCATTTTTCCCCGTTCTGAGCAGCTATATCTCTATAGCGGGGAGTTTGCGGAAAAGAGCTTTTCTAACTAAAAGACACGATTATGAGAACATCATGGCTTATGGCAATTTTGATCTGTCTGAGCACTACAGCTTGGGGACAGAAAGTCACAGGATACATTTACGACGCGGATGGCAGCAACGAACCTCTGATCGGTGCCAGCGTCTATTACAAAGGTAAAGCCGGTACACATGGCACCATTTCCGATATCAACGGGTATTATGAGATCCATGTTCCCGAAGGAGGGATCGTACTTACCTACAGTTTCCTGGGATATGAGACTGTCGATCATCCGCTGGTGATCCCCCGCAGGGGAACGGTAGAGCATAATGTATTCCTGAAGGCATCTATCAACGCGCTGGACGAAGTGGTGGTCAGTGTGGGACGTTTTGAACAGAAACTGAGTGATATCACTGTCTCGATGAGTGTGATGAAAGCAGCGGATATCGCCCGCCAGAATCCTTCTGACCTGCGTACTTCCTTAGCTTCTCTTCCCGGTGTGGAGATCACTGACAAGCAGCCTTCGATCCGGAGCGGGAGTGGCTGGACCTACGGTGTAGGGAGCCGGAGCCTGATCCTGGTAGACGGGTTG
This sequence comes from Bacteroides sp., assembly GCA_020861095.1. GTDB lineage: Bacteria > Bacteroidota > Bacteroidia > Bacteroidales > Bacteroidaceae > Bacteroides. The sequence continues at coordinate 13,109 of JAJBTC010000201.1, forward strand.
TCTATCCTGACCCCGGGAGTGGGTGAGATCAACTGGAATGCCATTCCCATGGAGAATATCGAGCAGGTGGAGGTGATCAAAGGGGCCTCTTCGGTACTGTACGGTTCTTCGGCACTCAACGGGATCATCAATGTGCGTACGACCCGTCCGGGACTGGAACCTGAGACCCGTGTAAATATGTATCTGGGTATCTATGGCAACCCTTCGGACGAAAACGCGATCTGGTGGGACCGTGGTTTCTGGAAAGAGGGGCAGTCTCGGGTGAAACCTCTGTTGCGCAACTCCCTGTATTCGGGTATACGCAATCCGATCTATGAAGGATTTGACTTCTCGCATGCCAGACGCATCGGAGATTATGATGTGAGTGCCAGTCTGAGCCTTCTTACCGATGAGGGATATCGTGAGGGTAATTACAACAAACGCATGCGTCTGGGAGGAAAGGTGGCCTATCACGATCCGGATATACAGGGACTGACGTATGGAACGGATTTCAGTTTCCTGTCCAATAATTATGGAGATTACTTCCTGTGGCGTTCGGCAGATGAGCCTCTGCGTCCTTCCCCGTTTTCCAATATGGCCCGTCAGGGAAATAATTTCTATATAGATCCTTTCCTGAATTATCACAACGCGGAGAAAAATACAACGCATCGTTTCAGAGGCCGTCTTTTCTACCGTTCAGACAATCTGGTGACCCAGACAACGGATGCTTCCATTGTAGAGATCGCGGATAATATGGGTGTGGATGTGAACCAGTTGATGTCTATCCGTACAGAGGATGTTAACAAAATGATCACTTCGCTTGTTCCCAAACTGCTGATGGAAGACTATACCGGTCTGATCGATGATCTGAGAGGATTGGGCAAAACCTATTTCCCGGATGCCAAGTCTTCCGATTATGCGGATCTGATCTCCTGGGTGATGGGGCACTGGCCGTTGCCTATCACACTGAGTGATGGTATCGGTATGGATATGAACCAGATCATACCTTTCCTCAACGGAGACAACAGGAACCAACAGGAGAAGGTAACTCCGGACAAGACAGCTCAGTATTATCTGGATTATCAGTTCTCCAAACGCTACGAAACAGCCCAGCTGACTGCGGGAGCTATGTATGACCATTTATATGTGAAGTCGGCCAATATGTCGCGTAGTCATCAGAGTGACAATGCTGCGCTTTATCTGCAGTACGACGATAAATTCTTCGACCGCCTGAACCTGTCTGTAGGTATGCGTCTGGAGTACTATCGCGTAGACTCTCACTACAAAGAGGCAAAAACTAAGATATTCGGTGCGGAAGCTCCTTTCAAACCGGTGTTCCGCGCGGGGCTCAACTATCAGCTGGCCGAGTACAGTTTCCTGCGCGCTTCTTTCGGACAGGGATACCGTTATCCTTCGCTGATCGAGAAATATGTACGCCGCGACGTGGGCGGTATCGGGGCTTATCCCAACAATTCTCTGAAGGCTGAGAGCGGTTTCAATACGGAGCTGGGTATCCGTCAGGGATACAAAGTAGGTCCTTTCAAGGGTTTCTTAGATGCGGCGGCTTTCTATACGCAGTATAAAGATATGATCGAATTCAATATCGGTCTGTTCAACAACGATACATACGCGTATATAGACAATCTGTCACAGTTAGTGACTATCCTGCTAAACGGACAGGGTATAGGTATCGGTGCACAGTTCTCCAATGTAAGTGATGCGCGTATCTACGGATTGGATATCTCTACTACAGGTATCTGGGAGATCAACCGCAAAGCTTCGATGACCTACAACATCGGATATGTGTATACCGAACCGGAAGATATGAACTATAAGAAGGTGAATGAACTGGAAGCAGGCTATACCGATCCGTTGCAGTTCAAATCCAAATCCAATACTTCCAGGTATCTGAAATGCCGTCAGAAACATTCGGTAAAAGGTGTCTTTGATTTCCAGTGGAACCGTCTGACGCTGGGTACCAATATGGTATGGAGAAGCAAGACACTGGCTGTAGACTACTTCATGGTAGATGAGCGTGAGAAGAACCAGGAAGACCTCATGGACTTTGTCCGCAGTCTTCTTTTCGGCGATCTGGACGGATACTGGCGCAAGCACAACAAGAGCCATTTTGTAATGGATCTGCGCGCGGGAGTGAAAGTGACCAACCAGATCGGTTTTCAGTTCAGCGTGCAGAATCTGCTGAATACCACTTATATGACACGTCCGATGGATGTGGCCGCGCCACGTACGTTTGTGATGCAGATGACAGCTAAGTTCTGATCTTTCATCAGACAAAAGAAATGGCGGGATACCGGGAAAGGTGTCCCGCCATTTCTTTTGTCTGATAACAGGTCATCCTCATTCTGTAGAGATGCAAAGAGATTTACGATTTTACGATTTACAATTTACGATTGAAATTACAGAAAGAATCTGTTTGTAAATCCTTATGCGTACCATTTTATATGCAAACATACGAGACGCAGAGAAAGTTACGATTGATTATCATCCACTTGTAGAAACGCACGGTATGCACTGGTCTCCGGAATAAAACGTTAACCTCTGAGATAACGTAGCTTATTTCACTTATTTATATCTATTTTTTACTTGGAGGATTTCAAATGGGTCCATTTGCATATACTATCCAAATGACATTTATTCCACTCTGAAAGCCTGAAGTGACTTTACTGTACATAACCCTCTCTGAAAACCTGAAGTGGCTTTACGGTATATAACTTTCTCTGAAAACCTGAAGTGGCTTTAATGTACATAACCCTCTCTGAAAACCCGGAGGGTTTAATGTGACTAACCCCCAGTGAAGCGTAGCATAGCGGAGCGACTGGGGGTGGAAGTCGATCTTTTATCTTCAACCCCGAAGCGGGTTGAATGATTTTCTAATGTATAAAACGATGTAAAATCCCCTCCATACTGTGCGGAAAGGCGTATTTCCATATTCAACCCACTTCGGGGTTGAAGAGATGTGTATACCCTGACACCCCCAGTCGCTTCGTTACGGGCAAAGCCCTTACTGCGCTTCACTGGGGGTTATAGACATTAAAGCCCTTCGGGCTTTCAAAGAATATCCGAGAATATCTGAGAAATTCGGGGTAATTCGCAGTAAATCTGAATAAATCTGAATAAATCTGAATAAATCCGAGTAAATCCGAGTAAATCAGAGAGAATCAGAGAAAACTCGAGTAAATCGCAGTAAATGATTGGTATATGGATAGTTTCGTAAATCTTCAACTATTTTTCCGGACATTACTGCACGTTGTTAGTCTCTACAGGTGTATGATTTCGTCAGGGTATTTTCTTTGCAATCGTACATTGTAACGTTCCTTGATGTTCATAATCAAACAATGTTCATAATCAAACAATGGTCATGACGAAGAAGTAAATCCATACATCGTAAATCCCACAAGTTCTCCGCCTGACAGATGCTTTCAGAAAACTTCCGATACATGAATGACCGGAATTTGTCAGAGGAGCAGCAGGTATCGGAAGATTATCTTTATCTTTGTAAGGCCAGGTTCCGTTGCCGGATCCGGCAGGATCAGAAAAACGGTCGGAGACAGTCCGGAACTATAAACATTCAATTCCTCCTGTGTATGGAAATCATCGTATTGGATTGGGGCCTGATCTCTTTTGAGGAGGCCTGGAACAGACAGACTACTTATTTCGATGAACTGGTCTCTGCGAAAAAAGCAGGGACTTCTTACCTCAACCGCATTATCTGTTGCGAACACCTTTCTGTCTATACATTGGGCAGAAGTGGAAAAGCGGACAATATGCTTGTCTCCGCACAACAGTTGGAGGCTTTGGGAGCCACCGTGCATCGGATAGACAGGGGAGGAGACATCACCTATCACGGTCCCGGACAATTGGTCTGCTATCCGATCCTCAATCTGGAAGAATTCGGTCTGGGACTGCGGGAGTACGTATACCTGCTGGAAGAGTCCGTCATACGTGTGTGCCGTTCGTATGGGATAGAGACGAAGCGCCTCGAGAAAGCCACCGGAGTGTGGATAGATCCGGAACAGCCAACGGCCCGTAAGATCTGTGCCATCGGCGTGCGGTGTAGCCAATATGTGACCATGCACGGGCTGGCACTGAATGTAAATACCGATCTGAATTATTTCAATTACGTCAACCCTTGCGGTTTCCGCGACAAGGGGGTGACTTCTCTGCAAAAGGAGCTTGGCAGAGAAGTCGCCATGGAGGAGGTAAAAAATAGGCTCTCGCGGGAAATGATGGATCTGATCGTGTGATCTGTTCTTCTTTGTATCGTTTTCTCTTCACTTAATCCAGGTCGCCCACCATCTTCGACGGATCTACCCATTCGTCGTACTCTTCCGCAGTCACATACCCTGTTTCCAGCGCGGCTTCGCGCAGGGTCTTGTTTTCCGTATGTGCTTTCCTGGCGATCTCCGCGGCCTTGTAATAACCGATCCTGGGATTCAGTGCGGTGACCAGCATCAGGGAGTTGTTGAGGTGCTGTTTGATACGACCGTAGCTGGGTTCTATGCCTTCGGCGCAATGGTCGTTGAAGCTGACACACCCTTCTCCGATGAGTCTGGCGCTGTGCAGGAAATTGTAGATGATCATGGGTTTGAAGACATTCAGTTCGAAATGTCCGGTAGCTCCTCCTACAGAGATGGCTACGTCATTTCCCATGACCTGCGCGGAGATCATGGTAAGGGCCTCGCACTGGGTAGGGTTCACCTTTCCCGGCATGATGGAAGAGCCGGGTTCGTTCTCAGGTATGCGTATCTCTCCGATGCCGCTGCGCGGACCGGAGCTGAGCATGCGGATGTCATTGGCTATTTTCATCAGGCTCACCGCTACGGTTTTCAGTGCTCCGTGAGCTTCCACTATAGCGTCCTGGGTAGCTAAGGATTCGAATTTGTTGGAGGCCGTCAAAAAAGGCAGTCCGGTGAGCCGGGCGATGTGGCGGGCTACATTCGTGGCATATCCTTTCGGCGTATTGATGCCTGTGCCTACCGCTGTACCTCCCAGAGCCAGCTCGGCCAGGTGAGGGAGTGTGTTGTGTATGCAACGTATCCCGTGATTGAGCTGTGAGACGTATCCGCTGAACTCCTGACCCAGGGTCAGTGGGGTGGCATCCATGAAATGGGTGTGACCGATCTTCACCACCTTCATAAAGTCCTGGCTTTTCCAGGCCAGCGTGGTGCGGAGTTTCTCGATGCCGGGCAAGGTAGTTTCTACAAGCGTCCGGTAGGCTGCTATGTGCATGGCAGTGGGAAATGTATCGTTGGACGATTGGGATTTATTGACATCGTCGTTGGGCGAGAGTATTTTTTCCTTATCCGTCAGTTTACCTCCCTGGAGCACATGTGCCCGGTTGGCGATCACCTCATTCACATTCATATTGGTCTGTGTACCGCTTCCGGTTTGCCAGACCACTAAGGGAAACGCGTCATTGAGTTTTCCCTGCAGGATCTCATCACACACGCGACAGATCCACTGGCATTTCTCTGCGGAGAGCACGCCCGCTTCCTGGTTGGTAAGGGCCGCTGCTTTTTTCAGGATAGCAAATGCTTCAACGATCGCCCACGGCATACGATCCGTATCGCGGGCGATATCAAAATTATTTATACTGCGTTGGGTCTGGGCACCGTAGTAGGCATCTATAGGTACCGGCACATCGCCCATGGTATCTTTTTCTATTCTATATTCCATCGTACTTAACACTTAGAACTCAACACTCATAACTTAAAACTCAGTGGTACGGAAACAGGAAAGAGAGGATCATCCTCTCTCTCTGGTATTTTCATCGACATTTATTTCGTCTGCCGCTTCCTGCACCTCTGTAAATGTCGGATCACGCTCAATGGAGGTCGGCATGACAGGTACCCGGTCTTTCAGCGTTTCATCTACTTCAGACACCGGACATTGCGCATGGTCTGGTTTTTTTATTTTCTGTTTCCATAACTGTAATTGGTTTAAGTAAGTGATAAATAAACAGCTGATTTCGGAAAATAGTTCATGGAGTGGCAAAGAATGGATCTCTATTCCAGGGAGGTGTCGGGAGGTACTTCGGACTGGCAGTTGCGGCAATCGATCTGCTCGAGTTTCTGTTCGTAGAGTTTGTAAATGGCTTCGATCACTACTCCGAACAATACGGCCAGCAGGATCAGGGAGATACTTATCCATCCTTCGGTACGGAAAGAAAGTTTCAGCAGGATGGTAGAGAGGATGAACCCGGAATTCCGGATCACCTTATCGAAATGTTCGGTGAGGTTGAAGGTAAAGAGCAGCAGCAGTACTTCGGTCAATATAAGAATGGTAAAGAAATGATTGAAGAACTGATAACTCATTTTTTTGAACATACTCACCGATTCGGCGAAGGTGATGGCCTCCATATTCCTTAACTCTCCGAAACTGTGGAAAAACAGAACGGCAAAGGAGGCGATCAGGAACAAAGAGATGATTTTCTTGATCGTTATGTACCGGTTTTGCTTGTCTGTAAGCTTCGGAGGATGCAGGGAGGTGCGCAGGTTCTTTGTTCCGGAAAGTTTATAAAAACAGAAGATCAGTAGCAGCAGCAGGATCAGCCCTCCGAAAGAGACAAGCAGTCCGGTCAGGTCTGTACGGTCGAACCGATCGATGTGACCGGAGGCTTTGGCCAGATTGTCAAACAGTCCACGGATAAAGATGAGGGCGATGATCTCGTATTGCTTGGCGATATAGATCGTTATGGACTGTGTAAGGTGATAAATGAGGGAATAGATCTCATAGAGCAGGATGATCGAGAACGGAGTATAAATGGCCGAGAGCAGGTCGGGGATGGCCCGGAAATAGTCGGGATCTTGCTGATGGCTCCATCCCGAATTCAGGATCAGGAGGATGAGACAGTGCATCAGGAAAAAGAAGATCGCAGCAACAAACACCATGCGCTCCATGTATTGCTTGGAGCGCCAGGAGAGAAATATGCTATATATGCGATCGATACCTGTGGCTATCATGATACGAGGTTCCTGATCCGGAACGGGATGTGTATGTATATAAAGATGTATTAATTTCTTGTTGCAGGGCTTTGCGGATGCCCTCTTCTACGATCGGTTCCATAACGATATATCCCTGTTCATCGGGGTGTACTCCGTCGTAGGTGTACTCCTCTTTCAGACCGTTCCTGTCATCTGCCAGGGCAGTGAAGTAGTCTACATATACGATCTGATGTCGATCGGCATATTCCCGGATCATGGCGTTGAGTGCCGGGATCTTATCCGCCGGTTCCAGTCCTTTGCGCCAGGGATAGTCATACGCCGGCAGCACAGAACAGAGGACCACGCGTATGCCATTGGCACGGGCAATCTCACACATAGACATCAGGTTGTCCAGGATCATCTCTAAAGACGAAGGTCCGGTATTGCCTGCAATGTCATTGGTACCTGCCAGGATCACGACTACATCCGGATCCAGGTTTACGACATCCTGCCGGAAGCGTACCAGCATCTGCGGTGTGGTCTGTCCGCTTATGCCCCGACCGATATAGGGACGGCTTTCGAAGAAAGAGGGGCGGAACTTTACCCAGCCTTCTGTGATGGAGTTGCCCATAAATACCACACGCTGCTCTCCGGCAGCTCTGGGAGCTACCGCGGCATTGTCCTCTCTGTATCTGTTCAGATTGGGCCAGTCGGGTGGGTTGTCCTGTGCCAGGGCATACATGGAATTCATCAGGAGTCCGATTACTAAGAGATAAACTGTTTTCATAGGAAATTGTTTGTATGTGTTGGTTTTTTTATAGGATCAATCTCAGTACGCGCATTCCTGTCCATCCTTTGTTGTTGGCAAGGGTTTGCCGCAGGGGCACGTCTTCGATCACTACTTTTTCTTTCTGCGAAGAGGCATGCAACAGGCGCAGTTCGTCGCCGATATAAACCGCGATGCCCATGTGGCTGACATCCAATCCGTCTGCCTGTGTAGTGAGTGCCAGTATATCTCCATCCTGTATCCAGGAGAGTCCTTCGTCGGGCAGTTCCTCTTTGGGCAGCCAATGGATCACTTGTCCGGAAAGTCTTTTCTCTGTTTCGGCCATCCGGGCCGTTTCGGCAGGGTTGTTCCTGAGTTGCCGGTAACTGTCGGGATGGGTAGACATAAAGTTCAATCGGAGTGTTTGGGTGTGCGGACTGTGCGCGGCGGTAATGTCTTCTATAAACCCGGCTTTCACCCCGTTTTCTATCCATTCGGCCACATAATGCAGACGCGAAGCATAGCCATTGACCTCTCCGTTGCGGTATCGGATCTGTCTCAGACGGTCTGCGAAGGCTGCTGTATGGGCTCTGCAGTCTGACTCACCGGAAAGGGTCAGCGCCATCACATACTCCACCAGTATAATGCAATCTACTTCGTTGCATCGTATGATCAGCTGTTCCGGTTCCTGTTCCAGGGTATGTGCCACGTAGGGAGTATTCAGGAATTTCAGGGCATTCGCGGTCACAATAGATGGATGTTGCTGTGCCGCCAGAGGGGCCGCAACTGTCAGACAGACACCTAAGCAGAAAAGAGAAATTGTTTTCATATCTTTTTCTTTTTACAAGTCCCGGACCGGCAGTTCTTCGGGAGGTGATCCGGTTCCTGGCTTCTATAAGCAAACATCCTGTAAAGGTTCAATGTTTGCTTTTTTCCGGTTTTCACCGATCATTACAGGGATTTTTTAAGTGTTAGCCCGGGGAACCACATCGTTTTGTTTTGTGTGTCCCCGGGCGAATGCCTGTCAAAGATACAAATTTCTTTGTAAACCTGGCTTCAATGATAAGACTGATTTACGATTTATGATTGGAACCACTCTACCTGATTTGATACATTTTATCTTTCTTCCTTTGTTCTTATGTTCTTTTGTCTATTTATATCTGTTTATTAGACAGAAGAACAAAAGAACAAAAGAAAGACGAATATCGGGAGACGAATATCGGGAGACGCAAATAGGGAGACGCAAATATGGAGACGCAAATATGCGTCTCTAC
>JAJBTC010000171.1 GCA_020861095.1 Bacteroides sp.
TATTAATATATTTGCATTTTGTTAGAGTAAAGAAACAATTAATGTAAAGTTAAACTTTAAGAGAGAATTTATGAAAAGAAAATTAATGCTATTGTTGGTCTGCTTTTTCATGGGCATAGGTCTGGTAACTGCCCAAACACAGACCGTAACAGGTGTTGTTATTTCTGACGAAGATGGGCGACCGGTTGTTGGAGCCTCTGTATTGGTGAATGGTACCAATTTGGGTACGATTACTGATATAGATGGTAAGTTTACTTTATCGAATGTACCAAGTTCTGCAAAGACTTTGCGCGTTTCTTATATAGGAATGATTACTGACGAAGTCTCGATTAAACCAAACCTGAGAATTGTATTGAAACCTGATGCTCATTTGATTGATGAGGTGATGGTTGTGGCTTTTGGTACTGCAAAGAAATCTGCATTTACTGGTTCAGCTAAAGTAGTTGATTCCCAGCAACTAGAAAAATCGCAGGTATCAAGTGTTACTAATGCACTGGCTGGTGCGGTTCCCGGTGTACAATTAACTTCCAGCAATGGTGCTCCTGGTGCAACTTCTTCCATAAAAATTCGCGGTTTCAGTTCGTTAAATGCAGGGAATGATCCATTAATTATAGTAGATGGTGCTCCTTATAGCGGTGATCTGAGCAACCTCAATCCAAATGATGTAGAATCAATGACGGTTTTGAAAGATGCTGCTTCCAATGCTTTGTATGGAGCTAGAGGTGCCAATGGAGTTGTTATCATTACTACCAAGAGAGCAAATCAGACAGGAGATGCGGTAATTACATTTGATGCAAAAATTGGTGGTAACACCCGTGCACTGAAAAATTATAATGTAATTAAGAATCCCGGTCAATATTACGAAATGCATTACGGGGCATTGGAAAGCTATTATGTCAATCAGGGCATGAGCAAAACAGATGCGTGGCAAAGAGCTAATGCCAATCTGTTTGGTGATCAAGGTAATGGTGGATTAGGCTATAATGTGTATACAATTCCCGACGGCCAGATGCTGATTGGTAGTAACGGTAAGCTGAACCCGAACGCGACATTGGGCCGTCTTGTTTCCTATGGAGGTGAAGAGTACTATGTGATCCCTGACAACTGGCAAAAGGTCGGAACACGTACGGGTCTACGCCAGGAATATAATTTCTCTATCAGCGGTGCCGGAGATAAATCTACTTTTTATGCATCTATCGGTTATTTGGAAAATGAAGGTATTACCGAAGCTTCTGACATGAGACGTTTGAGCGCCCGTTTAAGAGCTGACTATCAAGCCAAATCATGGATGAAGGTAGGGGGTAATCTTTCTTATACCAAATTTAACCACAACTCACTTGGAAATAACGGATCAAGTTCTTCGTCAGGAAATATATGGGCATTTACTTCCCAAATGGCCCCCATTTATCCCGCGTATATCCGTACTGCCGATGGCAACATAAAGATTGACAGCAATGGTCTTGGTATGATGGACTATGGTGATGGAACCAATGCTGGTATGTCACGTCCTTTTATTTCGAATGCCAATCCCATAATGGATAGTAAACTGAATACAAGAAATTCTGAAGGTAATGCAGCAACCGGTAACGGATTTATAAATATTACCCCCATATCCGGCCTGATTATAACTCTGAATGGAACATACAATTTGGACGAGAGCCGCATCACGTATGTATACAATCCTTACTATGGTCAATTTGACTCTACCGGAGGTACTGTTACAAAGGTCCATACCCGTACGTATGACTATAACCTTCAACAATTGGTTAATTATTCTACTTACATAGGTACTCATAACAATGTGGAGATATTGCTGGGACATGAATACTATGATTACAGGTTTGCCTCTCTGAGTGCCAGCAAGTCAAAAATGTTCTCGCAGGACAATAAAGAATTGGGAGGTGCTGTACTGGATGGTCAGTCTGCCGATTCATATAAGGAACGCTTCAACAATGAAGGTTATTTTGCGCGTTTGCAGTACAACTATGACGAACGTATCTTTGGTTCGGCTTCCATTCGTCGGGACGCATCTTCACGTTTCCACCCGGACAATCGTTGGGGTACTTTCTGGTCAGTAGGTGGAGCATGGCTACTTAACAGGGAAAGCTGGTTCCATACTCCCTGGATAGGTGAATTGAAGATGAAAGCTTCCATTGGATCACAAGGTAATGATAACATTGGTCTTTATCGTTATACTGACGTATTCAATATTGTAAACTCGGCAGGTGATATCGGTACTTCGTTCGCCACAAAAGGTACCAAAGATATAACATGGGAAACCAATACCAATTTCAATATCGGTACTGAATTCCAACTTTTCAATCGCGTTAGTGGTAGTCTGGAATATTATTACCGCAAGACAACCAACATGTTGTTCTCATTCTCTGTAGCACCCTCTCTGGGCTATTCAAGCTACTATGACAATGTAGGTGGTATGTATAATACCGGTGTTGAGTTGGATCTTCTGGTGAATATCTTGAATCAAAGGAATTTCTCATGGGATGTTAACCTGAATATATCTTCATTGAAGAATCGTCTTACAAAGTTACATGAAGATAAGAAAACGTCCTCCCTCTACGATGCAAACGGCAAAGAATATACAGGTTATAGCAGTGGTAATTTTTTCATAGCTGAAGGTACTTCTATGTATACATGGAGGTTGAAAGAGTATGCGGGTGTATCAGAAGATGGACAATCCATGTGGTACAAGAACATAACAGATGCAGACGGAAATGTGACCGGCCGTGAAACTACTACTGTCAATGCCGATGCTGACTATTATGTAACCGGTAAAACTTCCATTCCTAAATTCTATGGAGGTTTCGGAACAACCTTACAGGCTTATGGCGTAGATTTCAGCATTAACTTTTCATACCAGATTGGTGGCAGGCAATATGATGGTACGTATGCTTCCTTCATGTCATCACCTACAGGTTCCAATACAGGATATAACTTCCATGCAGATTTGCTGAAGTCATGGACGCCGGAAAATACAGCCAGCGATATTCCCCGTTTTATGTTCGGTGATACTTATAGTGCAGGTGCTTCTACACGCTTCCTGACAAATGCCAGCTATCTGAATATCGAGAACATTAATTTAGGCTATACTTTTCCATCTAAGTGGACAAGAAAAGCGCTTATCAATTCAATGAGAGTTTATCTCTCTTGCGAGAATGTGACCTATTGGTCTAAGCGCAAAGGTTTTGATCCACGTCAATCGTATAATGAAACCACCAATGCGACTTACTATTCACCTATGAGAACTATTTCCGGTGGTATTACACTTAAGTTCTAACATAAGAAAGAAAATAAACATGAAAAAGATAATTAATATATTCTCCATACTGGCAATGTCTGCATTGGCACTGACAAGTTGCATAGAAGAAACTTTTCCTGAAGGTGATACTGCCACTTCCGAACAGATCGGATCATCGGCATCGGCCCTGGAAGCAGCTCTGAATGGTATCCCTGCACAAATGACAAAAGGTTATCTGATTTATGATGACCAGGTTCACGAGACCGATATTGCTTATCCGCAGTTCATGATTGCACAGACCGAAATGTTGGGTGACATGTATCCGTTAGGAGGAAATACCGGTTATGATTGGTTCGCCACCTATAATACCTTCGATCGTAGTGTAGGCGAGACAAGTTATTTCTCTTATTTGCCATGGTTTACGTTGTATAAGTTCGTCAAATCCGCGAACGATATTATCGGTGCGGTTGATCTCACTGACGAAAGTCTAACAGATGCCATCAGAGGAGCGGCAGGTGTGGCGTATGCTTGTCGTGCTTTCAACTACTATATGCTGACTGTTCTTTTTGAGCCGGTTGAGAATAAATACACAGATTGCTCTAATGTATTGGGGCTTACTGTTCCGTTTGTAACAGAAGAGACTACAGGCGAAATTGCGAAAAACAATCCACGTGCCTCTCACGAAGATATGATCGCTTTTATCTTATCCGATCTTGACATAGCTGAAGAATGTCTGCAAAACTATACACCCAAATCGGGAATGTTTCCCGACCTATCTGTTGTGTATGGTCTTAAAGCTAAGGTGTATTTATGGGATAAAGATTATGCCAATGCGGCTACTTATGCGCGAAAAGCGATTGATACCTTTGGTGGCTCACCTACCACACAAGCGCAGTGGGAAGATGTAAATGCCGGTTTCAATACAGCCAATCAGGCATGGATGTGGTATGTGAGTTATTCGGCAGAAAACATGAGAAATCTTGCTAATTTCACCGGATGGATATCAGGTGAAGCGGATTGGGGTTATTCTTCGTTGACTTGTCCGGGTATTGATCGTTCATTGTATGATAAAATAGCCGATACAGATTTCCGGAAACATTCTTTCCTCGATCCCCAAAAGTTTGACTACTACAATTATCAGACTGTGCGCGATGAAGAATGGATCAAGGACGCGCCAGATTATCTTTCCATTAAATTCCGTTGCAAAAACGGTGATTGGGAAACATATAGTATCGGAGGTGCTGTTGATGTACCGGTTATGCGTGTAGAAGAGATGTATCTTATCGAAGCTGAAGCGATTGGCGCATCTCAGGGAGTAGGAGCGGGTGTTGCTAAACTGAATGCGTTTATGCAAGCTTACCGGCAACCTGATTATAACTGTACCCTTACCGATCTGTACGCATTCCAGGTAGAAGTACTTACTCAAATGCGTATAGAGTTCTGGGGAGAAGGGAACGCATTCCCTACGGCCAAACGTTTGAAACCGGGTGTGGTACAGAATTACGAGGGAACTAATGCCCCGTCAGATATCTTCAAAATTAATTGTGAAGGTATCAAACCTAACTGGAATCTGGTTATTCCCATAACTGAAGTGCAAGCTAATGTGGCATTGGAGAATTCTAATAATCCTAATCCTACAGCTACAGTGACAGGTCCTACACCTATAGGGCAATATGCAAGATAAACTATTAAACAGATTATGTATATGAGAACAATAAAAAATATATTAGGTGTTTTGCTGGCATTAGCCGTCATGACTATTCCCTACTCTTGTGGAGATGATGTCGAATATACACCTGCAGAAATCCCTAACTCCATAGAGGTATATTTTCCTGACTCTAATAGTTCAACGATCGATTTGTCAAGTGAGGCTACTTCATTTGAGGTTGCGATAGCCAGAATAAAAACCGATGAAGCAGTAACCGTACCTTTGACTGTAACCGGTGGAGATGGTATTTATACTATACCTACTTCAGTCGCTTTTGCACAGGGGGAGTCACAAAGTAAAATCGTGATCACTTACGATCCGACTGTACTTGAATACGATGATTATACTGACATTACGTTGACTATTGGAGATGACACCTACACTAGTTTTTACGGTTTGTCCGAATACAGCTTCAGTGTAGGTATTCCTGCTCCATGGGAATCTTTGGGAATGGCAACTTATGTAGATGATTTTGTATCTGCCTTCTGGGGGATTTCTCAAGAGTCTTACGAAGTAGAAATACAAGAAAATGTCTTAACTCCCGGACTTTTCCGTTTAATTAATCCATATAGTCCGGAAGTCTATCCTTTTGGTCTCAATGGTGGTACTGGTACGTATGATTACAGTCAAGACCATCATTTGGAAATTGATGCGAGAGATCCTGAAGGGGTATGCATAAGACAACAGGATACAGGTTTAGACTGGACTTATGGTAACTTCATGGTATGGAGTATAGCAAGTTATGAAATGGAAAGAAATGGCAAAACTCTTGAAGAGGTCAAAGCACAGGGAGACTGTGGAACCTATGCTAATGGAGTTATAACTTTCCCATCATCCACACTTTTATGTGCCATGGCAAATTACAATGACGGTGGGTTTTACACTGCCAATGGAAACAATTGGTTTAAAGTTGTAATGCCTGGTGTTGTTCTGTCTGATTATTCTATTAGTGTAGCCTATGCCGGTAAATATATGGGTACAAACGACCAGATAGTAGGAGTCGTGGCTCAAATAAACGCTGTAGGTGAGGATGTAAAATCAGTGCGTCTTGCTGTCGTGGAGGGGAATGATGTGGATGCTGCTGTTGAGGAAATAAAGAATGGAAGTGTCAATTATGTAGAGGTTACACCACAGGTGGGATCCGTTCTTATTCCATTTGATAATGAACCTGTTGAAGGACGTTATACAATTGTAGCCATTACTTATGCTGATAATATGGCGCAGGAAGTTTCCTCTGCTGAGTTCAAATATACTCCACCTACATCAGAGACATGGACCGCACGTTATGTCGGAGACTATGTCTACACATTATTCTTTGACGACACAGATCCTGGACTTACTCTATATCAAAGTGATTCCGATCCTACTCGTTGGAAGATTGAGAATTGGGGGATGGGTGTTGACTTCATCTTTACTTATGATCAGGTCACTGGTGAAATAATGGTAGAAGATCAGGAAATTGGGTATGTACACCCAAGTTACGGAACAGTTTATGTCAACGACCTTGTTGATTATACCGGAGGAACAAACACTGGATATAGTTATTATGATAATGGAGTGTTCTATTTTGCGGTTATCTATTATGTAGGGGATGGATACTTTGATTATGGTTATGAAACATTCACTGTAACAGGTGGTTTTGCCGGAGCAGGTATGCAAGGAGTATTTTCATCTCGTACAGTTAGCAAAACCATATCGAAAGTTCTTATAAATAAAACTCCTAATAAAGTAAATGAAATTAGTAAAAAGGAGGTTTATTAATCTCATCTTCTCTGCCGGAGGAGAAGTCTTCAATTCCTCAGGTAGTTTAAATTCTTTACTTTAATAAATTATGAGGCTGTCTCAAAATAGTATTGAGATGGCCTCTTTTTCTTTCCGGCTATTTGTTGATTGATTTTTTGTATTTTTCTTTAGAACTATCTATTGCAGGAGAGGTAGTTGCTTTTTATAATGCCTGTTATTAAAAAAGTTGTTTTGTTAACTTAGAATAAGATTTGGGTTATTCTTAAATTGCCAACATCCTGGCACTGTCTTGGCAAAGTTTTGCCACCCTCTTGGCAAAGTCTTGCCAACCCCCTGGCAAGGCAGTGCCAAGCCCTTGGCAAAACCTTGCCAATCTACTGGCAAAAATGTTTCAAAAACACCATCATATTCTATTCTCCATACATCGTATATTAAATATACTATCAGGCATAAACACGATTCTCAGATAAACGTGATTTTCAGGTTTACATCCTTCTTAGATAGAAGATTGATGGACTGATAAGTGGTTGATATGCTAATAATTAACCCTATAAACTCATAGATGCAAATCCAGGCTTCACATCAGAACCGATGGCAAAGCGTGCGGTACGTATGGAGTTTGTCGATCAGTTCTATGCAGATGGGAAAACAAACCACCCCTTGTTTTTGAGTATTTCTTCCTAAGGAATACCTTCAACAAGGGGTGGTTATTGTTACAAAAGTTTCTCAATTTGTAAGATCTTTCATCTGAAAAATCTATTTTGAGAAAGCCTTTTTATGGGGAGATGGGTTCTGTGCTTTATCTGTTTAGCTCTTTTTCCATTCTTCATAACGCTCCAGTACCTTCAGTGCGTGACTGTTGTACCAGCTATATCCATTGCGGCGTTCGTGTCCGATCTCTGCGAGGTCGTATTTTTTGATACCATCTCTATCTACGAAGATCGGGCGATTGGTTTCCAATTCATAGAAGCGTGTCCAGAGGGGAGGACAATCTGTGCAAGGTACCATGCGGTAATCGCGGCGTCCCTCTTCATCCGTATAGAATTCTTTCTCCAGTCCGTCGATCTGTACCTCTTTGAACCATTCCACCGCTCCTTCTATGGCTGCGATGATCTCCTCGGAAGGATCGGGCAGAGACATCAGAAGCAGTACTACCCCGTCTGATTCCTGTCCGCTCAGTGAAGGCAGTTCATACGCTCTGGCTTTTACCGGCTCCAGTGTCACCGCATCGTGTTGCGCACACCATACGGTCAGTTTACCATGCTGGCGCACCTGGGTTTTCAGGATACATTCTACTCCTTTGTCAAAAGCGTTCCTGAGTTGATCCGATACACTTTCGGGGATAAATGTATACGGATGTTGTTTTTCATACATTTTCCGTATCTGCTCCATTACATTCACCATTGCGTCATCGTTGTAGGTAATGGCAGTGTAATATCCTGTCGGGCGGGGGTAGAATTGCGGCCATCCTCCATTCTCGTACTGAGCCTCTAAGAGGTATTCCATCCCTCTCAATACAGCCTCTTTGTATTTTTCTATGCCAGTTGCCAGATATACCTTGGACAGATATTCGATCTCTGTGGTCGTAGCATCATTATCGATCGTACTCTCGTTTACATCGTTTTTGGCTTCCAGCGCATCTTCGAGTTCCGCTTGTGAAAGTTCGGCCGGCATATAGATGTTTTTAGGCCATCCGCCTGTGGTTTGCTGATAGATCAATACATTGTCTGCGATGCGTACTGCTTCTTCCGTCTGGTAGAATTCATCGCTTAATCCTGGTACCATGTTTACCCAGTTCTTATAAGGACGTTTCTCCTTATAGGTAACTTCATTCTGTGCGAAGGAACCTGTAGCAACAAGCAACAAGACCCCAAGTGATACTAATTTTTTTTCATGTCGTTTATCTGTTAATGGTAGTTCCTTCACAAAAATAGACCAGGTAAGCTATTTGATGGGGGATATATTGTTTTAGATAGAGTAAAAATTGATCACTTTTCATTTTTCTGTTTATTGCAGGTAACGGGTCACCATTCCACTGATCTGTAACAGTGAGATCTCACAAAGCTTCGTATCATATTCTGCCGTCAGGATGCGCTCTTCCGCGTCTAAAAGGCTTTTCTGCGCTTCACGCATTTCAATTCCCGACAAATCTCCCAGCATATATCTTTCCACAGCGATCTCGTGATTTTCCCGGGCCGCAGTCAGATTTTCCCGTTCCAGATACACCAGTTCAATGTTGTTGCGATAAGCCTGCCAGAGGTTACTGATATCTGCGCGTAAACTCAGTTCCAGTTCCTGTCTTTGTAGGCGGGCGTTATCTATTACGATCTGCGCGTTCTGCCTTTCCCGTTTCCGGTTCCCATCGAATATCCGGAAACCCACAGTGAGCCCTGCGTTGAGACCCAGGTTACCGCGACGTTCGTAGGTACCTACATCGTACTTATTGAAAGTATATCCGTAGCCGGTACTGAATCTCACATACGGATAATCCCTGGAACTGATCATCTTAAAATCCAGTTCTGCCAGTGTACTGTTCTGTTCGGCCTTCAGCAAAGAAGCATTGCTCATCAAGGTCGCGTTCCATAACTCTTCAAAGTGCAGCAACATATTTACATTGATGATGGAGTCACTCACTACAATATACTGGTCGATGTTCTGATTAGACATCAGTTCGTTCAGTTCAATCCGCGCACTATACAATACCTCCTGTTGTTTCATATAAGTAGCACTATCTGCATTGAAGTCTACCCGTGCCTGCAACAAGTCGAGGCGGGAAAAGTTACCGATATTGTAACGTTCTTCCACAATACGCAGGCGTTCTTTCGACAGAGATACCGCATACCCAAGGTTTTTAAGTCTTATCTTTTGTTGCACCAGGTTATAGTACGCAGCCGTAAGGTTGGCAATGTAGTCCTCTATAGCAATACGTGTATTGGTCTCTCCCTGTTGTTCCAGCTCTTTCAGGCGTTTGTAGTTGGACAGGATACGGAACCCGTCGAAAAGAGTCCAGTTGAGCGAAAGTCCCACATTCATTGTCTGGTCATATACACCATTTTGGCTCAGGGTCTCCCCGGATTCTCTGTAGGTATAATCGGTATTGTCCAGCGCCCCCTGATAACTGGCCGAAGCATCTAAGGTCGGCAGGAAACCCGCGTTGCCCCAGGTAACATCGTTATGGGCACTTTCTTCCAGATTGCGCACAATTTGCAGAGAATAATTGTTCTCCAGCCCCACTTCCAGGCAGTCTTGCAAGCGCATAGGCTCCTGGCAAAGCCCATGCTGAGACCATCCGGCCAGGATGATTATATAGAGGAATATGCGTTTCATTCTTTTATTTTACGGTTGATACGGTTCGTAGATATATAACTGTAGATAGCGGGTACAATATACATAGTAAGGAACGTCGAGACCAGAAGACCTCCCACTACGGCTATTCCCATGGCTATACGTCCGTTCTTCCCTTCACCGGTAGCAAATACCAGAGGAAGTAGTCCCAGGGTCGTAGAGGCACTTGTCATCAGGATAGGGCGCAGACGCTGCAGAGAAGCATCACGGATGGCCTGGAACTTGTCTTCTCCTTCATCTTGTTTCTGATTGGCAAACTCAACGATCAGAATACCGTTCTTTGCCACCAGACCGATCAGCATAATGATCCCGATCTGACTGAACAGATTCATGGTTTGTCCGCTGAAATACATGAACATCAAGGCTCCGGCAATGGCCAGAGGTACGGTAAGCATAATGATGAGCGGATCTTTGAAACTCTCGAACTGTGCCGCCAGGATCAGATAGATCAGTACGATGGCCAGTACAAAGGCAAACATCAGGCTGGAAGAACTTTCTCTATACTCTTTGGAGTCCCCTGTCAGAGCCGTGCGGAATGTGTCATCCAATACTTCTTTGGCAATTTTGTCCATTTCGTCCAACCCTTCTCCGATCGTCTTTCCTTCGGCCAGTCCCGCGGATACGGTAGCCGAAACGAAGCGGTTGAAGCGGTAGAGTTGCGGAGGAGCGTTGTCCTCTGTCAGTGCTACCAGATTGTCCATCTGGATCATTTCTCCCTTATCGCTGCGTACATAGATAGATCTCAGATCGGCGGGCTTGTTGCGTTGCTGACGATTGATCTCTCCCAATATCTCGTATTGTTTCCCATTCATGTAGAAATATCCCATACGTTGGCCGCTGAGGCCATATTGTAACGTCTGAGCCAGTGTACGTGTGCTTACACCCATACTGATCGCTTTGTCCCGGTTGATATGGATCTTCAATTCCGGATTCGTGAATTTGAGATTGACGTCAGACATCTGGAATGTCGGATTGTCGTAGACTTTCGCCATAAACTCAGGTAGTATTTCCTGTAGCTTTTCCAGATTGGGAGCTTGTATCACGTACTGGACAGGCATAGAACCGCGTCGTCCGCCAAAGGTCGTCTGTTGCTGGACGAAGGAGCGGGCCATGGTCCTTCTTTGTACGGCACGAGAGATCTCCTGAGCTTTTTCCATCTGCGTATAATTTCGGTCCTGCATATCTTTGAGGATGATCCGCACATTCCCACTACCGCTGGATACACGGGCAGTGATGGCTTCCGCGTCAGGGATAATAGAGTCTACCAGCAGATTGATATCTTCCGTGTAATCCCGGAGGTATTCATAACTTACCCCTTCCGGGCCACGTGTTGTGATACTGATACTCGAACGGTCTTCCAGGGGAGCCATTTCAGACGGGATCATGTTCCATAGAAAAAGGATGATTCCTATCGTAAATATAACTACGGGAATTCCCAGGTATCTTACACGGAGGAAGGCGGCCAGTGAGCGCGCATACAGGTGATTCAACCCTTCAAAAAAGGGCTCGGTTTTGTTGTAGAACCAATTCTTTTTTTCCCGTTTCACCAGCAACTTGGTTGCCAGCATAGGCGTGAATGTCAGTGCCGCGAAAGAGGAAATGATCACACATCCTGATACCACAATACTGAACTCACGAAATAATTTTCCGGTCATTCCCTCCATAAATACGATCGGGAAAAATACGGCTACCAACGTGATCGTTGTGGAGATCACAGCAAAGAAAATCTCTTTGGATCCTTCGATCCCGGCTTCTTTCGGAGACATTCCCCGCTCTATGCGCACATAGATGTTTTCTGTCATTACAATGGCATCGTCTACTACCAGACCTACTGCCAGTACAATGGCGAGCATGGAGAGTACATTAATCGAAAATCCGGCCAGATACATGATAAAGAACGCTCCGATCAGTGAGACGGGGATCACTATGCAAGGAACCAGTGTCACGCGCCAGTCTCTCAGAAAGAGGAAGATGATGATGATAACCAATATAAAGGCAATGTATACTGTCTCTTCTACCTCCGCGATAGAGGCACGGATAAATTTGGTCGTATCGAATCCGTAGCTGTAAATGATATCATCCGGAAGATCCTTCTGCATGATCTCCATACGCTGATATACCGCGTCTGCGATCTCAATGTGATTGGCTCCGGGTTGTGGGGTCACTACTACTCCAACCATCGGTATGCCATTCATCTTCATGTAGCTTTTGATATCCTGTGGTCCCAGTTCGGCCCGGCCGATATCGCTGAATCGGATGATGCGATCGTTCTCTTCCCGGACGATCAGATCATTGAATTCCTGAGCCGTGTGCATAAGCCCCATAGTACGGATGGTGAGTGTGGTGGTGTTTCCTTCAATACTGCCCGATGGCAGTTCCACATTTTCTCTGTCAATGGCACTTTTCACGTCCACCGGAGTAATGCTGTAGGCCGCCATTTTCACCGGGTCCAGCCACAAACGCATCGAATATCGTTTTTCTCCCCAGATGGATACGCTACTTACATCCGGTATGGTTTGTAACTGTTCTTTCACCGTGAGATCAGCTATCTCGCTCAACTCGAGCAGGGAACGCTGTCGGCTCTGGATGGCTACCATCAGGATCGGCACGGCATCCGCATCTGCTTTGGATACGGTGGGTGGGTCGCAGTCGTTGGGCAGATAACGTTGCGCACGCGATACTTTGTCACGTACGTCGTTGGCTGCGGTTTCCAGGTCGACTGAAAGTTCGAATTCCACCGTGATGCGGGATTGTCCCTGACTGCTTACACTGGAGAGAGAACGGATCCCGGGAATACCGTTTATGTTTTGTTCAAGAGGTTCGGTGATCTGGTTCTCGATCACATCCGCGTTTGCTCCCGGATAGGAACAAGTCACCGAGATGACCGGGTTATCTACAGAGGGGTATTCACGTACACCCAATGAGGTATAACCGATCAGCCCGAACAGGATGATAATGATCGTCATCACCGTGGCGAGCACGGGCCTCCGTATACTAAGTTCGGATATATTCATAAAGCAGTCTTATTCTACATTGTCAAGTGTCACCTCCAGATCCATACGGAGTTGCAGGGTACCTGTGGTAATGATGGTATCTCCCATGTGCAACCCTTCCAGAATCTGTACTTCCGATTCTGTGCGTAGCCCTGTAGTCACTTCTACCGGATAAGCACGTCCCGATCGATACAGGAACACCTTATCCAAGCCCATTTCCGGTACAATGGCCTCTGTCGGGATAGCAATGGCATTACTGATCTCCCGCATTTTCAGTTGTACGGAAGCATAGCGGCCTGGCAACAGAGCCCCGTTCGTATTGGGATAATAGGCGCGCACCGGCAGTGTGAAAGTCGATTGGTCTATCTGTGATTCCGTGGCGTATACCTGTGCCTGCATGGGAGTAAGTCTTCCCTCTACACTGAAGGTAAGGTTGGTGCCTCGTTGTATCTGGCTCGCATAACGCTCGGGTACGGCAAACTCGATCTTCAGCGGAGAGATCTTTGTCAGCTTGGCTACTACCGTACTGGTAGAGGCAAACGATCCCTCACTGATCTGTCTCAGACCGATGATCCCGTCGAAAGGGGCCCGCAGTTCTGTCTGGGCAATGTTGGCCTTGATGATTTCCATGTCTGCCTCCAGAATGGCCTGGTCTGTACGTACCTGTTCGTAGGCCTCCTTACTCACAGCATCCTTTTCCAGCAAAGCACTCTGGCGGAACACACGGTCTTCTGCCAGCTTCACCTGTGCTTCTAATCTTTGCAGTTGTGCCTGTAGAGGCAAGTCGTTTACTTTGGCAAGAAGCTGGCCTTTTTCACAACAGTTCCCTCTTCAAAGTAGATGGCCACTACTTTGCCGGAAGTCTCAAAAGCCAGGTCCACCTCTTCGTCAGGCAACAACCTGCCGTTGATCGTGATCTCTTCGGTCAGTGATTGAGGTTTGATAACAACTCCGTTTACGTTCAGTGCTCTTCGGGCGTTGGATGAAGAAGTCCTGGGCACAGTATCTGCGGCTGTCAACTCTTTGTTGGTGCGTGGGAGCCAGGTACGTATAGCCAACCCGGCTAATACAACCACAATGAGGACCAGCAGACCCCATTTGATCTTTTTGTTCATGTGTATTTTTCTGTTAGAGGTACTCTGTGGTGGCGTACCTGTTTTTGCCTATTTTGTCTTAACTTAGTTTAGACTTCAAACTCTTCGAAAGGTTTAATCACCTGTTCAAAATTTAATTGTGCCAGCTGTTGGTTATTGCTTCGAAAAATAAAAAACAACATAAATAGCAGATCGACGAAGTGAACACAACGGTCAGCAAAATAAAAATAACTCTGCATCAACGGTCGATGTGAGTCAATGGAAGTCCGGCATACCCAACCAGGCGGTCGGCGAAGCTACTGACAAAAGAACAACAACGACCAAACAGACAGTGAAATTCCCGGGGAAAAGCTCAGGTCAATGTGCCGCCCGGTATTTTCCTTCTTCCTGATCTTCTATGATATTCAGGTAAGAAGTATAGCGCGATTGGCTGATGCGGTGTTCTTCTACTGCTTGGCGTACGGCGCAGTCCGGTTCGTGCCGATGGGTACAATTGTAATACCTGCAATGTTCCGATTCGCGGAATATTTCCGGCAGGTAATGGCCGATCTCCTCTTCTTTCAGATCGAACGTACCAAAACCTTTAATCCCCGGCGTATCAATCAGGTATCCGTTGCCTTCCACAGGAAACATCTCTGAGAAAGTGGTCGTATGCATTCCTTTCTTGTGATAAGAAGATATTTCTCCGGTCCTGGCTCCGATCTCAGGTTGTATGGCATTGATCAGTGTCGATTTCCCCACCCCCGAATGTCCGGAGAAAAGAGTCACTTTTCCTTTCAGATCACGTTTCACTTCTTCTATCCCGGTTCCTGTAAGCGCGGAAACGCGGAAACAGGGATATCCGATGTAGGTATACAGATCGATCAGGCTGTCCAGATAAGTCAGGTCGGCCTCATCATACATATCTGTTTTGTTGAATATCAGTTTGGCTGGTACCTGATAGGCTTCCGCGGAAGCAAGAAAACGGTCTATAAAAGTAGTAGACGTTTCCGGGTAATTGACCGTTACTACCAGCATGCATTGATCCAGGTTGGCTGCCAGGATGTGAGACTGTTTGGACAGGTTGGATGCCTTGCGGATGATGTAGTTTTTCCGGTCTTCTATCTCACTGATGAGGCCTGTCCCTTCCTGGTTCGGAATGACCCGCACATAGTCACCTACAGCCACCGGGTTGGTCGTACGTATTCCTTTCAGCCGGAAACTGCCTTTGATCTTGCAATTGATCAGTGTTCCGTCTTCTGCTTTTACCTGATACCAGCTCCCTGTGTTCCTGATGACTAATCCGCGCACGTTTTGTTCTTTCACTGATTTCCCCCGGATATAGATCATACGGACAGGATCGATAAACCTGTCCGCATCCTTATATCTCTGTTTTTATACAGTCATGATCTCTTTTTCCTTGTTGGCCAGCATTTCGTCGATCTGCTTGATAAACTTATCGTGGATCTTCTGCAATTTGGCTTCCGCGTCTTTCTCCAGATCTTCGGACAATCCATCTTTCAATCCTTTTTTCAGGGCTTCGATACCGTCGCGACGCGCGTTACGTACACTGATCTTGGCTGTTTCCGCTTCCCCTTTACACTGTTTGGCCAGTTGTTTACGGCGCTCTTCCGTCAACAAAGGAATACCGATACGGATGATCTCTCCGTTGTTTTCCGGCATGATGCCCAGATCAGAATCAATGATCGCTTTTTCTATCGCGCGGAACATCGATTTGTCCCAGGGCTTGATGGCGATGCTGCGGGCATCCGGAGTGGTCACGGCAGCTACATTGTTGATAGGTACCATGCTTCCGTAAGAGTCGACACGGATACCATCCAATAGTTTCGGATTGGCTTTCCCGGCCCGGATGTGTGAAAGCGATTCGTCCAGGTACATGATGGCCATATCCATTTTTTTCTGTGCATCGTTGATGCATTTGTCTACATCTATCATATCGTTTCTTTTTAAAGAATTTCTTTGTGAAACAAAATTAGACTATTTTTGAATATCTGCAACTATTCCGGGGCAAGAAAACGGCATCTGAGGGATAACCTTTCTTACTTTTTGCAGATTATACAGGAAATAGAGAGAATTCATTACCGGGGAGGAAGGAGAAGCAGGAAAACAGCAGATCGTATCAGAACCTGTTTGTATGTTACCCGGAAAATGTAAACAGGTTCTTATAATAGAGGAGAATCTTATGAATGTAGAATGAAAACCCTGGTGTGAGGCGTACAAATTTCAACTGAAAGCAGCAGCCGACTATCCTGAAATAGAGGAAAATCTCCGTGACGGGTTTTCTATGCCTTATACGCTGGCAGATGCTCAAGCTTATATAGACAGTTGCGTGTGTAGAGAAGGCGATATGCAACTTTGCCGGGCCATTCTAGCCGACGGGAAAGTGGCAGGAAGTATAGGACTTTTCCGCTGTTCCAATGTCTATCGATACAATGCGGAGTTGGGTTACTGGCTGGCCAGGCCCTGCTGGAATCAGGGCATTATGCCGGAAGCCATCCGTCAGATGTGCCGGATAGGTTTCTCTGCCTGGGACATTGTGCGGATATTCGCGCAGCCTTTCGGATCTAATCCTGCTTCTGCAAGAGTACTGGAAAAAGCAGGGTTTATCCGGGAAGGTACACTGAAAAAAGTGTTTTTAAAAGAGGTCGTTTCACCGATTATCACATATACGCTTTGTTGAGAGAGTAACCCCCGGTTCTTCTTCCTGTAAAGAACCGGAACATGGAGTGCAATCTGAATTATACGGAGATGTACATGACAGATATACCGGGATGTACATCTCAGGTATACTGACAGGTGCATTCCGGTATGCCCGATATGTGTATATGGGGAAAGTCATTTTACATACACAAGGAGAGAACTCTTGATTGCGTACACGGGAGAGGTCAATTGTGCACCAGGGTGCCTATATCTTCGCCCGCGATCACCTTTTTAAGATTGCCTATAGTATCCATATCGAAGACTACAATAGGCAGGTTGTTTTCCTTGCACATGGTTGTTGCCGTAAGGTCCATGATCTTCAGTCCGCGGTTGTATATCTCATCGTAGGTGACCTCTTTGAATTTGGTCGCAGTCGGATCTTTTTCCGGGTCGGCGGTATATATCCCATCCACCCGCGTGCCTTTGAGCATGACATCTGCCTCTATCTCTATTCCTCTCAGGGAAGAGCCCGTGTCTGTGGTGAAGAACGGATTACCTGTACCTCCGGACATGATGACGATCTCATGGTTCTCCAGACATTCAATGGCTTTCCATTTGTTGTAAAATTCTCCGATCGGCTCCATCCGCACTGCCGTAAGTACTCTGGATCTTACTCCGATCGATCCCAGGGCCGAACTCAGGGCCAGGCTGTTGATCACTGTCGCAAGCATACCCATCTGGTCGCCCTTCACCCGGTCAAAACCTTTGCTGGCACCACTCAGTCCGCGGAATATATTTCCCCCACCGATCACAATGCCTACCTGCACACCCATTTCCTGTATCTCTTTGATCTGTCCGGCATATTCGGCCAGTCTTTTTTCATCGATCCCGTACTGCTTTTCTCCCATCAGGCTTTCGCCGCTTAGTTTTAAGAGAACACGTTTGTATGTTGCCATATCCTTACTTATTTAGTGATTAAACTTTTGTATATGTTGCTATGATTCTATAGGATCAGTACAGATAACTGACTTCTTTGAACGCATATCTTCTTTCGCGCCCCGTGTCGTCGGTAAGTATCAGTCTTCCTTCCGGTTCTATACCTGTGATCATGGCAGTAAATATGCCCTGTTGATCCTGAAAATCATGAAAACCCGTATTGCGGAACAGAGAACGCTGATAACGTGAAGCGATCCAGTCTCTTTTGCCGCTTTTCAGCAGCTCGTAGTACACACCGATACGTTCCATTACCTGTTTCAGCACCTCTGAAAGATTTTCTTCCTTCCCTGTGATCTGTCGCAAAGATACCGGGTTGGGAGCCGGACTGTGAAACTCTTCCTGATTGATATTGATGCCAATGCCTGCGATACAACGGCTGATCTGTGTTCCTGTCAGATCGTTTTCGAGCAGCATACCACATATCTTTTTCTCTTTCCAGAAAATATCGTTCGGCCACTTGACCGAAAAATCTTCTGCATAGACATCCAATGTCTCTTTCACTGCCAGGGAGATGACCTGGGAGAGTCTGAACTGTTCTTTAGCACTCAGGAACGTCGGGTAGAGCACAGTACTGAAAAGCAGATTTTCTCCTTTTTCAGATTCCCACGAAGTGCCTCTCTGTCCCCGGCCCGCAGTCTGATGAGCTGCTGTCACTACCGTCATTTCTTTGACCTCTTGTTCCGTACACAGGCGAGCCAGGTAGAGACTTGTGGAGTCGGTCTCTTCCACACAGATACATGGAAATGAAAATCCGTCAGGGTAGGGCATCATAAGCTATACGTTGTTTGCGGGTGAATGTACGGAGGACTTCTTCATAGGAGTGGTCGATCAGGTGGCAGATCAGTTTATCCGCTGCGTCTCTGTCGAAAAAGACCTGGTTCCAGTATTTTTTATGAAAATGGGGAGCACCTTCCACAGCGGAATAGGTTTCTCTCAGTTCCACCACATAGTCCGGATCGCATTTCAGGGATATCTTGTTGGCACTTTCCAGGTCGATAAGTGCAAACATCTTGTCCAATACCTTGATGACTAATGAATGTTCATCGAAAGGAAAACTTTCAGTGGCTCCTTTTTTATTCAGGCAATATTCTCTTGCGGTTTCTATATTCATGATCTGTTTAAAATAAAGGTGGATAGAAGGCCGATTTCAGATGAACCAGTTCAAACTCACTCTCTTTCCCTACCACCGTAATGATGTCAAAACGCACCGGATTGTCCAATCCGAACACTTTGATGTAGGTGTCAGCAGCCCGCACAATATGACGTATCTTTTGCGCGGTAATTGCCTCTTCCGGTTCGGCATATGCTGTATTGCTCCTTGTTTTGACTTCCACAATCACCAGTTCGTTCCCTTGTGCTGCTACAATGTCCAGTTCGAGCCGACCCCGCCGCCAGTTGCGGTGGCGGATGACATAGCCGTTTCTTTCCAGATAGCGCGCAGCCTCCTCTTCTCCCGATTTACCCAGTGCATTGTGTTCTGCCATAGCCGGTTTTTTGCAAAATTACGTTTTTATTTTTTGAAATAATAAAAGTAAGAGTAAATTTGCAGATCGTATGAAAAAGCGAGTAAAAATATCCACTCAGTCTTCTTGCGGCGAGATCCGTCGTGAGCAGCGCCTGACTTGTCTGATGAGTGAGGAGGAGTTGCAGATCGTAGACCGCTATCTGGAGAAATACAACATAACCAACCGGTCGCGCTGGTTACGTGAGACGGTACTCAGCTTTATCCATAAAAAAATGGAGGAGGATTATCCTACTCTTTTTGGCGAACATGATATGCGGCGCTGATGAAGACAATGGATGATGCCTATTATATGAATCAGGCCCTGCTGGAAGCGCAAAAGGCAGCAGACCGTGGGGAGGTTCCCGTAGGAGCGGTGGTTGTCTGCCAGGGACAGATCATTGCCAGAGCGCATAATCTGACAGAGACTCTGAACGATGTCACCGCGCACGCGGAAATGCAGGCCATTACGGCGGCCGCAAATGTACTTGGGGGGAAATATCTGAATGAATGTGCCTTATACGTTACCGTAGAGCCTTGTGTGATGTGTGCCGGTGCCATTGCCTGGGCACAAACCGGCAAATTGGTTTTCGGAGCCGAAGATGAGAAAAGAGGATACCTGCGCTATGCACCTCAGGCATTGCACCCGAAAACAATGGTTATACAAGGTATACTGGCAGAGAAGTGTGCCGGGCTGATGAAACAGTTTTTTGCTTCCAGAAGAAAGTAAAGAGGCTGTTTCAACATAGATTTTACTTTCTTAGCATCTAACCGTCTTTAACCTCTTTAAATGAATAAAGTTGTCTTTAAGTGCTTACAGCACTAAGGGATACCTTCATCTTACTACGTTGAGACAGCCTGAGTGTGAGGTTTATTCTTCCCTTACCTCTTCAAATTCTACATATTCTCCTTCATCGTCATCAAATACCTTCCTGCGTGATGACTGTTGCGGTTCTTTCCGGCGAACTGTATCCTGAGAGGAGTGATCGTCTTGTCCGGGTGTACGGTTATAGCCCGGGTTCTTTCTGCCGAATCCGAGAATTCTCCGTATCACTGTTCCTATGATAGAGAGACCAATGAAAAGGATCGCGATCAGGAAAATAAAAATAAAGCCTAATATATTGAAAATCATTCGGGCACTGTTTTTAGGGGTTTCACTTAAAAAATCGTTCTGTGCTCGTTTGTGTAAAAAGTATATACCTATACAACAGACAGAATTTCTCCTTCTCTTTTTGTACAACAACTATGCCACAAGTGAGTTTATACTTTTTTTCGGGTAAGGAGCGACCACAGAATGTACCAGACCACAACAGCAGCCAGTCCGCTAATATAGAAAAATATAAGCAGAGGAATGCAAATAATTAAGAATATAAAACTGATTTTATTATCTTTCCACGATACATTTTTGAATTTGAGAGAGAACATCGGTATCTCCGCATTCAGTATCCAGCAGAAGAAACAGATCAGCAGCAGGAGCATTCCGGCATTGAGGTATCGCAGGATCAGGTCATATCCACCGGCAATGAACGATGCCCAGAAGAGCGCATTGGCTGGGGTGGGCAACCCGATGAAAGAAGAGGTTTGCCTTTCGTCTACATTGAATCTGGCCAAACGAAGGGCAGAGAATACCGCGATCAGGAATGCCAGATAAGGAATATAGTTGCGCACTCCTTCCAGGAATGCCGGATAGGAGAGGGCCGGGTCTTTTAAAAAAGAAAATACAATGAGTGCCGGAGTCATTCCGAAACTGATATCGTCTGCCAGAGAATCCAGTTCTTTCCCAATGGCCGAAGGAGCATGGAGCACCCGGGCCAGCAGACCATCGAAAAAGTCGAACACAGCCGAAAGGATGATCAGTCCGAATGCCTCTATGTAATTGCCCTGGAATGCCATGACACAGGCGATACAGCCGGAGAATAAGTTCAGACAAGTAACGGTATTGGGAATATGGTGCGTGATGGAATTAGCCATAATACTATTTATTTGAGTCGGGCGATCACAGTCTGATTCCCTATGGTTGACTGGTCCATTGTGACACAGACTTCCGTACCGATAGGCAGGTAGACATCCACACGTGAACCGAATTTGATAAAACCCATATGTTCGTCGATATAGCATTCTTCCCCTGCCTGAGCGTAGGTTACGATGCGGCGTGCCATGACTCCGGCGACCTGACGCGCCAGTACCTCGACTCCTTCCGGAGTTTCGATAACGATCGTAGACCGTTCGTTTTCCGTACTTGCTTTGGGAAGCCAGGCATTCATAAAGCGTCCTTTGTGATGTTCTACTGTCTTTACTACTCCGTCTACGGGATACCAGTTGGCATGCACATTCAGGGGACTCATGAATATGGAGATCATCAGGCGACGATCGTGAAAATACTCGTGTTCGTCTACCTCCTCGATCACTACAACCTTACCATCCGCGGGAGCTACTACTATTTTTTCCGTATCGTCTTCGAAGTAGCGGATCGGACACCGGAAAAAGTTTACCATCAACAGATAAACAACGATACTTGCCAGAGAAATAACATAGAAAGGAATTTTATTTTCTATACACATATATAACAGGACATTGATACCTGCCAGCAGTAGAAACCCCGCAACGAGTATTTGTGTCCCTTCATGGTGAATCCTTATCT
>JAJBTC010000104.1 GCA_020861095.1 Bacteroides sp.
TCACGGTTTTGAGGATTTTCTCTCCATGTTTTTTTGTAAATAATGGACATAACTTCTGAAATTAAATGTTTGAAATAATATTACTTACAAAGAGGTTTCGGAACTCTTGTGCTACAAAGATACATACTGGGTCAGGCGAGAAAATGAACAACTGGATTCAAATGGAATTAAGTGAACTCATTGTACATTAAATGCACTTATTGTACAGTTAAGTTGTAAAAACCTGATAAATTTGTAAATTTTGGCCGGAGTACGTTTTTGATAGATCCTGCTTATCACTATAAGTCTATTGTCAAGGTAGCTGAGTGCAGACCTATGGCCTGGATATGTGATTATGTAGAGAAGAATGATGAAAATCAGATCAAACAACATGAATTAGAAGAAATGGTGAATAAGAATACAGTTGCTTTCAGGAATTTTCTCAAAAAGAAGACACGTTATACTTTTATAGATTACGTGATCCATATATGAGTGGGCAAAACTTGCCAGATGTTGTCCGAAACTACCCATTCCGTAGCAGAGATCTGCTTTTTATGGGGTTTCAACAATCTGTCAAACTTTGTCCGTATCTTTAAGAAGAAAAAGGTTCGACCCTCAGTGAGTACAGGGCTATGATTGAACAATTGTTGATCAAGTATTAACGCTTTGGTGAGGGGATAAGAGACGGTGCATTTAATCAGACATACGATCTGTTCTGCACTGTTAGCATGTCCTTTCGTAAATTAATTCAAAAGCTCTATCGTAGTAAAATTCAAAAAAAGCTGCGTAAGACAGCTCAATCTCTGTAAATCTTAAGTAAATCTTAAGCAAATTTAATTCCACACCCCTTACCTTTGGACTTAAAATAAAAGATATATAAGTAAATATCAACGATTTGTTTTCAATTTCCGTAATTTTGTAAGAAGTTAATTTACAAACTATATGCATATTCTTATCATAGAAGATGAACCGGGCATTTATAACTTTCTCAAAGAAGGGTTGGAGGAAGAAGGCTACCACGTCACCATTGCCGTTGACGGAATAAAAGGTATCGAAAAATTCAACCGTTCCACCCCCGATCTGGTATTGTTGGATTGGATGCTTCCGGGCATGCACGGAATTGATGTCTGCAAAGAAATACACAGGCATGACCGGGACACACCTGTCCTGTTCCTTACGGCAAAAGATACCATAAAGGAAACCATTGATGGTTTGCGGGCCGGAGCCAATGATTACATCAAAAAACCATTCTCTTTTGAAGAACTGCTCGAACGCATAAAGATACATTTCAGAAACAGGCTGGAAGACGAGGTACTCACCCTTGGCGATATAGCATTGAACAAATCAGCCTATCAGGTATTATATAAAAACGAGGAAATATCCCTTACCCGGCGGGAGTTTGCCCTTCTTGAATTTCTGATTCGCAACAAAGGCAAGATCTGCACACGGGACGAGATCATAAATAAAGTATGGAATATTAATTTTGAATACGACACCGGTGTGATCGATGTTTTCATAAACTCACTTCGCAAGAAGCTGCACATGGATAAAGAAAATGGAAAAATCAAAACCGTGCGCGGTGTAGGCTATATGGCAAATGAGTAAAGAGATGAAAAAATTATCATTACAGAACCGGATCGCATTCAATATTATCGTATGTACCCTCGCACTTACAATTGTTTTGTGCGGAATCATTCTTCTCGTCTTTAAAGTACATACAGGAAGAATAGAGAGCGGAGCAGTCATTACGCTGACCGATGTGGAGAACTTATTTACTATCCTGCTGCGGGTGTGCGCAGTCGGTTGTTTTGTGGTGTTGATATTACTATTCAGCATTGCGCGACGTATTGCCCGGAACAGTATAAAACCCATCCGTGAAATCATCAATACCGCCGAGGTTATCACCCACAATAACCTCAGCGCACGCATTCCCTTACCCAACCATACAGATGAATTGTACGAACTTTCAGAAACGATTAATCATCTGCTCGACAGGATTGAATATGCAGTGGAAAGAGAGCGGAATTTCACCTCTTATGCCTCTCACGAATTCCGTACCCCTCTTTCCATATTGAAAGGAACGATGGAAGTCCTTATCCGCAAAACGCGGAGCGAAGCCGAATATAAGAAACGTATCAGTCTCTGCATCAAGGAAGTCGATAGGCTAAATGACATGGTAGAGCAGCTATTGATCCTGACAAGGTATGAAGACAACCGACAGTCGCTTCACTATGAAACACTGCCGGTCGAATCACTCGTCAATCATTGTGTAGGTCCACATTGTGATGCTATCCTTAAAAAAAGAATGGAGTGTAAAATCTCAATACAACCGGAAAATATATCTCTCCCCACCGATGAATATCTGTTTTCGACTGTATTGAATAATCTTATCTCCAATGCGGTCAAATATGCGGATGAAGGAGGACGCTTTGAGATGAAAGGGTATCAGAAAGAGTCGGAATATGTAATTGAAGTGCATAACACCGGCCGGGGTATTCCTCCCGAAGAACTGGAGCAGGTTTTTGAGAAATTCTATCGTTCCTACACCCCCGGTAAAACGGAGATAAAAGGATTCGGATTAGGACTTGCGATCGTAAAACGATTCTGTGATTTGTTGGATATAAAAATCATCATAGAGAGTGAAATCAACCAATACACAATCGCCAAACTGATTATTCCTATATCCGGTAAAGCAAATACACCGGCATAGCAGCCGTTCATTTCATGTAAAAACAGATCATCCATGAGTTCAAATCCGCAAAGTGCTTCCCAATGGCTGAACAAAAATATAGCCGCAGTTAAAAATGTATATCTTTCAGCATCGGTACTCACTGCGTTAAGCGCAGGATGTTTTATCGTCTTTTGCTGGTATCTGTCCCTGTTTGCGGCTTTATGGCTTGATGAAGGGCGAATTTTACCCGACCTGTTGCTGTACGCTGCGGCGTTTCTTACAGGCAGATACATGTTAGCCCTTTTTGCATCGCGGCTCAATTACAAGGCAGGAAATGTGGTCGTCTCCCGGATCAAAAGAAAACTTTATCCTGCGCTGCTCGGTAATAATAAAATAGACTCCATAGCCAGTACCCTGATGGTTACCCGGATCAACGACGATCTGAAGCCCTATTTTGCTTTTTTCATTCCCTATGCGATGGCATCGGTTTTAGTGAGCGGGTTGTTGTTGGTCGTTTGTTTTTGGGTAGAAAAATGGGTAGGCATTATACTTTTGGTTTCTTTTTTAGTCATACCTTTTCTGATGAGTATCATCGGAATGGGAGCCGAAGGAATTCACCAAAAACACATCAACCTTTTTATGAAATATTCAGCCGTGTT
This sequence comes from Bacteroides sp., assembly GCA_020861095.1. GTDB lineage: Bacteria > Bacteroidota > Bacteroidia > Bacteroidales > Bacteroidaceae > Bacteroides. The sequence continues at coordinate 3,310 of JAJBTC010000104.1, forward strand.
CTACAACCGGCTTCAGGCCATTGCCGAAATTGTCAATTTAGATAATTTCAAACCCCAGTACCGGTTCCTTTCGGAAAGAAGCGATGCGCTCAATAAAGCAACTGTCAAAGTGATGCGGGTTGCCATTCTGACCTCGGCATCGCTGGAACTTTTTGTAACGCTCAGCATCGCTATGGTAGCTATTTATCTGGGATTAAGCCTTCTTGGGATCATGGTAGGTCCTGACTACGGAAAGGGTTACGATTTCCGGACCGCCTTGTTCCTGCTTACGCTTGCCCCTTATTTTTTCTTTTATCTGCGGAAATTCGTAAGCGCCTATCACGACCGGAACAGGGCTTTAGCGGCAACTAGATTGCTAATGCCGTTAGTAACCGAAGAACCGGACGCTCCTTCGGTTGATACGAACGAAACACTTATTTCTTTCGGAATAGAAAAATTGAGTTTTGCCTATCCCGATTCCCCGGTGAAAGTCCTGAATAAGATCAGTTTAAAATTTCCTGCCAAAGGGTTGGTACTGGTAAAAGGTATTTCGGGTTCCGGGAAATCCACCTTACTCAAAATATGTGCGGGTAGCCTCCCTGTAGCTGACGGAACCGTGACGGTAAACGGAAAAGACAATTCCTGTTCCCGGCAGTGGCTCAATGCCAATACGTCGTATATGAACCAATTTCCTTTTATATTCGACGGAACGCTTCACTACAATATTTTTCTCGATAAAAAGAAGGAATGCTCCGAACGTTATCCCGAATTTCTGAATAAAATACTTGATAAAAAGCAAAACGGCTGGCAGACGGAATTGAGCCATAATGGGAAACAGCTTTCAGGCGGTGAGAAACAAATGGTTACACTTGCAAGGATGCTCCTGCATCCGAAGCCGGTAGCCATTCTGGACGAGCCTACGGCAAGTCTGGATGCAGATACCGTGGAGATCATTCTCTCACAAATAATTAAATTATCCGAAGAGAGGTTGGTAATAGTCGCCTCGCACGAAGAAATATTCGAGTCTGTTGCCGATACAGTCGTAAACTTAAATTGGGGAGAACAAGAGAAATAATGAATAAATTTATCGTAACATCTATTTTAAAGCCCTTTGCGGGCAGATGGGCAAAGGGAATTTTCTTATTGCTCCTCTGGACGGTAGCATTTATTGCCCTTCCTGCTGTTTCGGGATGGTTTCTGGCCATGTGCAGCGTGGCATTCGTTACCGCAAATACTATGTTTGCCTATATAATACCGGCTACACTGATCCGGTTGCTGGCACTGGTGCGGACAGCGACAAGGTATTTCGAACGGGTGGAAAATCACAAAACCACACTGGAAGCCCAGAGAAGCCTGCAGTTGAAGATATTCCAATCGGTTGCCGGATTTCCCTACTTCAAAAAACAGGCGGGTAACAATTCAAACTTATTAGAAAACAGTACGCAGGGAATTGACCGGATATTGAATCACATTCTTTTGTGGATACTGCCGTTTACGGCAATTATTATCGCACTGGGCATCTACTTTATCTTCCTGAATGTATTTTCGCAGGTCATAGCCATTGAGTTTTTAATTTCTTCCGCGCTTCTTCTGTTCGTTATACCGCAATTCTTTTACAGGAAGAACAGAACAATTTACCAAAACCTGAGTGTGTGCCGGGAGGAGAACAATCAGGAGCTTATCCAGAGTTTCAGAGGCCGGATCGAAATAACGAAATACGATTTAGAGGAAAAAGTAATCGTGCAGCACGAACAAAGGTTATCGCAGATCGAACGATTGGAAGACCAACTGCAAAATAACTCTTTTACCCTGCAACTTATCGTTGGACTTGGATTCAGCTATCTGGCTGTCATTTTATTTTGGACTGCGGGTAATCAGGCAATTGATGCACCCGTGGCCATCGGGATTTTTTTCGGGATAATCGCACAAGCCGAATTATCGGAAATACTTTTCTCGGGAAAGTCGGAGAAAAGTTCGGTTGCCCATCAGATGAAAGAGATAGAAGCCATTATCCGGCAAGGAGACCACCCTGTGGAGACAGTAACAGTGAATTCCCCTCTGGAAAATTTAAGTTTAAAAAAGGTGAGTGCAAAGATCCCGGAAACACCTGTGAGAACCCCGGAGGTTTCGTTAGAAATACAAAAAGGAGACTGGATTGCGCTATTCGGAGAAACAGGAAAAGGAAAGACCACGCTGCTGAACAGTCTTTTCTATCCGGAATACCGCCGGAGTGGTTCCTTAACGTGGAACGGCTGTTCGGAGTTGTCGCATCTACCTGTTCCCGAATGTATCTACGTCACTCAAAAAGCATATCTGCTGACCGGAACCTTGCGTGAGAACTTCGAAGGTTATGCCGATGAAGCAATTGAAAAGGTATTGGAAGTTGTAGATCTGGGAGGTTGGTTTTCATCGCTTCCTCAGGGTCTGGCAAGCTGGTTGGGTGAAAACGGCGAAACCCTGAGCGGCGGACAGCGAAAAAAACTGTTGCTGGCACAAGCGTTGCTCAAAAAGCCACAGTTACTGGTCGTGGATGAACCTACTGCCGGTATCAATTCCGAAAATGCGATTATCATTTTCCAACGTATCAGGCAGCACTATCCCGACATTACCATTCTGATGGCTACCCACCTGAAAGCTTTTGAAGACGTGGTTAATAAAACCATAATCATGTAAAGCCTGAATTTTCTTTAGGATCTTAAGCGAATCTTAAGATAATCCTAAGTTAATCTTAAGCCTGTTTCCCTGTTCGCATTCTATCTTTGTTCCATTATAAATAAAGATTTAACCATCCACAGTTATGGAAATTAAAAGACAATCCATGTGTATTGCTGAATCATCCGGTCGGATATTCAACTATATAATCCATTAAAAATATATCGGTATGAAAAATGAATCAAGCACCATAGTACCCTTGGAATCTTACCTGAATAATGGGATAAGGAATCTGATGTCCAATGCTTACAAATCAGCACTCAGTAACCCGAAAGAAGCCTTATTTATATTCAGGATGCAGAAAGTTTTCGGGCGGTCGGAGAAAAAGAGAACTGCTTACAAAGAGAAAGAAAATCTGCACATTCCTCCCTTCCTTATCTCAAGCATTGCTACCGATTGTAACCTCTCCTGTAAGGGATGTTATGCCCATGCCAACAACATCTGTAGAACAGCAGCTCAGGAGCAAAAAGAAGAACTGACGGCAGAACAATGGAAACAAATATTTCTCGACGCGGCAGAGATGGGAATAAACTTCAATCTTCTGGCGGGCGGTGAACCCTTGCTGAGAAAAGACATATTGAAAGCCGCATCCGGGGTCAGAGACATGATCTTCCCGATTTTTACAAACGGCACTGTGATCACCGATTCCTATCTTGATTTTTTTGCAGAAAATCTGAATCTGATTCCGATCATAAGTCTCGAAGGAGGCAAAGAGCGTACAGACGACAGGCGTGGACAGGGAGTATTCAACAAAGTGATACATGCTATGGAACACCTGAAAAAGAGAAGATTGTTTTATGGTGCGTCTATTACTGTATCTACCGAAAATCTGGTGACTACCACTTCTTCTTCCTATATCACGCTACTGAAAGACCTCGGTTGCCAAATTATTTTCTTTATTGAATACGTGCCTTCCGAAGCGGGTACGGAACATCTGGCTCTGGATGAAACCGGGATTGCCCAAATGGAAGTCAATCTGGAAAAACTGCGGAATGAATTTACCGACGTGATTTTCCTCTCCTTTCCGGGCGATGAAAAAGCACTGGGTGGGTGTCTGGCAGCCGGGCGCGGGTTTTTCCATGTCGGCCCGGATGGCAGAGCGGAAGCCTGTCCCTTCTCTCCTTATTCGGATAGCAATGTGGCACAAAAAGGGCTGAAAGAAACGCTCAAATCGCCTTTCTTCGCTAAACTCCGGGCATCCGGACTGATCGGTGGCGAACATACGGGTGGTTGTACGCTGTTCGAGTATGAAGATCAGGTGAAAACGATGTTGAACAGTATATAAATTGAACACGATGAAAATAGCTATCAGGTATTTTTCAAGAACAGGACATATGGAGAAAATGGCTGCGGTGGTTTCAGATGTAACCGGAGTGAAAGCAGAAACCATAGCGGTACCCCTGACAGAAGATACAGACATTCTTTTTTTCGGCAGTGCGGTATATATGGCAGGGATCGACGATAAAGTAAAAGCATATATCGCCTCTATGGATAGCAGTAAGGTCAAAAAAGTGGTTTGTTTCAGTTCTGCGGCGATATTGCCTTCCTCTTATGCGCAGGTCAGGGGCCTGCTGGAAAAACACAACATTACGGTCGACAAAAGAGAGTTTCATTGCAGGGGACAATTCAAAATATTACACAGAGGTCGGCCCAATCAATCAGATTTAGAATTGTTACGGAAATTTGTAGAGGAAATGATCCCGTAATGTAATGATCCTGACAAGTTCGTATAATAAAATAGAAGGTTGGAACCGCAACATGTGGAATTAACAGAAATCAGTGATGAGTATAAATAGAAAGATTTATTTATTCACAGGATTAGGCATATTGCTTATTGCATTTATAGTCAGGTGGATAGATGCGCCACTTTTTTACTTCAGAATGTTACTTGGCATTGCCATATCCTTTAAATCCATCTTCCTGATATTCGTTTTCCGGGAAAAAGGATTTAAACCGGGTCTATGGCTTTATTTGATTCTGTCAGGTGTTGCAATGATACTGCTTTCGCTGCTTTTTAAAAATATTTTTCCGATACCTGCACTTCATAAAACTCTTTTTTATGGAGCAATCGTGCTGAAAACATCAGGGTTGATTAGGATGCTGTATAGTAAAAAAAGCCAGATGATCCATCTAACAAACAACAACAATAAAATTACGAATGAATGAAAACATCATCCATAGGAAGAAAAATAGTGATGAGTATAAGCGGAATGCTACTCATACTTTTTTTAACCCTTCATTTAGTCATCAATCTTACCTCATTAATTTCACGGGAAGCCTACGAAGCGGCCTGTGGATTTATGGATGAGAACCTGCTCATTCAGGTCATGGTCCCGATTCTGGCACTCGGTTTTATGGTTCATATCATTATGGGTATCATCCTTACCCTGCAAAACCGGAAAGCCCGTCCGCAGGGGTATGCGGTAGAAGGGAAGAGTAAAAAGGTGTCGTGGGCCTCTAAAAATATGCTTGCATTAGGGCTTATCGTGTTAGGACTGCTGGTCATTCATCTGGGCCATTTCTGGGCGAAGATGCAGTTGCAGCATTGGATGGGCAACGAGGGAGATAATCCTTATGATCTTATAAAAACCTTGTTTTCAAATGGGTGGTATGTCAGTTTGTATATTGTATGGATTCTGGCTTTGTATTTCCACATATCCCATGGCTTCTGGAGTATGTTTCAGTCTATGGGAATGACTAACAGCAAATGGATTCCCCGTTTACAGACCATCTCCATTATATATGCACATATAATTATGATAGGGTTTATGCTGATTCCTGTTTATTTCTTTTTAGGATTCGGGCAGCCATAAATAAATGGTTTTATGATAAATAGTGTGGTCGTTTCAGGGATTTCCCTGATATCTATTTTTTTTGGTAAATACCGGGAAAGATTCCGGAAAATGACATGTCTGTGGTGGCTGATTATATATGCTTCTATTCCCTTTATTATCCCTTTACAAATTGGGCTTACTATTCCGCTTTTCATAGGAATGGCTGTTATGGGACAATTTGTAGGTTCCAGACTTGAGGTGAAGAAAGAGAACTGAGGGTTGTGTAACTAATTTTTTATAAAATTTCATTGGTGGAAGATCCGCTGAGAAAGCTCTCTGACTCCTGTTATTCAGGTGATACCCAGATGAAATAGTTAAATTCGTGACAACCTATAATACATATCCTATACCTCACCTGAATATATGAAATGGGCCACCTGCCGGATCACTACCTACGAACCGTAGGTAATATGTGAATATCTATCTCATATTTATGGAACCAGAAATCGGCTCTTTTCTTACAGATTGATAAAGAATCCCTATACTATGTGGAGGCAAGGAACCATCTGAGGGTGATCAAAAGAGCGGATAAGGTCAGGCGGATTATGGAAGAGATACTTTTAATGGACTAGCTATGTTAACATTTCAAATGAAAATTCAATATAAATAAAGCCGGTAACCTTCTCAGGCAACCGGCTTTGTGATGGCCGTAAAAAAGTAGAATTTATTTATCTGGTTTTTTCGTGGAATAAAGAATGATCCCAAGGGCGAAGAGTATACTTATAACAAGTAACCTGTAAGGAGTACGGCCTGTCTTTTTGTCTGTTTTTTCTTTTGTGCTTTCATTATCCTGATACGATGATCTGCTTCTGAAGGAGGCATATATGCTATCAATCCTTTCAGTTTGTTCGTATGTGGTAGTTTCTGTTTGTGCCCTGTTTTCTATCTCCGCGAGGATCGGTGGCCTTCCTGTCTCTGTGTCTATCTCTTGCGACGTGTCGTAAAGAGTCACCCGCGTTTGATTCACGCTGTTTGAGAATTGCTTCCGGAAGAGTTTGAACAATATCTCCTGCGAGAGATCACTCTCCATATCCTTGGCTTGGCTGATCTCCCGGTTGATCTCGGAAGATCTGTGTGACTTTACCGATGCACAGGAGGTAAACATCCAGAGCCCTATCAAACAATAAAACAGTCTCATTTCAACAGATCCAGATATTCCGGTATCGCGTCAAAACACGGACATGCCTTTTTAGCTCCCGTATCTCTATGCCCCAGTATCTGCCGCACTTTTCCGGGATGACGCTGAAGGATCTCCATGATCAATTGCCGGATCGCGTGTTTTTGCTGAGGGGTGCGCGTATCAGCCTCTTTGCCGCTGGCATCGAGACCGCCGGCATAACATATACCTATCGCCCGTGAATTCCACCCGACACAATGGCAACCTGTTTCATTTTCAGCTCTGCACGGAAAAAGCGTGCCGTCTTTGGATACGAACCAATGATAGCCAATAGATGTATAATGCTCCGGATCATCCCGGATCTTCTGCTTATTTCTATACCAGCCATTGGCACGATGCCAGGTGTCAATATCATGTGCGGTTATATCCGTTGTCACTTTGGTAGCGGAACAATGGATTACGATAGAATCAATTTCTAAGGCTGCCATATTTTAATCGTTATTTTTCTCATTTAATATTTCGTCAATCATATCGCCGTAGGCAGATTTTGCTTTTCCTCTCAGTAGTCTGATCAGGGAGAGAAAAATCTTATTTTCCGTTATCACCGCCGAATTTTCCAGTATGGAGATCAGTTCGATGAAGCAGATAAATCCTCCTATGAACCGGTAAGTCCCTATGTCAAAGTCAAATCCTTTCTCTATGATATAGAGTAAGAAGATAACTTCAAAATAGCCTATCATTTTTCGGATGGACCTGCGCAATCGTCGGGAAGAGACACTGATCTTTCTGATGCGGCTGGCCCAGATGCCGGTGATAAAATCGGCGGCGATCACCACAAAGATCACGATGAAGGAGATTTTCAGCGGAGCTACAAAGGATAGCAGGCCGAAAAGCGATCCACCTGCGAATGATAATATATTGTCTATTTTGTTCATGCCTGACATTCTATGCAATCCGGGTCTATCCAGGTACAATCACCTACATAGTTGGGGACTTTAAGGATGACAGGAACATATACTCCGGCTGTGTTGTCGGCAAATTGCTCCTGGAAGGGAATGATCTGGTAGTCGGCCGGAACGATCACATTTGTATGGTTGTGCAGCAAATTAAGCATTTCCAGCAGAATAGTTATTCCGACATTCTGAACTGCTATCGTATTGTCCCTGTTGTCCGTAAGCCTGTCGGCGTATAAAATGTTCAGGCTGAAATCAAGTGTGTTTTCCCGTCTGGTGACATTATTCAGGGTCAATGCTACTACCGGATAGGTTATATTGTCTGTTTCACCCAGTTGATATACATTCGTCAGGAAGTTACCTACGATCGGATGCGCCTGGCAGATCCTTTCGAGCATTTTTGTTAGTTCGTATAAATTATAATCTTTTTTCATGTCTTCCGGATAAAACCAAGGCGGTTGTCGTATTTTGTTTCAAACTCTATCCCTACAGAATACGGAAGTTGGAAAGGAGCCGTTTCACAATCGCAGCAGGTACACAGGCTGCAGAGTTCACAGAAATGGTGTCGGTTGCATTTCAGCCACTTTACGGCCCTTGTGATGTAGAAATCCCGCTTCGTCTCGTACTGTGTTTTGATGTACTTTATATCGTTCAGTACAGGATATTGAAGATGGCCGGTATCGCCTGCCCGGACTACTCCCTGATTGCGCTCTTTGAATGTCAGGTGGGCCGCGAGTTCCGCCTGTACCCCGTAGGCGAGGATGGGGAAAAGGTAACTATCGAGCAGTTCCCGGTACCAGCCGGCACACTTACATCGGATCAGATCTTCACAGATCAGGGATTTGAGCTGATGGATGAGACAGCTTCCTGTTACCTTTTCGATGATTATGTTCTGCACATCCGTCAGGGCAACCTGGATCTGATGATCCGAAACATTCTCGTCCAGATAGCTTTCCGCTTTTATATCGGTGGTAGACGCAAGCCATACTTTATGTGGGATGAAGTCGGTACGCTTCATTTTTTGTCTGATGTCATTCCATGTTTCCATACTTATCTGGGTATTTCTGATCGTTTTTCTGTGGTTGATGCCATTTTTATCGTTTATTATTCTCCTTCGTCGGTATTCAGTACGAAAGGAATGAAGGAGATCACATCCGGTCTGCAGAATATTTTGGAAAAAACGCGTACGATCTCGTTCTGTTTTTTGAGGATGTGTGTCCTGTTGAGCAATTCAAAGGCTCTGTCGTATTCGATGTTGGCAAACCCGGTAGAAACAGTCATGCCAAACAACTGAGGATGTGCCCGGAGCGAAATGAAAATATCTGCCCGGGACGAATCGTTGGTCGCGTTGTAGCGGTCGGGGAAATCATCTGTACCCAATCGTTCGAAGGTGGTCGCGTGCTCTTTGTCTTCATTGAAAGATACCATCATGCGTCCGGCGTTCGTTGATCCTGCGAATTTTTTATTTATCCCGGCTTCGATGTTGGCTTTTTCGTCTTTTCCGGGTTTGCCGTTATTGAAGTTAATGATCCCTGAAGAGGTGAAATTGTTGTCGAGTTCGTTGATCTGGAATTCCTTTATCTTTTTCTGGATCTCGCAGGATATGATAGAAGCATTATAGTCAGGTATGGGGTAGATACTCCGTGTGCGGGTACCTTTGTAGTAATAGATCTGAACTCCGTCGCTGCCACCGGTATCGGGATGGAAGGCATTGAACTTTTCAAACCTGTTCGACCCTCCTTTGTCCCACCTGTCCTGTACATAGACATGCTGACCCTGTTCATCTACCCGGCATTTGCGTATATCGATGTGGGAAAGCCCTATGATACCTCCCAGCGTGTTGAATTTTACCTGGAGCGCGAACCCGCCATAGATCCATCGGTCGAGGATCAGTTTTTCTACAATATCCTGAATGGAATCGCCGTATATATTTTCCTCATGAATACCGGTATTGTTTGTGATGCCCTGCCCCAGGGTATAATCCGTAAGACCATCTATAACCGCTTGCAAGATACCACAGTTGTTATAGATATTCCACAGAAAATCAGGGTAGTAATTATCTATCCCCCAATAGACATACTCTTTGCCTTTTACATATTCATCTACATTGGGCGTAGGTTTATACCTGGGGGCATCTATCAGTGACAAATAGATCTTCTGAGGATCTTGTTGTATTGTTTTTTCTGCATTCATCGTTTGTATTCTGTATGTTTCTGATCGCGCAATCTCCCGGGTCCTATCCCAGGGTCGAAGTCGTGATCCCTGTATTTCAATATATCCGTGTAGAGAATCTCTATAGGTTCTTCCAGATCTCCATATATCCGTTCGTCGCATGAGGTAAGGTTTGCCACATAGTGGTCTCCGTCGGCTGTCAGACAACTATACGCGTCTTCTATGATCGCTTTGGTGGTTCTGCTCATCAGCAACTCATTTCCGGATGTGATAAACCGTCCGTTGATCAGGACAGGGGTTTTGTCCGGTACGCGTAGGGTTGCTTTCGGATCGACCCGGTCTATTTCTTCTTTGCTCCAGTGGTTTGCGGCAATGAGATACAGATTGTACTCACCGTATTCCATGTCTTCCGCTACTGAAAAATGAAAGTGGAAATAGACCGGGTTGTTCCGACCATGATCCTTTACACAATATACGAATAATTTACGCGTTGCTTTATGCTGCAATATCAGCTGGTAACTTTCATCATAGGTATTGAGTTTGCACCGGTCTACCTTGGGAAGAATAAGTTCATCTGTGTCATGGTTTACTAAAATCATCGGATCTTTTATATAGTAATAGTACTGAATGTATGTAATGTGCGAAAGATCTACCTGTAGACCAGTAACTTATCCGTCAATCCAGCTTGAAGGAATATCCGAATAATTGTCCAGACCGATACAACTCTTGAAACAACTTGATCCATTGATGGAGTCCGGATATCCTGTTTTCCCTGCTCTTTCCCACAATTCACCACTGTCACTGTCTTTTGGTGTGTAGCCTGTTAATGAAGTACAATTGTAGAAGCAACTGTTGAAGCTTGTGACGGCGGGACAGTTTGCAAATAATCTTTCCGGAATGGAAGTCAACGATGTACACCCTTGGAAGCACGTGTGAAAGCTGGTTGTATTCACGCAATTAGCAAATAGCTTTTCCGGAATGGTAGTCAGGGAAGTGCAGTCGCAAAAGCAGGTATTAAATAATTTTATATTATTAAATGTACCATACATATCGTCAGGAATATATGACAAGTTGATGCAACTATTAAAGGCGAGAGCCATATTTGTAATACTATTTCCCCATGAAACAACACCAGTTATATACTTCCAATCTCTTCCTGATGAAAATAATGTGCTCAATGATAGATCGCTACCATGTATCTGTACTTGATAAACTCCGCCGGTAGCATAGGTATGCCCGGGCGCAATTCGCGATGTTATCTCTATTGTTTTATCTCCCCAATCTATAGTTATTCCATTGGCCGATGAATAGATATTTAACCATGCTGTATCACCATCAGAAACGGTTAATTCAACAATATATGGCAGTATATCTGCTTTTTGTTGATAGATCAACTGTTCCTGTGTATAAATCTTACTGATCTTAGCATCGCCGACGTATACGCCGGCGATATTATCTGAGTTATTATAGAGCATATTATTCCTCTTTTACATAATAGATCGTGTGCGGATCTTTGGTTGTCAGTGCATCGTATTCATCCTGTGTAATCACCAGAAGGATATATCCATTCATCTGTGATTCAAGCACGGTGGTACGATCCGTAACAGACTCGATATCCGATATATTTACGCCCACATTCTCTTCTAAGGATGCGACACGTTCGGTATGATCGCTGTTCGAGGCTTCAAGTCCATCCATACGGCTTTCCATCTCAGCTACTGACGTTTGCAGTACTGAAATATCTGAGTTATGTCTGGCACTTACTTCCTCGAGCGCAGTCGTACGGTCTGCTACAGACCGGATATCTGATGTATGTGTTGTCACATCCTTTTCAAGGGAAGCCATACGGTCCGCATGATCATTTGCTTGGATCTCAAGTCCGGTCACACGCTCTTCTTGGTCAGATATTAAGATTTGCAGCGCTGAAATGTCGGAATTGTGTGTAGAACTATCTTCTTCCAGCCCGGATATGCGTATTTCCTGATCCTCAATCGAAGTTTCAAGTACTGCGATCCGGTTATTGGAGTCGGCTAGTTCTTTGACACTTGCCCGGGTGTCGTCCGTAGGGTGTCTGTGATCGCCCCTTGCGTAGTCGGATGATTCACCCGCGCTGGCTACTCCATCCTGCAGAGGCAATGCGGTAGCGGCAAAGACAGCCTGTACGGGAATAGCCACGCCACTGTCTGTCCATGACGGGATCTCTATGTCATATACCCATACGGTACCTGTTTCGGAATTCCAGGCATAATCCCCGGCTTTTGCTTTGAGTGAGGTCACTTCGACCGTACTCAGGTAGAATCCGCGGAAATGTTCCTGCTTGTTGTACTGGCTTTGCAAAGTCGCGATATCATTTTTGTTTGTTAGCACACGGCTGTCTATATCCGCTACTTCCACAGTGAGGTGATCTAGGTCTTTATCCAGTTGTGCTGTCTGTGTCTGAAGCGTTCCAATATTTGTTTTGCCGGAGTCCACGCGATTTGTCAGGTTGGCAATCTCCACGGTATGGGTCGCGACATCGCCCGTCAGCGTATAGATCTTTGTATCCTGTGTGGCGACCCTGTCTGTCATACTACTTATATGAGCTTCGTTGACGGCTACATCTGTCTGTAACGCGGAGATGTTGGCATCGTTTGCCGATTGATAACCTGATACCTCATTCTGCAGTCCGGAAAGTACCAGGTTGGTAGTTGCCAGTTCGGCAGCACTTGCCCGGGAGATATCTGTCGGGTGCCTGTGATCTCCCCGCGCGTATTGGTTTGCCAGGCCTTTGCTGACTTCGCCATCTATAAGAGGAAGACCGTCATACGCTTCGACTGTCTGATCGGGGATCAGATCCAGCGTATCGTACCAGGTAGCGCCATTGTATGCCCAGCGTGTGCCGGTTTCTGCATTATAAGCATAGTCACCTGTTTTCGGATCATGGATCGCGGTGATCTCAGCTGTCGTAGCCAGATAGCCCCGGAAATGTTCCTGACTTGCGAATTCTTCCCGGAGGGAAGCAATGTCCGACGTATGAGCGGCAATTTCCGAAGCATTGTTCTGTATATCAATGATATGTTGAGAAACGACAGTAGCCACTTCATTTATTCCCGTTGAGTTGTCCTCTACATCGGAACGGAGTACAAGGATATCGTCCGCGTTTTTAGACACGGCAGCCTGTAGTCCGGAAATCGCGTTCGTGTTTCTTTTCACATCAGACTGTAGCGTTTCAATGGTGCCGGTATGGGTATCCACTGCCGATTGTAATTCTGAGATATCCGCTGCCGCATTATCAAGGTCACTTTTTACTGCGATTTCTTTTCCATTGTACTTTACCATACCGTTGGGCGCCATCAGATGGATACCACCGATGCCGTTGCTTACCAGTTCAGTCACATTTTCATCGGCGTTCTGTCGCAGTCCGGAGTTTCCGGAGTTGGTCAGTCGTACCATCCGTCCGGTAGCCATCCAGAGGTCACCGGTCATGCGGGAAGCCTGGGTATTCCCTTCCAGGGACAGGTAATTGTCCAGTTCTGTCAGGTTTGCTTTCGACTCGTCGGAGGGATGCTGGTGATCTCCACGCGCATAGCGGTTGGTTGCTCCGGCGTCTCCTTCGCCATCCATGCGTGGCAGCGCGTCATAAGCCTCTACGGTCTGGTCAGGGATTTTTATTGCAGAGTCTGCCCAGGTGGTTCCGTTGTACAGCCACACGGTTCCGGTTTCGGCATTCCAGGCGTAGTTGCCTTCCAGCGGGTTCTCGATGGCAGTGACTTCATGGGTTGTTTCGTAATATCCTCTGAAGAGTTCGCGGCTTACCAAATCTTCTCTCAAGGCTTCGATCTCCGATACATTCAGGGCAATGTCCGTTTCGTTTTTAGTGGCCCGCTGATCTAAACTATCTAAAGAGGCATTTACTGTATCCAGAGCAGTCTCTGTTGCCGCCTGTAAATCCGAAAGGGAAGTGGCGTTTTTCTGTATGGCCTCGGCATTGTCTGCCACATCCGATTGCAGAATGAAGATAGACTCGCTGTTTTTCGATACGGTAGCTTGCAGTCCGAAAATATCTTCTGCGTTATCCTCCACATCTGCTTGCAATGTCGCAATATTCTCTGTGTTTGTGTCTACTTTGGACTGCAGGCTTGAAATATCCGCTTCCGCATGGTTAAGGTCGCTTTTTATAGCGATCTCTTCTCCGTTGTACTTTACCATACCGTTGGGCGCCATCAGATGGATACCACCGATGCCGTTGCTTACCAGTTCAGTCACATTTTCATCGGCGTTCTGTCGCAGTCCGGAGTTTCCGGAGTTGGTCAGTCGTACCATCCGTCCGGTAGCCATCCAGATGTCGCCGGTTATGCGTGAAGTCTGTGTGTTTCCGGCCAATGCCAGATAATTATCCAGTTCTTCGATATCTACCTTCGATTCGTCGGAGGGATGCTGATGATCTCCACGCGCGTAGCGGTTCGTAGATCCCGCATCTCCTTCTCCATCCATGCGTGGCAGCGCGTCATACGCCTCTACGGTCTGATCGGGGATCCTTATCGCAGAATCTACCCATGTCGTTCCATTATATAGCCATACGGTTCCGGTTTCGGCGTTCCATGCGTAGTTGCCTTCCAGCGGATTCTCAATGGCAGTGACTTCATGGGTTGTTTCGTAATATCCTCTGAAGAGTTCGCGGCTGGCCAGATCTTCTCTCAAGGCTTCAATATCCGATGTGTGGAGAGCAATATCGGCTTCGTTGTTCGTTACTCTTCCGTCCAGACTGTCTAAGGATGCATGTACTGTATCAAAAGCGCTTTCCGTTGTTCTCTGGAGATCTGTGAGGGAAGTAGCGTGTTCCTGTATACCCGCTTCCGCGGTATCTACGCGGGTTGCCAGTGCAGACAGATCGGATGCTACCCCTTCTACATGCTGCTGTACCTCCTGTATGGAGTCTGAAAGATCTTCCGCGGCCGAATCCAGATTGTCCTGAACGGTGTGGATCGCTTCGGTCAGATTCGTAACAGAGAGGTAAACCTCTTCCTGTACGGTTTCTACTTCAGAGAGGTATGCTATTTCGTTGGAGGTATTTACAGTAGGTCGTCCGGACGAACGGAGATCTGTTTGTGCCATAGAGGAACCGAAACGTTCATATCCGGCATCTGTACCATCTACCATCACTCTGTATTGTGTACCTTCGGGACTGCTCTGGCGCGCGACAATACGGGCCGCGGTATATACATCTCCTGTGATCGATGTCTGTTCGGAGTTTCCGGCAAGGGCTAAGTAATTGTCCGCGACTTCATCCCGCAGGTAATCGATCGCACCGGCATTATCGGCTATGGCTTCCGTGTTCTGACTAATACGTTCTTTCAGGCCTTCCGTGATGGCATCTGATTGTTCTTTCGTATAGACCTCTTTGTATGTGCCGTCGTTGAACAGCGCTTTCTTACCGTCGCCGTCGGTCACCATGCCGTCCAGCCTATCACGGTCTTCTTCTGACAGTTCGTGTTCGGGTTTTTCGGTCGGGACGATATTCCCACATTCATTTAATCCTAGGAGTGCCGGAACCTCCTCCCAGGGTTTGGGTTTGGCACAGGTAACATCGATAAATTTGTTCGGGTGATGCGGGTGATGTGGATGTTTATTATTACAACATGACATTTTTTTCTGATTTTAAAAGTGAAGAAGGGACAAAGAAATTTGCCCCCTCGCTGTTGCATTTATTTGAGAAAGTCTTCCATAGCCTTCTCGCTTACTTCGTAGGCCAATACATCGCTGACAGTAGTCAGAGTAATGTTGTACCCGTTGAAGTCGTCAAAAGCTGTTCCGGTTTCCGCGGTGGCCCCGTCGGCAATAGTTACCGGATAGAAGTGTCCGAAGTACCAGTATCTGCCGTTGTTATCTTCAATGATCCAGCGGCTGTCGCTCAGAGCAATAGCGTTGATCTCCAGTCGCTTCTCAGTCTCCTGTTTGGAGAATTGCAGCACGATCTCGATGTTCCAATACTGTGAGCCTGTAGCATCGTCTCTGGATCCGGTCTGAGTGACCGAACCGGTTTGTTTACGAAACTCATACTCGCTCCATGCTTCCGGATCAGGAATAGCTGTAATGATATCGTTACTGATGGTCGGTTTCCCGGCTTCATCGTCACATGTAGCCCATGCGCGGCGAATGCCACCAATACTGTTGTCACAGCCCCGGATAATTCCATTAAGTGATACGCAACATCCCATAATTATAAAGTGTTTTCAGTTAATACCCCACCATTCGCGCCCACCGGTGAAGTGATCGCCGTCTGAAGGGGAGTGTTTGTTATGTTTACATTCATACTCTCCGAAATTTCAAGAATAGCATCTTCATAGCTCGCTATGACAGCGTATTCCGGACGTTTGAGGTCCACTCCGAAGATTGTCTTGATGCGCCAGTAATATAGCTGACGGTATTTTTCATAGTCCCAGTCGATCGTGTTGTGATCATCGCGGTGTGAATTGAACCACACGATGTTGTCCAAAGGCGTGATCATGATCTTGCGGGTCCCATACAATCCGGGAGTGGGGATCAGGGTATATCCCGCTTTTCCGATCACAGGTCTCTCTGCACCGGAGACAAAATCACCGGGATTGTAATGGTATAAGTTCATGTACATCGCGGCTTCGTAATAGGCTTCCGCGAACTCTTCCGGTACGAACACTCCGATCACCTCTCCCATACGTCTGGCGTCTGCCGGCAGCTGCCTGATGGCCTGGGAAAGTCCCAGGAACGCGTTGCCCGCCGTGATGGTATGCCGGATGGCGCCGTCGCTTTCGCCGATCGTGATCAGGCCGTTGGTCCTGTTGAGGTCGTTGCTGACGTGTGTCACATCTCCGATCCAGGAGAGGGTCTCCAACTTGCTGACAAAAGACGTACAGTTGGCGTCGACAATCACCAATTCGACAGATCCGGCGTTTTCTCCGCCGGCGGTGAAGCGTGCCCGTTGTGACTCTGCTATCGCGTTTGAAATGATCTGAGCCAGATCCAGCTCGCAGTATTCATCTCCCGAGAGGATACAGACTACTTCTGCCTGCCGTTCACTGATGGTGGTACTTCCGGTGGGTACCCGGCAGCAAGCTCCCAGTGCCGCGTCGGCGGTGATGTACCGGTTTGAGAATTTCCCCGGGACTACGCCCGATACATCCTGGATGGATGCTTTCTGGATCGTGAGTTCGTTGTACATCTTTTCCTGGATCAACAACGGATTCAGGGCGATGTATCGTTGAATGGAACTAATATCTATTGCCATATATCTGTTTTTAAATTAATTATTTGATTCCGAATTTTGCCAGTTCGGCTTCCGTACTTCCGGAGGCGAAACCTCTGGATCCTTTGCGTCGGGGATTCGGCTCCGCGAAGCGGCCGTTGCTTCTCCCTTTCGCGAGTTTCAGTTCGGCTTTCGCCTGGGCAAGTTCCTGTTTGGTGAGCTTCAGCTCTTCTTTCACATCCCCTACGTTGCCACCGAGCTTTTCGATCTCTTCGATCAGCTGCTTCACGATCTTTACAAGGGTCCTGACTTCGCCCGGACTGGGCTCGTCTCCTTCCGGATCCGACTCATCCCGCATTTTCTCTTCGTTTCCTTCTTTCGGTTCCAGGCTTTGGACGACGCTGTTCTCTACGACAACCACCTGGTCGCCCCAGCTATAGCTTCCGTCGGGGAAGGCTACATATTCGCCGGATTCGTTCATGTCGAATACTTCCGTACCTTCCACCAGTTCGTCGCCGTCGAGAAAGTACAGGGTCACATCGTCAAGGACTTGCTCGGCAAGCTCTATCCTGGCGGCTCTGGCAAGCATCAACAACGCTTTTGTTTTAAATTTCATACATCTCTAAATTATAGTTAATAAATACAATGCAATGGCTCTGTCCTCGGCAGACAGATTTGCCTGTTTTTCTTTATTCTCATTCAGGTTTCCGAATATCTCGGCAGAGAACCCTCTGAGCCTGCCGGATTTTATGGCTTTCCAGACCGTGTTGTTATCTACCTTGTAGCTCACCATCCAGCTGCCTGTTTCAATATCTGCGAATTCGGGATAGCCGATCTTGTGTTTGTCCGTAAGCTGGTAAGATTCCCATAAAAAGATATCTTTGGGTGTCATCCGCGGATCGTGTTCGATGTTTACCATATCGAGACGCTTCTCGGCCATGAATTTCTGCATGATACGTTCTATCTGCTCCGCGCTGATCCGGAAGAAGTATTCTTTTCCTGTGGCAGGATCTTTCCGGTAGATCGGATAATCGGCCCGCAGGGCAACTCCTGTGATGACTTTCCGGTCGTCCACTACGGATAGCCGGATGGGGCTTTGATCGGATAAGGTGATGAATGCCTTTTCTACGGCAGGATTTTCGACTAACGATATGACAGATACGCCATATTCGTCATTCAGCATATCGATAGTCAGATCGTAGACAGGTATACCATGTATATTATTCATGTATATATTATACCTGAATCGCTGGAAATGCGTAGTCGGATAGGGTTAGAAAGTGTGGTATTGTATTGATATATTGTGAGTTATGAGTTGTAGACGGAGGTGGTCCGGCGTATCGGAACTGTATCGGGAAAGAGTTTTTTTGTGTGAGAGAGGAGTGAGATCATGTGCCAAATGTAACAAGATGGAATACTTCCGGCCCATGTTGCAAAGTCGGGGAAATTTTCCCCTAAAAGTCTAACGAATGGGTTTATAGGGGTAGAAACAGGGAAAAATTTCCCCTATAATTATTTAAATGATATTTTTGTATACACAAAGCCGCCCAACTGGGAGCGGCTTCTAAGAGTATGTTTTATAG
>JAJBTC010000066.1 GCA_020861095.1 Bacteroides sp.
CCACAACATATTGATTTATATTATTATAATTTGATATCTGATATCTAAAAGATGCTTTTTTTGTTCAAAAAGGAACATTTTGCTATTCTAAAAATATCTTTAAAATGCTACCATTCAGAAGAAATTTTCTCTTTTCATTATATAAATTCGCTTACGGTTGGTAGTTTGTCCATAGTTTGTGCATGGTCTGCAAATATTCTATCCATAGATTACCGAGATTTTGTGCATAGACTACAAATATACCATGCACAGAGTAATTGCATGAATATTCTTTTATACTCCTTTTTTGCAAGAAAATATCACTTTTCCGGATAGATATACATTTTTTGCATGACTCTCTTTGCCGAAATACTACAAAAAGCTCGTGTAAGAATTAGTGAAAAGATCGTTTTTCCGGATATTTGCCTCTTAAAATAGCTTTTTCATATACAAAATGTAAATCCTGACAGACCTCCGGTTATTTTTTCGGGTCCAGAAAGTATAGCCGTCAAATGAGATGTTATATGGCAGTTTCTTGTTTAGATCTACGCTTTCTGTATTTCCTGTGAGTGATATGACGATAGCCCACCAACAAAGGTAATGATTCTCCAAAGAAAAAAGCCCAAAAATTGATAGAGGCCAAACTTAAAATAACGCTTCATGATTGGAATAGTTACGAACCTGCTGAGTTCAGGTCTCTGGATTCTGCATTTACATCTGTTTTTGATGATGGATTATATATTCAGAGTAAAGCCGGGTATGATGCTTATATGAAAGAAGTAAACGAAACAATGGAAGAAGTAGAAATATACTCTGGACTATCTTCCTATAGTAGTAAGTAAGAGGATTGCTTGATTTAGCACAACAATTCTTAGATTCTGCGGCCATTTATGGGCCAATGGTAGATAGTATACGTGAAAATTTCATCCCAGAATGTAAAAGATGGTCTATGAAACATACTTTCAGAGCTAA
This sequence comes from Bacteroides sp., assembly GCA_020861095.1. Taxonomy (GTDB): domain Bacteria; phylum Bacteroidota; class Bacteroidia; order Bacteroidales; family Bacteroidaceae; genus Bacteroides. The sequence continues at coordinate 952 of JAJBTC010000066.1, forward strand.
CAATGCTGGTGGAAATAAGACTATAGGGCATTATGAATATTATTTTAATAAAGACATTACTAAAATAGTTGACAGGGAAGATATTTCAAAATAGGATAATGATTTACTGAGTGTAAAATCATAATAAGAGACGAAACCGAACAAAAACCGAACAGCTACCGAACAAAAAACACAATAAAATTACGATAAATAGTTCATACCTAACAAAAAAGGCAACCCTATTGGATTGCCTTTTGTAGTCCCGAAGCGATTCGAACGCTTGACCCACGCCTTAGAAGGGCGTTGCTCTATCCAGCTGAGCTACGGAACCAGCCTTATTTGCGGTGCAAAGGTAACCGCTTTTTATGAAATATCAAAAGAAAAAAGTCACTTTTTTTACATCTCTTCCGCTGCCCCTACAACCCCAGAGGAATACCCAGCAGATACCAGCCTATGAACAACAGGCTCCATGCCAGCAGGATAATCAGGGAATATTTCCAGGTATATCTCAACAAAGTCCCATAGGTAGATTCTTTGTTGTATTGCTGCATACAGGTCAGTACCAGAGGTACATAAAAGAGAAACGGGGTCACCGCGTTGGTGGCGCTGTCTCCTATCCGGAAAGCACATTGCACCACTTCCGGAGCCACTCCCACACGACCCAGAACGGGTATAAATATAAACGCCATAAAGGCCCATTTGGTTGAGGCGGAAGGGATAATAAGGTTGATGGTGGCCGTAAAAAGGATGAAAAGGATAAGAATGCCGATGGCAGGCAGCTCGGCCGCGCTCAGCAGATCGGCCCCTACGATAGAGAGGCACTGATCTAATTGGGTATACTCCAGGCAGGCAAACAACTGCGCGGCAAAAAACGCGATCACAAAATAGACACCCAGCGTTTTCATGGGCTGTGCCAGCCCCTCCACCACATCGCTGTCTGAGCGGTATCTTCCGGAGCTGAATCCATAGACTATCCCCATCAGCCCTACGCCCAGAGAAAGGAGAAAAAGGATACCTACCAGAAAAGGAGAACGGACCAGTCCGCCATTGACCCCACGCAGGATGCCCCACGAAGAGAAGGTCGACAAAAGAATAAGTAGCAGATAGCCCAGGCCTACTACCACGGCCAGCAGCAACGCCCTCCGCTCCTTACGCGTCAGTTTGCGGTATCCCTCAAACTTCACCTCTCCCTGGTAGGCTCCCAGAGCAGGCAGCAGGCTCCGGCGGGTGATGAGGTAGATAATGCCCAGCAGAAGAAAGGTAGAAACCGCCATGAAATAATAGTTGGACAAAGGGCCGTAGCTACTCATATCCATTCCGCTGATGTAAGCCGCCTCCTGAGTGATGCCGGACAACAAGGGATCTAACGTTCCGATAAAGACATTGGCACTGTAGCCACAGGCCACCGACACATAGGCCGTGATGATACCCGCCACCGGATGCAAACCGGCCGCGTGGAACAACGTAGCGGCGATGGAGAGCATGATCACATACCCGGCATCTCCCACCACATTGGAGACGATGCCCAGCAGGATCACCGAAAGAATTACGGCATTCTGCCGGAAGGGTGCTCCACTCTTCCGACGGATAAAAGCCGCGGTGAGTCCGGAATGTTCGGCAAGGCCAAAGCCGAACATGGCAACGATCACCATCCCTACCGGGGCAAAGCCGGTAAAATTCGTTATGACATGTTTCAGCCACCAGCGTACACCCTCCGGACTCAACAGATTCTGTACACGGATCTCCTCACCGGTCTGCGGATGTATGACCTGCAAACCATAGACATCACAGATCCATGACAGAAACACCACTACTCCCGTGAGCAACAGGAACATAGTAGCCGGATGAGGCATATGCCACTTACTCTTCATCGGCTTCCAGATTATCCAGATCGATCACGCGCAGTTCCAGGGCTCTGACCACCAGCCGGGTGGCGTTGACCCCTACCCGCTCTCCCTGAGGAAACAGGCGGTTGATCAGGTCATTCTGTCTTTTCTCTAAAGACTTCACGCCAAAAGGCATCCCTTTGAGATTGGCGATCATATCTTTAGTATACCCCAATGCCAGATGCCGGAGAAAGCGCTCATCGTACTCATCGATATCGTAGTGGATCACAGCTTCCTGACGCCTGGCATCATTTTCTACCGACCTTTTGAAACGCTCTACGATCTTCTCTAAGATGGGATAGTTGAAGACCAGCTCTTTGCCCTCCATCACTGCTTCCACATCCATTTTGGTAAGGAGTTCACCGGTTTTCAGGATGATACCATCCGCACCCGCGTCGAGCACGTCTACCCATAGTTTTTCGTTAAGGATCTCCCCGGTAAAGATGAGTACTTTGACCTCTTTGTAACGCTGGCAGATGTTGCGGCAGATATCTACCCCAATGGTAGTAGAACCTCCCAGCCCCAGATCCAGCAGTACCATATCAGGTACCTCTTTTTCGATCAACGACCAGAATTCTTTCTCGGTCATTGCCGTACCAATGATCTCCGCGTTGGGGATCTCGTGACGGAATATCTCCTCCGTTCCTTTCAGCTCCAGTTTTACATCCTCTACAATGATCACTCTGAACTTCTTATTCTCTGCTGTCATATCATGTATGTTTTTTACTATTTATCTTTTGGATTAGGGTATATATATCTTTTTCTTTCTCTGAATTGTACATCGTAATGTTCCTTGATGTTCGTAATCAAACAATGGTCATGACAAAGGAGTAAATCCGTACATCGTAAATCCCTTCATCTTTTCGGAATTGTAAAGTACACATTATACCCTCCTTCCGGAGCAGGCTCCGCGTTGATGCGGCATCCTCTCCTTCCGGCAAACTCATCGTGATCCCGGATGATCTGTTTGCAGACCAGGTATTCGGTTCCCTGTAGTTCTCCCTTCTCTCCCCGGGTCATACGCGCCAGTTCGGGGTAGAAAAGCCGGTTCAGCTCTTCTACCGTTGGCTCACGCCGGGTATCCACAAAATCAAAACGGATATATTCTCCGTCTACACGGGATCTGAGGATCAGTTCTCCCTCCTGCGGAGCGCTCAATGCCTCATCGATCAGGTTTTCCAGAAGAAACCGCAGCAGGATCACATCTCCGACCACTCGTTCTTTTCCCGGGGGCACACAGGTGAGCGTGATCTGCTCTTTCCGGTTGCGCGCGGATCTTTTCAGGTAGCGTTGGGCATAGGTAAACAGATCTTCCACTGCTACCACACCTCTGCGGAAAGTGACTTCCTCCAACTGCCGCGAAGCACAGGAGCTCAATATCAGGAATACGCCTTTGTAATACTCGATCAATTCGGCGATCGTGTCGATATTCTCCACTTCCTCCTTTTCGGTAGATCCTCCGGCGTTGAGCTTCCGGATGATCTGCTTGATCTTATTCGGGTAATAGATCGTCTCGTGCTTGATGGTAGACAGGCAATTGTCGAGCACCATGTTCTGCACATGCAGTAAGCTATCTTCCCAGGAGGCGCGTCTGACCTCGTCCTGCGCAGAGTCTATGTCTCTGTATTTGGTGGCGATCTTTATGACCGCGTTGAAAACCACTACCGCCACATAGCGCGAGATCAGTTCTACATACAACGGGTCTGTATCCTGCCCGGATTCCAGTATCCGCTCTAAGTACAACACCCCTACACAGCGGTGACTGCCTCCCGTATCGATCAGCAGCGGCAAGGCTTGCCTGTTCTTCTCCCACACCACCTGTTCCTCGTGGAAACATTCCCGGATGAGGTCCGGCATGTGTTCGACGGGCGGATCGGAGGCATACTCCAGCTTTCCGGTGTTCTCGTTATAGACCGCGATTCCCCAAAGCCGGATATTGAGCAGTTCGTTCACCTCTTCAAACGCTTCGGTGACAATGTGGCGGGGTATTTCTTTCAATACCTCCTCTTCCCGTTGCAGCGCGTCTTCAGACCCGTCTGTTCGCGCCAGAGAAGCCGTGAATACCTGCTGATTGATCTCCAGCACCTGTTCCAGGTGAAAGCGGTTGATGAACCTCTTGCGGATATAAAGTACATAATAGCCAGACAAAGAGGCAATGAACAACACTACGCACAGCAGGATACCGACCATTTTATTGGTTGTGGACCGTTCCAGTTCCAGGCAATACGCCTCTATGGAGTTGTCTTCTCCCAGGAGTTTATATAGGGTGGTGTAAGCTATATTGTTGTAGGTGTAGGCATCCCAGTCTTTCAGGGCTAAGAAAGCCACCGCGGCTTCGTTGCGTATATCTAAGATCACATGGAAGTCCGAATCGAAAAGTTGTTCCCACCACTCCAGCTCCGCCGCTACCCCTTCGCCACGCAGGGCCATCAGCCTGTCGGGAACATCGCAATAGGTGAGGTAGTGAATGTTGAGCTGGTGGATGGCCGAGTCTACATAATGCACCGCCATCTCATACTCCCCGATCACGTTGCAATAATAAGCTGTATCCGCGTATCGCGATGCCCGGTTGAGCAACTCTTCGTAATAATCTTCCGAATAGATATCCGCGAAGATGATCTCCGTCTGCTGATCTCCGCTCGTTTCCCGCGGAGAGAGGCCACACGAGCTCAATGCCCAGGGCAACCCGATCAGGAGCAACACACCTAAGAATTTCCGCACACCGGGAGGCAGGCGGAAGTAGAAGCGGCTTCCCTGGCCCGGCCGGCTCTCTATATCAAACGTACATACCCGGAATATTTCATTAGTCTTTCTGTATTTTTCTATGATCCCTTTGCAGTTCATCAGACCAAATCCGCTGCCTTTGTTCTTCAACAGTTCTTCCCGGTGTTCCGTATTGCTCATTCCTATCTCCCTGGAATCGTAGACCTTCTCTCCGAGGATCTTTTCTATATCCTCCGGCGAGAGTCCCCTGCCGTTGTCTGCTACGGAGATCTCTACATACTCCTCCATGACCTCGGCGTATACCCGCACCGTACCCCCCGGGGGGGTATATTTGCGCGCGTTCTCCGTGAGCGTATTGATCATAAAAAGGGTAAGCGCCTTATCGGCTTTCACCACCGCATCCGTCGGCGCCACTTCAAAGTGCTGCTGCTTCATCTCAAACGTGCGCCTTCCTTTAGATACTAACTGGAACAGATCGTTCAGTTCAAAATTCTCAATATTCAGGCTCAGGGTACCCTGCTTCATTTTGATCCACAGCGCCAGGATATCGTTGTATTCATTGATGGTGGTCACCAATTCCTCGATATAGCGGAACTTCTCTTTCCGGATCTGGGGGTCGTGCGTAAATCCTTTCTCCTTCAACTTACGCACCTCGTTGATGATGCGGTCCATATAGGGGTTGATTCCGTTGACAATGGCCATACAAGCCTTTTTCACTACATTCTGACGTTTGTTCGTGGCAATATGCTGCTCAAAGACATAGCGTTGCTTATCGAGCTGCTCACGCTCTTCGCCCAGCGAGATGATCTTGATGCCGTTGTCTATCGCCCAGGCTATATATGGAGTAATCACCTGGATCAGTGTCCTCTCCTCTTTGGTGAGTGTATAACGGGTATATAACTTCACTCTTCCTACCGGGAATTCCTTATCGGGAATAGTGAGCAGAAACTCACTCTCCGCTCCACTCACAGGCAAAACGATATTTTCATCGCCCTGTTCCCCGCTCTCTTTTCCTTCGTCGTCTTCCCCTCTCTCCTGGTCACAAACAAACTCCCCGGTCTCTTCGTCGTAGAGCTGGATGTCCATGCTTATCGCTCCGAACAGTTCCCGCATATCCGCGAAGGTTGACTCGTGCACGGCCTGCACGATCTGCTGTTCGTCGGCCAGGTCGGCCGGAACCGAAGCAATCACCTTCTGACACACTTCCAACGTCTGTCTCAGACGTATCATGTGCCTGCGGTTACGTATATGGGAGCGATTGTTAAAGATCCAGAAGAGAAGGATCATCAGGATGATGCCCGCGACAACGGCAAAGAGAAGAAGGCTCAGTTTGCGCGACTCTGCTTCCAAAGCCTGTGAACGGCTTTCCCATTCCTTGTCCTGGCGGGTATAGTCTAAGATATCCAGATAGACATTCCGGTTGTAGTCCGACTCTGTCTTTTTCTCTAATCCCGCATACGATACACTCAATTGCTCGCGGATACGGGAGATCCATTCGGGCACTGTCTTTACCTGATTTTCGATCCATTGGATTTCGGTATATACCGTATCTTTCGGCTCATAAGACCGGAGAATATCCAGACTGTCGTGCGAGTGGGTATAGTAAAGCTGGTGATGGTAATTGACACAATCCAACGCTTTTTCCAGGGTATCTAATGCCTCCTGATAACTTCCGTGCGCATTCAGGTATTTGCCGATAGAGACATAGGCCCCGGCTATCTGATAGATATCATCGTATTCTCTGAACTTACGCAGGGCTTCCTGGCCCAGGCGCAGAGGCAGCAGCGAATCTACCGGAACACCCAATTGGCTGAGCGCGTGCGAACGCCTCGACAGAAAGAAAGCGTAATTCTCCGGAGAGGCCATCAGATTGGCCAGTCCCTGTATGCCATTCCCTTCGAAGTAGGTATAGCCCTCCTGAGCTGCGATCCGCCAGGTATAATACAGTTCATCAAACTCTCTGAGCTTGCGTTCATCCGGAGTATTTCCCTCAATCAGCGAGCAGGCCCCTTTGATGTAATGATAGTAGAGCAACTGGCCCCTGTCTCCCTCCAGATCTTCTTCCGGGACAATCTGTCCGATCGAATACAACGCATCTGCCCGTTGCTGAAGGTAGTAGTAATACACAGCGGAGACAATAAAAAATTCCGTGAAAGCATAGTTCAAGCGGGCTCTTTCATGTCCATCCATAAACATATGGCGCTCTTCATCGATACGCTTCATCCGCTTCAACGCACTGTTGCGGTAGTCGAAGAACTCTTTGTTCATCACCGTCCGCTGGAATATTTTCATCAGTCCTACATCAGCGATCAGGAGTTCCAGTTCATTTTGCGTCAGCGTATACACCTCTTTATACAGCCGCTCGGCTACATCAAAGTTCATGTTCATAAACGCACAGAAAGCCAGGTTGTTGGTGGCTTCCGCCTTTCCCTGTTTGTATAAGTTTACATCCGCATAGGCTAAAGAAGCCGCGTGGAACGAAGAATCCAGATGTTTGTAACGAAAAGAATAGGCTACGTGATTGAGCGAATCGATATAACGTACCTCGCGCGTAGGAGCTGTGCCTACACAGGAAAAAAAAGCCGTTATCAGAAACAAGCCTATTACATACAAAGAGAAATACCTATTCGGTGTACACACATTCATAAAAACAAAACTACGAATATTTCCGGTAAAGTAATCACAAATTTTATTAGAGCCTGTTTAAATTTTCCACAAATAGTTTATTATGGGTGTTTTTTGCTCTTTCTACAGTATTTTTTTAGCTTTGCTGACCGCCTGGTTGCTCCATTTCTCTCTTTTCAGACGCAACGATGGAGACACAACTATCAGACAGGAATACGCATCTCGTATGTTTACATATAAAATATTACGTATGGGGATTTATAAACATATTCTTTCTGTAATTTCAATCGTAAATATCTTTATGTTTCTGCAAGTAGATAATAAGTAAGTGTGCATCATTCCTTGTAGATAAAATGCTCCGTTACCCTGTAGAGATGCAGTATACCGTTTATCTATAAGCGTATCCGCAACAGGAAATTCTATTATCTCGTTTATAGAGAAGAGGTTACCCGTAGAGACGCACGGCGTGCGTCTCCGCGATGTAGGTCCAACCCAGAGGCGTGCATCTGCGCGATGTAGGTTCAATAAAACAGCATCCCGCAGCATATAGATATTCCCATTCGGTGTGCTGAGACGCACGCCGTGCATCTCTACATGACAATGAAGTAGTATACATACAAGGAATGATGAATATTTACTTAATATAAAAACATCTATATTTTCAATCGTAAATCGGTAAATCATACATTTCTCCGCGTCTTTGTGCGATGAACACCTTGTCGGATAGCGGATGTGTTACCTTTTCCACAAAGGATGGTTGTATTTTTCCTGATGGCAATACCTGTATACACATTCTCCCAGCCGTTGCAAAAAGGGGTAGCCGATCTGCTGATAGCGGTAATTGGCATAAGTGATCTCTTTCTTGCCACACGTATTGATCACCGCGGCAAGCATAAACTCGACCTCTTCTTCCGGGTTCACAAAATAGGCTACATCTGCCAGGGTGCCGTGGCTCTCTCCCACCATGTTATGGATGCGCAGTCCGGGAATATCCGTCGCCTCCGGGTCTCTGCCATAGAGCAGGTATTTTTTCAGATGACGGTGATAGAACCGGGCATTCTGCCGGAAAGAACCAAACTCACTATCGCCCGGATACATGGCTGTGTAGCTCCGCAACAGGTCTGCATCTGCCTCGCTCAACGCAAAACGTCTGGCCTCGGGCACCGCTTCCGGAACAAACACACTCAGCATCATTTCATACATATCTTCCAGAGAGAGCCTATTGAAACGGGAATAATTCCTACCTCCCACAACCACCGTTCCTAACGGGTTGGACAGCAATTGTTCATTGATTTGCTCGGGCTGACTGTAGACCAACCTGCCTGCATCGTCGTACAGACGGACCGGAGGGGTTTTCCGGTTCTCCTCGTATGAGCAGGGAGCAAAGCGCGCGATGACTCTCACCCCGTCGTATCCTTTCTCTGTCAGCCGCTGGTGGATATATTCCTGCCCCAGGAAATCATACAGTCGGTTGTACGCCTCATCGTCACTGGCAAGCAACATCTCTTTGATATAGTTGGACAGACGGGGCACACGGTCCGGAGCCAGCGGATCTTCCGTGATCCGGGGCATACAGGGGGTATGCCCCAGGAATTCCATCCGGTTGTCTAAGGAAATAGCCGGTACTTCCCGGCGCAACTCATTCATCTTCTCCATCGTGAGCAGGATCAACGGCCATTTGACCAGACTGGCCGGATTGAAATATTCCTTTTCATCGAGCCGGAAGGTATGCCTGTCTAATACGGGGGTTCCGGAACTGTCGCGATAGATACGGGTAAAAAGGATCTGGATATCCAGGTCTGCCGCTTCCTGCAGGTAACGCGACAATATGTCGTCTGCCTGCATCAACCGATACAAGAAGAACGGCTCTGGCCCCTCTTCTTCACCGGCCCCGCTCATCGCACCTGCCCACAGAAGCATATATAGTATAAGAAATATCTTTTTCATCGGTTTATTTTTGTACTCTTACTTACAAATCTACAACAATCCGGGGAAGTAGCAAAAAAATATTTTTTCTACAATTAGTCTTTTATTATGCTTGAAGAATTCATACATTTGCAGCAAATTCAAAAACAAGGTAACAGCTATCACAAAATGAGCCAAAAACCCCCTTTTATGGTATTTTCGGGAACCCGTTCGAAATACCTTGCAGAGAAGATCTGTGAACACCTCGACTGTCCGCTGGGCAACATGAACATCACTCACTTTGCCGACGGCGAATTTGCCGTATCTTACGAAGAGTCTATCCGCGGTGCCACTGTCTTTCTGGTGCAATCTACCTTCCCCAACTCCGACAACCTGATGGAATTGTTATTAATGATTGATGCGGCCAAACGCGCGTCGGCCAAAAATGTAGTAGCTGTGATCCCTTATTTCGGTTGGGCACGGCAGGACAGAAAAGACAAACCACGCGTATCTATCGGTGCTAAGCTGGTAGCAGACCTTTTGTCGGTAGCAGGGATCAGCCGCCTGATCACGATGGATCTGCACGCGGACCAGATACAGGGGTTTTTCAACATTCCAGTGGATCACCTCTATGCCTCGGCAGTATTCCTTCCTTATATACAGTCTCTGGAGCTGGACAATCTGGTGATTGCTACCCCGGACGTGGGAGGTTCGAAACGTGCCAGCTCTTTCTCCAAATACTTAGGCGTACCGCTGGTACTTTGCAACAAGACCCGTGAAAAAGCCAATGTGGTGGCAAGTATGCAGATCATCGGAGATGTAAAAGGAAAAAATGTGGTTCTTACCGATGATATCGTAGATACGGCAGGTACCATTACTACCGCGGCAAACGTAATGCTGGAAGCCGGAGCGAAATCTGTCAGAGCCATTGCCAGCCACTGCGTCATGTCTGATCCGGCTTCTGAGAAAGTGATGGAATCAGGACTTACAGAGATTGTATTCACCGATAGCATCCCCTACTTCAAACATTGCCCCAAGCTCAAACAACTGAGTATTGCCGAGATGTTCACGGAAACGATCAAACGCGTAGTGAACAACGAATCCATCAGTTCACAATACATTATCAAATAGAGAAAACTGAACAAAGCAGGATCAGCTAATCTTTCATAATCCGGAAAAAGGTATCTGTAACAACTGCAGATACCTTTTTTAGTGGACGGAGACCTTTGCATGAATGGTTCTATGAGTAACTATCCACAAAAGAATGGGTTACTAAATTGACCCGAATGGGTTAGTAAAAATGGTCTAATCATAACCTAACTACTTTTTCAGAAAAAGAAATAAGTTGAATGTTGCCTGTACCTGGATCAGGCAGTAATGATCAGACAGGACATTCAGAAAAATCAGGCCATTCATCCGCAGATTTATTGTCTGGTGATCGAAGTCTTTCCGGACATCGTAGTCTCTTCATAGAAAAAGGCTGCCTCCACATTTTTCTATGTGAAAACAGCCTTCTGTATAACAAGATCCGGAACTTCCGGAACACACATTTCCTTGCGGAAGCAGATCTTTTTATTAATTAGCTACTTTCTCCAACCTCTTCATGATGGAGAAGATGAACAACGCGGAAAGCAGACAGCACACGATCAGTACACTCCATACCATCCACAACTGCATACCACCCCAGAGATATCCGATCACGGCTACTAAGTAGTTACCGATAGCCGTAGCGGCAAACCAGCATCCCATCATAGCTCCCTTGTACTTCGGAGGTGCTACTTTGGATACAAACGAGATACCCATCGGAGAGAGCAGAAGCTCAGCAAACGTCAGTACCAGATACGTAGAGATGAGCCAGTTCGGAGATACAAGCTGGTTCGGGTCGAGACCACCGGTAGCCTCTACCTGATCGGGAGTAGGCAAGCCGACAGAGCCTGCTGCCAATACCAGGAATCCGATCGCCGCGATCACCATACCGATACCGATCTTGCGGGGTGCCGAAGGTTCTTTCTTTTTCTTTGCCAGATAGCCAAAGACAGCCAGAGAGACCGGGGTCAGCGCCACCACAAAGAAAGGATTGAACTGCTGGAAGATCTGGGGAAGAATTTCCATTTCGGGACTCATTCTGGAATAATTCCACAACAGGAATCCGATAGATGCCAATACCACTACAGCAGATATTCCTTTGGACCGGGCTGCTTTGGATTGGAAGATTGAGAAAGCACCATATACCGCGATCAACAGGAAAGTCAGATTGACCACATCAAATCCGATACGATCCAGTCCGCTCACGGAAGATGCCGTATAGTCACGCGCAAAGAATGTCATGGTCAGACCATTCTGGTGGAAGGCCATCCAGAAGAAGATCACCACGGCAAATACCAGCAGAAGCGCGGTGATGCGTTCGCGTGTTTCTTCTTTAGACAACTGTGTTTCTGTGATATTGGCCGCTTTGGCCTGTTTGGAGTTATAATCCGCATGTTTGAAGGACGGACGGAATACCACATAGATGATCATGGAAAGGATCAGTGAAATACAGGCTACTCCGAAACCGTAGTTATAGGCTTCCGACAGCTTCTCTATATAGCTGGTACAGAAAGTTGCCGTATCACCGGCAAATCCCTGAACTGCCTGTAAAGTACTCAGTGCCTCGCTGCCTTCTGCGGTTATGGTACCGTTGAGGTACTGATGAGCCAGGGAAGGGATCTGTGCGTTGTAGTGCATACCGGCCTTTCCCAATACATAATTGGTTACTTTGGTAGCAGCCGTAGGAGCATACAACGCACCGATATTAATAGCCATATAGAAAAGACTGAAACCTGTATCGCGTTTGCCACTCAACTGGGACGAATCGTACAGATTTCCGACAAGTACCTGCAGATTCCCTTTGAAAAATCCTGTACCACAGGCAATCAGGAACAAGGCACCGAACATCAACGGCTTACCGGCATCGGCAGAAGTCGGAACAGCCAGCAACAGGTATCCGAAAAACATCACTACGATACCGCTGGTCACCATCTTTCCATATCCTACTCTATCGGCCAGGAAACCGCCGACAAGAGGCATGAAATAGACAAATGCGAGAAAACTACCGAAAATCGTAGAAGTGGTAGCTGCCGTGAAACCGAATTTCGCTTGTAAAAACAGTGTAAAGATAGCAAGCATGGTGTAGTACCCGAATCGCTCGCCTGTGTTTGCTAATGCTAAAGCGTATAAACCTTTAGGCTGTCCTTCAAACATAAGTTTTTAATTTAGATGAATGAATTGATTTTATTATGAATGCAAATATATACATTTTCATGTAATTATTCATTCAATAACATACAAACTTCTGCCTTTACAAGACCAATCAATTCATTCGGACAAACCTCGATCTGAAGTCCGCGTACTCCGGCACTTATATAAATAGATGGATAACGCAGGCAACTTTCATGAATATAGGTGGGAAATTGTTTTTTCATACCCAGCGGCGAACAGGCGCCACGGATATATCCGGTGGTGGGCAACAACTCTTTCATAGGTATCAGAGTACAATTCTTATTACCGGATACGCGGGCAGCCAGCTTCAGATCCACTTCCTTATCTCCGGGAATGATACAGACAAAATAGCCGGTTTTATCGCCTTTCAATACTAAGGTCTTGAAGACCTGTTCCACATCTTCTCCCAGAGATTCCGCTACATGCACCGCGCTCAGATCCGACTCGTCTACTTCATAAGGGATCAGACGATACGAAATACCCGCCTTATCCAGCAGGCGGACAGCATTGGTTTTATGTATCTTTTTTACAGACATCAGATTTTTCAGACAGAAGAACAAAAGAACATATAATTTCAAATATAGACAAAAGGATTTATTTTATTAGACAGAAGAACAAAAGAACATATAAAGAAAGATTACATATGTCGGCTGACATATATTTACAACCTATACCTCATAACTTAAAACTTACAACTCTTATATGTTCTTTTGTTCTTATGTCTATAAAATCTTTTGTCTACATGTTCGTCTGTCTCAGATCATTTCAGTTCTTCCCGCAGGAACTTCGGTGTATATCCTTTTTTGCTTTTCGCCACCTTTTCCGGAGTACCGTAGCTCAGGAGTTCACCTCCGCCCCGCCCTCCTTCGGGTCCCATATCTATGATGTAATCGGCACATTTGATCACATCCAGGTTATGTTCGATGACGATCACCGTATTTCCTTTATCCACCAATCGGTTCAGTACGCCCAGCAGCACCCGGATGTCTTCAAAGTGAAGTCCTGTGGTAGGTTCATCCAGAATATAGAGTGTCTTACCGGTATCCCGTTTGGAAAGTTCCGTTGCCAGCTTCACCCGCTGACTCTCTCCACCGGAGAGTGTAGTGGAAGACTGTCCGAGTTTGATATATCCCAGCCCCACATCCTGTATCACCTTGATCTTATGCAGGATCTGCGGCACATTTTCGAAAAACTCTACCGCCCGGTTGATGGTCATATCCAACACATCAGCAATGGATTTCCCTTTGAAGCGTACTTCCAGCGTCTCCCGGTTGTAACGTTTGCCGTGACAAACCTCACAAGGTACATACACATCGGGCAGAAAGTTCATCTCGATCGTCTTGTATCCATTTCCCGAGCAGGTCTCGCAACGTCCTCCCGTCACATTGAACGAAAAACGTCCCGGCTTGTAACCGCGTATCTTCGCTTCGGGCAGGTTGACAAACAGATTACGTATATCCGAAAAGACCCCGGTATACGTAGCCGGATTCGAACGCGGAGTGCGTCCCAGCGGAGACTGGTCTACATTCACGACCTTATCTATATGTTCCAGTCCTTCAATCGCTTTATATTCCAACGGGTCCTGGAGCGAACGGTAGAACTTCTGTGAAAGGATGGGCTGCAACGTCTCATTGATCAGGGTAGATTTTCCGCTTCCCGATACTCCGGTCACGCAGATCAGCTTACCCAATGGGAAATCCACGGTCACATTTTTCAGGTTGTTTCCTTTGGCCCCGATCAGTCTGATCGACTTGCCGTTGCCTTCCCGACGCTTCTTCGGAACCTCGATTTTTTTTTCTCCGTTCAGGTAGGCCGAAGTCAGCGTATGTGCCTGCAACATCTCCGAAGGAGTACCTTCGAACACCACCTCTCCACCCAGGCGTCCGGCTTTGGGTCCCATATCGATCACATAGTCCGATGCCATCATCATATCCTTGTCATGCTCCACTACGATCACCGAATTGCCCAGGTCACGCAATTCTTTCAGAGAATGGATCAGGCGCAGGTTGTCTCGTTGATGCAGGCCGATGCTGGGCTCATCTAAGATATACAAGACATTCACTAATTGCGAACCGATCTGCGTAGCCAACCGGATACGCTGGCTCTCTCCACCGGACAGACTGGCCGATGCGCGGTTCAGCGAAAGATAATCCAACCCGACATCTAACAGGAATTTCAGCCGGGTACGTATCTCTTTCAGGATCTCCACAGCTATCTGATGCTGCTTGCCGGAGAGAAAATCATCCACACGCAACAACCAGTCATACAGTTCGGAAATATCCATGCTTGCCAGCTCAAAAATATTCTTATCATGAATACGGAAGTGAAGCGCTTCTTTGTTGAGCCGGGCCCCTTTGCACTCCGGACAGACAGTGGTACGGGCAAACTGCTCTGCCCACTTCTGCGCGGTAGCCGAAACATCTTTCTCCTGCATCATCTGAATGTACTTGACTACACCGTCAAAAGCAGTGAAGTAGTCGGAAGAGGTTCCTATCAGAGAACTCTTGATACGGATACGTTCGTCCGATCCGTACAGCATCTCCTCTATCGCGTCATCGGGCAGTTTGTGTACCGGTGTCTTCAGCGTAGCATCGTACTTCTCCAGCAACGCACCGATCTGCCAGAAGATCATCGCGTTCTTATACTTTCCCAGCGGAGCGATGGCCCCTTCATAGACAAAGAGTTTCCGGTTGGGGATCACCTTGTCCACATCGATCTGACTCACCATGCCCAGCCCTTTGCAGCGCGGACAGGCACCCTGAGGAGAGTTGAAAGAGAAATTATGCGGAGCAGGCTCCCGGTAAGAAATACCGGTCACCGGACACATCAGCCGCTTGCTGTAGTGCCGTATACTCTCCGTCTGCGCGTCTAAGATCATCAATAGTCCGTCTCCCTGACGCATGGCTGTAGCCACACTTTGTTTCAGGCGCTGGCTCTCTTTATCGATCACCACCATTTTATCGATCACCACCTCAATGTCATGATTTTTATAGCGGTCTAATTTCATTCCATGCACCAGTTCGCGCAGTTCACCGTCTACCCGTACATTCAGATAGCCCTTTCTGCGGAGTTGTTCGAACAGCTCTTTGTAATGTCCCTTACGGGTACGTACCACCGGAGCCAGCATGTATATTTTCTTGCCTTGATAGTCTTTACGGATCAACTCCACAATCTGTTCTTCGGTATACTTCACCATTTTTTCTCCGGAAGCATACGAGTAGGCCTCACCCGCGCGGGCATAGAGCAGACGCAGGTAGTCATATACCTCCGTAGTGGTACCTACGGTAGACCGGGGATTCTTGTTGGTAGTCTTCTGCTCAATAGAGATCACCGGACTCAGACCTGTGATCTTATCCACATCCGGACGCTCGAGATTTCCCAGAAAATTCCGCGCATAGGCAGAAAAAGTCTCTATATAGCGCCGCTGTCCTTCCGCAAAGATCGTATCAAAAGCCAATGAAGATTTTCCGCTGCCGCTCAGCCCTGTGATCACCGTCAGGCTGTTGCGGGGGATCTCCGTATCGATATCTTTCAGATTGTGTACACGCGCTCCGTACACATTTATATATTCCGTTTCCTGTATCATCTTTTCCATTCCATAAATTCGGTTTGTTCCATACCGGTCCGGCACAGAGAAAGTTTCCCTGTCCGAAAGCAGAGAAACACGACTTGTGACCGGAATTCCGGTTCCTTATACACACACGTGCGCCATAGGACCTGCAAAATTAGTGTTTCCGGCTGAAATAAAGGCGGAAAGCTGCTTTAATTTTCCACAAAAATCATTACTAAATATATCTTTTTTTCCAGGCAGTCACGACCTCTGTTTTCCCCGCGTTTTTCACCTGCCAGAGAGGGGAAGTTCAGATACGTGCCCAGCTGCAGTTTAACTTTTTTAAGCACCTGATCTTTTGCCTTTTCTCTCTGAAAGCTAAACTCTTTTAAAAAAACGCAATGTTATTTTCTTTTCCCCGGAATGGTGGGAATCTATGACATTATTTGTACCTTTGTCGGTGCAATCCGGAAATATTAAGTAAAAAACAATGAAAGAGACATCGATGAACTTCATCCGACACATATTTCTTCTGCTGACCCTTACCTTTTTCACATCTGTTTCACTGCCGGCTCAGGAGAATCCCTCTTATTTTTTACATACTGTCGAAAAAGGTCAGAGCCTCTATTCCATCTCCAGTATGTATGGCGTAGACCAGGCAGAGATCGTCCGCCTCAATCCCGGTAGTCAGGAAAAGATATATGCCGGACAGGCATTGCGCATCCCGCAAGCAGCGGCCCAACAGAAAGGGGAGATTTTCCATACCATTCAGGCCGGAGAAACACTCTATAAACTTACTACCGTATACAAAGTATCGGCAAAGGCTATCTGTGATGCCAATCCGGGACTCAGCGCGGAGAATTTCCGTATCGGCCAGGTGATCCTTATCCCACAGGCAGAAGAGGCAGAAGCAACCGCTCCGGTTGTGGTTCCGGAATCCAGGCCTTCTACCCAGGGCCCCGTACAATCCCGCTGCCGCGATATGCACAAGGTAAAGCGAAAAGAGACCCTATTCAGTCTGAGCCGCGAATACGGTGTCACACAGGAAGAGTTGATTGCCGCCAATCCCGAACTGCGCACGGAAGGGCTGAAAAAAGGGAAATTTATATGTATCCCTTATCCTGCCACTCCCACGGCACTTACTCCCGGAAAGTCTACCGATCCGATATTTACACATGCACCGAGCGACAGACAGTTGTTCCTGGAAAACAAGGAGCAGGCTCATAGCATCTCCACGATCAAAGCAGGTCTGATCCTGCCGCTGCTGCCGGAGGTCAACCGCCGCAACGAGGTCAACCGCATACTGGAGTACTACGAAGGATTTCTGTTGGCTGTAGACAGCCTCAAGCGCACCGGAGTATCCATCGACCTGTATGTATACGATTCGGGTACGGAAAATACCTCCCTGGCTCCTATCCTGGCTAAGGAAGAGATGAAATCTATGGATATCATCTTCGGTCCGCTGCATCAGAACCATATCAAACCACTGGCAGAATTTGCCAAACAGCACGATATCCGTTTAGTGATCCCGTTCACCTCCAGAGACAACGAGGTTTTCAGTAATCCTTCGGTATATCAGATCAATACTCCGCAGTCTTATCTATACTCGGAAGTATATGAACATTTCGTACGTCTCTTCCCACGGGCCAATGTGATCATTTTAGAGACCGGAGACGGTACGGAAAAAGCGGAATTCATCGCCGGATTGAAACAGGAGTTGACCAACCGGGGAATCACCGTACAGACTGCTTCGGGGACTTCTACAGCCGCCTCTCTGAAAAACCTGCTCCAGCCGGACAAGGAAAACATATTCATCCCCGACAACGGATCGGACGTGACACTGATCAAGTATCTGCCTATCCTGACCATGGTAGTCCGGGAAAATCCATCCGCGGCGATCCATCTGTTCGGTTATCCCGAATGGCAGACCTATACCAAAGATCACCTGGAAGGGTTCTTCGAACTGGATACTTATTTCTATTCATCTTTCTATACCAACAACCTGTTGTCGGGAGCAGTCAACTTCACCAATAAATTTCACAAATGGTACGGTAAGGAAATGGGAAACAACTATCCGAAATACGGTATGCTGGGCTATGATACGGCCTTCTTCTTCCTCAAAGGATTGTCACAGTACGGATCGGGGCTGGAAAACAATCTTTCCCGGATGAATATCAACCCCGTGCAGACAGGCTTCAAGTTTGATCGTGTCAACAACTGGGGAGGTTTCATCAACCGTAAGGTATTCTTTGTCCGCTTTACGAAAAATTACGAACTGATCAAACTTGATTTCGAATAATGAACGTCTATCTACCTGTTAGTCCCGGATATCTGTTCCGTAAGGGCAGAAGGCCGGCTCTGTTTATCGCCTGCCTGTTTCTGCTTTGTAGCACCGCTTCCGCTCAACTGGGCGAGCAACGGAGCAACTTTGCTGTGGGTATCAATGGCGGAATGAACTACGCCATGGTGACCCTCTCGCCTTCCGTCAAGCAAGGAGGTCAAATGGGACTCAACGGAGGGATCACAGCGCGCTATATTTCCGAAAAATACTTCGCCATGATCTGTGGCCTGCAGATGGAGATTAACTTTTCCCAACGTGGATGGAAAGAGGCACTGGACGAAGAACAGATCGGTGATCCTTATTTCCGTACCATGAACTACATAGAAGTGCCTTTTCTGGCACATCTGGCTTTCGGGCGGGAACGGGGCGTACGTTTTTTTCTGAATCTGGGGCCCGAAGTGGCTTTTCTGCTCAGTGAAAAGGAGACGACCAAACCATTTACCCCGGTGAGTACCACCGAGCAATACGGTAAGATGGCAGACAGCCGATTTGATTATGGGATCACAGGAGGAGCAGGTCTGGAGATCCGGACCGGAGCAGGCAATTTCCTGCTCGAAGGGCGCTATTACTTCGGTCTGGCAGATTTCTACAACAATACCAAAAAGGACTATTTCTCCCGTTCGGCACATTCTGTCATTTCGGCAAAGGTTACTTATCTGTTTGATCTGAAAAAATAAAGCTTCGCTGAAAGCGAAGGTATTTACGAACGGACAATTGACGAACCAACGGTCGACACAGTCCATCGAAGATCGGCGTAGCCAACCAGGCGGTCAGCAAAGCGATTTACGATGGAAATGGCACCGTATAGGCTATAAAAGATTCCTTCCTATTACCCACCTTATCATTATCCCCACATACATGTAGAGACGCATATTTGCGTCTCCCTATTTGTGTCTCCCTACTTATGTCTCCCTATTTGTGTTTCTGTGTTTGCCTCTCTGTAGTATATATTACACTATATACATCACAGCATATGTTTATCACCATACACTCCAAAGTATTTTCAATCAAAATACAGGGTTCGAGGCAATGTATTTCCTACAAACATGCCCGATTATCTATTTGATAGATATCGGGCAATCAGATGTATATTTCATCCGATAAATTTCTGTATCGGATCCGGATCTTTGTCGAACCGTATGACGGAAATGCACATACAAAGACGCAAATATGCGTCTCTACATCAAGACGATCAGTCTATCAAAACGTGTAGTATACGATGCAATTCCAATCGTAGATTCCTTCATCTCAACCGGTCGGTAGCTCTCACCAACACTTCATCCTTACCAATGGCACGAATCGCCAGATAGTTTAGGATCAGTGCAATCAGCGGCAAGCCCAATGCCCAGGAGAGGTTATAGGAGGCATCCAGATCGTCTTTCAGGAGATATACAAATACGGCGAAAGAGAGGTAGTACCCTACCATCAGTATCGCATTGAAAATAGAGATCCGGATCTGCAACATACGATTGCGGAACAGGAAGATGGTACCGAACGCGAGGATCGCACTGATCAGTAACAATCCAAATAGCCCCCAGGTGGAGTGAACAATAACGCCGGTATTCACTCCGAAGTTGGTAAATGTATAGGGCGCGCCGTCGGCAGCCACAAATGTCCCTACCGGAAATGCCATAGCGAGTATCAACAGTCCGGTCACTAATAACAGATAGACAGATTGAATGCGTTGTATCATATTGTTGAAGATTTTTAATTGAGAAACAGGTTGAGTTACAGCTATGTTCACCTACCCGTTCACATTACATGAATATATGGTATAAAAATAGTCAAGTACAAGTAACGGACAA
>JAJBTC010000109.1 GCA_020861095.1 Bacteroides sp.
GAACATGGATGGAATATATGGTCTTTTTGTTGAACGTAACCAGGTAGACTATTCTCGATATATATAATAGATTATATAAACTATGGCTTATGGAAAACACATATGAAAAAGGGGATTTCATTGTTACTATACGTTATAAATTTAACACATCAGAAAATAAATTCAAAGGAAGCAGTGCCGGACAATCTGAAATAAAACGAATGTATAAGATAGGGGTTGATTATTGACACAAAAACATGTCATTTTTTATCTGTAAGTCCCATAAAAGGGAATAAACTATTGAAAACAAAATAAACATGAGAAAGACTTTTTTCTATTTATCTGCTGGATTGTCTCTGTTTCTACCGGTCTGGCACAACAAACGCCCCACATTACAGGGGTGGTACAATCCGGACAACAAACTCCTGTGGAGTTTGCCAATGTAGTAATGAAATCCGCGAAAGACTCCCTGTTCCTCTCGGGGTGCATAACCGACGGAGAAGGAAAATTCAGTATGCCGCTCGGAGAACATTCGCCTGACCGGATCCTGATAGAAATATCCTGCTTAGGCTACGATACTAAGATCCTGACTGTAGATCAACCGCAGTTGGGAATTATTGTATTGAACGAGAGCGCGCAAGCCTTAGATGAAGTAGTGATCTCTGCCAGAAGAAGTCCATATGCTATGAAAGCCGGATCTCTCCTGGCAAATATCAATAATAGCCCTCTCAAAGACGCAGGAAATGCTACAGATGTACTTAAAAGCCTGCCTTTACTGAATGTGAGAAACGACAATATAGAGGTGTTTGGAAAAGGTACTCCACTGATCTATATCAACAACCGCGAAGTGCGTGACAACGAAGAACTGGCACAGTTAAACTCTTCACAGATCAAAAACATAGAAGTGATCACCTCTCCGGGTGCCAGATATCCGGCTTCGGTGAGCGCAGTGATCCGGATCACCACACTGAAAAGAGAAGACGAAGGGTGGTCGGGTACTGTATACACGAAACTGGAAAAGAAACGACAGTGGAACGAAAGTGCCCAGGCTAATCTCAATTACACCGCCCATAAACTGGAGCTGTTCGGGAATTTTGCTGTGTGGGACTCCAGAACCCGTAATTGGCAAGACAATGTTACCACCGTTACAGACCATCATTTCCATGAGGTTGCCGGACCCACGGAACTGGACCTGAACAGTCTGAGGTACAGAACCGGTCTGGGAATGAATTACGAACTGAATCCGGATTATAGCCTGGGAGTGAAATATGACTTTTCCCGGATGGGCAAAAGTAATTATGATATTCGGAGCACCTTGTCTTACGAAGAGGATGGAATTTATCAGACGGATCTAAACAATACCGGAGACTACCGGCCCGACGGAGAAAATGGCTATCTGAACGCGTTCTACAGTGGCCGGGCCGGAGAGTTCCGTATCAACCTGAATGCGGACTACGCGCATGGAAACTCTTCTACAGACGCGCTTTTTACGACTGTGTATCCGGAAAACATCGTGGAACTCACCGGAAGCTACAGCAACAGCAGATACAACCTGGCAGCAGTGAAATTGGATATCAACCGCCAGATAGGAAAAGGACAGTTGGAGTTCGGAGGGGAATATAGCTATACACACAACAAAACCAGCTATCTGAACGATAACGAAGAGCTGGAGCAGGATCTGCCTCAACGTCATACCAAAAATACACAAGACCTCCTGGCGCTGTTCATCGCCTATCAATATACTTATAACCATTTCAGCGCATATGCCGGAGTCAGGTATGAGCATATGGGATTCGATTACTATCTGGATCGGGTCAAAAATCAGGAGCAAAGCAAGACCTACGACCATGTGTTCCCCACAGGTACTCTCTCCTACTCTCTCTTAGACACGAAGATGAATATGTCTCTGAGCTATCGGAGAACAACCAACAGACCTTCTTACTATCAATTGCGCGGAGACATCCAGTACAATTCGCCTTTTTCTTACGAAGGGGGAAATCCGGCATTGAAAAATTCATTTGTCAACGATCTGAATTATACCTTGTCTTATGGCAACCTCTACCTGCTCTCCTCGTTCAAATTCATCAAAGACAATTCTTTTTTCATCATCAGACAGTTCGAGCCGGATAGTCCGGTGACACTGTCTACATTTATAAATGTGGAAGATTATAAACAGATCAATCTGTCTTTGGTGTGGGACCCTACCTTTTTCAAGATCTGGAATCCCGGGATCACCCTTGGCCTTCAGAAACAGTTCCTGAGTATGGAATATCAGGGACAGACTCAAAGATACAATACGCCGTATGTCTATGTGAGTCTGTACAATGTGCTGAGGTTGCCGAAACAATTCGTATGTGTGGTGCAGGGAGAATATCAGAAGGGACATCATGGAGGTTTTTCTAAAAACCAGGCAAATTCGTATGTAGACGTACGTATCCAGAAACGATTGCTCAACAACTCACTTACCCTAGTTCTGGGAGCAGACAATGTATTCAACACATACAGGGAAAAATGGGACATGTTCTATGAAAATGTACATTACTATAAATCGGCCAACAACGACAACCGTTCTGTATACGTATCTGTCAGATACAACTTCAACAAGATGAAGACCTACAAAGGAAAAGGGGCGGCTGAAAGCGAACGGAGACGACTGGGCTCTTTCTGAGCCCGATGATCGGGGCTTTTTATAAGAAATTGTTAAAATTTCGCTCGTTTTTTGGTTCAGTCTTATTTTTAGTCGGGGAGCTGATTCAGATGCGATGACCAACGGTCGGCAAACTCAACCAATTGCCTCCGAAGATAAAAAGAAGGCAAAAGAAAGAGCAAAAACAGAAAAATTCATTATTCGCGGAGTCGAAGATCGACGAAGCAAAAATCTTAACAGTATCTAAGAACCGGAATGCCATATTATTCGCCATACATTGACTTACAATTATAGCAATACAGGTTCATATCCATACACTTTATTCTACGTATCTCATACTTGCTTTATAAGTACATATAAAAGAACAAGAGGCTGAATTCTAAGTCTCCTACAAATTTTCGAAAGCATATTTTGTCCG
>JAJBTC010000048.1 GCA_020861095.1 Bacteroides sp.
CCTTTATAGATTCCTTTTACGATGATATAGGGGCCGTCATAATCTTTCACTTCTTTAGACGTATCGATAGGTGTTTCGGGAATATAGATTGAATTAAAACTTCCGTGACCTGAAGAAATGGTTCTTAATAAATTTGTTGTTGCCGAACCTTCGATAGTCGAACGCATTACGTAACCATCGTTATCCACATTTTCAGGATCGGGAATTATCCTTGCTGATGACAGGGCTCCGTACAGGATTACTTCTTTCAGCTCAAAATCCGGAAGTCCCTGGGCAGTATAATCCGAATCCATATTGATCCCTACATTTACCTTGGCCAGGCATCGCTGCATAGCAATCGCATCAGACTGAGTAAGGCTGAGTGTCTGTGAAATCGTGACTTCCCCTGTTTCTCCCCACATCGGTATCCTGAATGAGGAGGAAGGATCGGAGTTGGCCAGAGAGCTTATGTTTGTGGTCAATACCGGTATAAATGCCGCGTAAGTCATTCCTTTGGTTATCTGGTTCTCTTTGGCAAGAATTTCCGCTTCAGCATTTGTTATAAAGACAATCCGGTGCTTCTGTCCTGTCAGTGCAATCTGCAGCGGAACTTTACCGGTAGTTATTAATCCGTTGCCTGTAGTTCCTGTCAGGGTTGCTTTTGTATAGTAATCCAGTTCCAGGGTTGAGCCATTTACTTTAAAGATGAAAGCGTAAATATTGTCGACTGTACTTTCCTCTTCAGCGGTTAAAGAACGTGTGAGAGCACTGGAATTTTCCGGTACCGAAATATCGAACACGATTTCCCACTCTTCATTTGATATGGTTACCGGGAACTCATCCTGCATACACCCCTGTGATAGCCAGGTAAGAAGAACGATCAGTCCCACACGATGTATAATATGCAATTGTCTCATTTTTATTTTTTTCATTTCTTTAAACAGCCATAGCAAAATAGCGAACTGTTACCACAGCTGTCATATTGCCGGCAGTAATGTGTATATAGCATTCAGATCGGGAATTTTGATATACGATCGATAACAGAATTTCTTCTGTTCCAACATTGCCGCTGGATTTTGTCATCGTGATCCAGTCATAAAGGAAGTTGGAAGGAGCAATGATTTCAGTCGCACTTGTCGACAAAGCTGCCGTCCACCCTCCGGGGTAAGTGGTTCTTACCTGGATGCTCCATTCTCCCTCGACAACCAAAAAAGCAGTGGGATTAAATCCAGCTAACGCATAGCTCTCATAATCCACTTCCAATTCATATACTATTCCCGGATTATATTCTCCGGCAAGCCCTTTTTTCCAACCCATTATACTCAACTCGAGATCAATCCCCAGATCAAGAGTTCCCGTCATTCGAATGTAATGGTTCCTTGGCAGACTATAGCCGTGATCTTCTCCGTCGGTGCAGTTATTCAACGGGCCCAGTATAGCTGTCTGATCCTTCAGGTTGGTGAACTTTGCAGTCATCTGTACTCCGTTCGGAGGCAGGTCCGAGGAACTGTCCAATAGTATCTCGGGTAAGATCAGCCTTGTTTTTTCCACTCATAAACACCCAGAGAGTTATTATATTGAAAGCCTGTGGTGTAGTCCACATCGTCATTGTCTCCGTCGCTTACAAGGATTGACAGGCTATTTGTATTACTCTGGGACGCACTTTTATTATGTATTCCGGCAATGTATACATTCTCCGGGAGAGCGCTGAATACAAGACTCTCAAACTCACTGGCCACACTCCAGGATTCGACTTGCAGGGTGATATCCACTCTCACGCCAAGCCTTTTGATAGCTACCTCCCACGGTGTCGATTGAGATATGGAAAGGTAGGTGCTGCCGTTGTCCTCGCTTAGGCCATTGGTATTTATAATCATATCCTTATATATGGAAGCCATAGGAATATTTTTATCGCTGCTGAACGCAGAAAAGGCAAAACCATAAGGAGTGCTGCCCCCATGGAGGTCTGTGAACAGATCGGTACCTTCGGTCAAACTATTCAGTTTACCGCTGAAGGCAGGGTCGCTGGATTCATTCCCGATAAAAACGAAATGATAGGTTCCGGCAGGCAATTCCAATTGGATCGGATTCTGGAATTGTGTGGTAAAGTCGTGAAATTGATTCAACACCAGCAGGTCATCGGAAGCATCGTAGACCATGATCCGTAAAGATGCAACGACATCGTCCGGATCTGTGACAGTGGCAGGGTTCTCTATCGGATTTCCGGATGCCGCAACCGGTGCTATCGTTATATATATGTAATCTGTCTGGTTGGGTTCCAGGTCTGTTTTTTCAGTGTCGCATGCCGTAAAATTATACACGAGCGCTGTTATTCCCAGGAATAAAATGAGCTTTCTATGAAATATATTTCTTTTACCGATCATGCTTCTGTCGTGTTCAAGATTAATTGAAATTGCCTTCTACATGCTGAGAGATCCATTCCGGAACTTTCACTTCCACATACGTTCCGTTGTATTCGATCAGGACGTCGATGATCAGGTCGTCCCCGTCTTCCACATCAAGTTCCAGTTTTTCCAGCACATACGTCATCGGTATGTCTATTTCGTCGTACCCAATGGTGATTGCCGGGCGGTTTATATGTATGTTCATATCGTTTTCATTGTCAAAATGAGGAATATAGAACGAGGCAAATCCGAGAAGCTCTCTGTCTCCTATCGCCTGGTTGTAAATCATTTCCTCTGTAGAGGAAGCGGAGAAAAAAGCATTTTCAATTCCGCGTCCCAGGTAGTTGTCGTAATAAGAGGAGAGGTTGGAGACGGACACCACCGGATTTTCCCGGTTCTCGTCATCCACTTCGCTAAAGCCTCTGAGATGTACATTCAGTGTGCGGTGCGCACTCATAAAAGCAAGGGTATGTTCGGTCACTTCATCCTCCTGTACAGTAACGCTGTATAAGGTCATGTCTTCGGGTGAACGTCGCGGTTTTCCGCGCATATCGGGAGCATAGTGTAAAGGATCGGCGGTTTTTTCGCCGTAATGGTAAATATAGCTGTCTCCAAATGATTTGGAAGGGAATAGCGACTGGTAGTCGGTACGGTGGGAGGTATTATTGGCCCATCCTACGATGTAATATTCACCGGGGGCCACAGATACTTGTACCTTCCGTTCGCTGCTGATAACAATATCATCGCAGTTGATCCATCGGTAGAATTTTTGTCTGGCATCATACATAAGTACGTCTACGGTTTGTATACGTGTAGCGAAAATCTCGCTTTCGTCGGGATATACACCGTTTCCGGCAGGATACCTGTCACTGCCGTCCGGAGTCAGGTATTCAAAGTAAAGTATCAGGTTATATTCCGGTTTCTCAGGACAGTCGTCCAGATCTTCCTTTACGCAGGATACGATGCACAAGGCTATGACACATAGCATGGCTGCTCTCCATAAAAAAGATAAAAACGTTCTTCCTGTTTTCATGTACGGATAGTTAAGCGATGAAGATATTTTAAATAGCCCGGGCACAAAACCTGAGGTGAATGCCCGGGCTATGAAGTAATTATTTAGTTGAAGTCAACGTCTACGTCAACCGTTGTCCAGTCCATCAATTCGATCTGTACAAATACATCGAGTTTGTCATCCCCTGGATCCGGATTATCAGGATCTTCCGGTCCTTTCGGTTCGTCACGGGTATTGTCTTCACCGTCACCGCCGTTGTTATTACCTCCGGCTTTGAATTTAAGATCATCGATTACATAAACATAACCGCCTTCTATGGTTACAGGTGCACCTCCATTGTTATAACCGGTAACGGTAAGGAATGCAATACCATCCCCTGAACCAGAAACTCCTGTTATCTCATCTATCGTTTTATTTTCACGGATAGTTCCGTCAACCTTTACATTGGATAGTGCCAGAATAATATTGGGAACATTTCCCGCATCAGCGAAGATATTGTAGGCCCAGGAGCCATTATCAGGAGTAATACTGTTTGGGTATGTTCCTGTTCCCAGGTTAGTAACTCCGGATGCGATGGTTCCATCTGAATAATTGTAACTTCCGTCATCAAACAGAATAGGATTCCAATCAGCAGTAGAGTAGGCAGAAGTAGGATCCAATCTGTTATATTTATCGTAAGTACTTCCTTTTCCTGTCCATGGATATTCATACCATTGGGGAGGAGCTGGATTATTATAATCCCCGAATAGAGTGGATCTGTAATAGAAGTTATCCACATAGATACCATCCAGTTGCCAACCGTCATCAATACCAATGCCTGTAATTTTTTTAATCTCAAAGCGGGCGATCAGCGGTCTGACCCTTACATAGGCTTCATGAGTAGCACTGGCGTAATCGCTGGCATTAAAACCTGGAGCAGATGTGTTGATCTGGCTGGTAGACAACCTGGCTTTTACAATTTCACCCGATCCGGCAAGTGTTGCATTCGATACGCCGAAATAGTCATCAGCCTCATCCTTGAGAGTGACTGTTATGGCATCCAGGGCACTTTTATCCTTGATAGAGGTTTCTGTAAACCGACGTCCACCCACTACATATACTCTTACAGCAGTGTTGGAGATTCCATTGAAGAGATAACCTTTTTCAAGTTCTGCGGCCGACACCGTACCGGAAACCAGATCATTGGTGATACGTACGTATCTTACAAAATTATCACTGGCATCAGCGAAAAAGATAGCACCTTCCGTGAAGTTGACTTTCGTACCGTTTGCCACTTGTCCGGCATCCGCTCTGGTTTCTTCGTTTTGCTGAGTGATCTTAAGATAGAACTGTATCTCGTCGTCTTGGACGACGGGACCTCCTTCATTGTCTTTGCTACAGCCGGCAAAGATCCATACCGCCATAGCTAATAGTGCAAAAATTTTCTTCATCATGTAATTTGTTTAATAAAAAAGTGATAGTTTGTTTATAGTTTTCTTTCGTAACGTGTTCTTGTGTTGATATCTTCCCGTTTCTTCCGGAGTTCTTCGAGGTTGTGTTCTATATCTTCCCGGGTGTAGGGTACATCCTCTCCTATAGCCTGTAAAGCCCGGTTGAAATATTCTTCTGCCTTGTCTGTTTCTTCGGCCATCATATAGTATACTCCCAAGGTATTATAGGCCTGGGGTACATCCTTTGTTTTTCCGATGTACCGGCGCGCCTGTTCCACTTCACCTTGTTGCAGCAACCGGGCCGCGGCATTGCTATTGGCTACCCCGTCTTCGGCATACATACGGAGAATCAGATCGGAGATCTTCTCCTGCTCGGGTGAGCCTTCGGGATAGTTGTCGTACAGGAGAGAGAGTTCGTAGTGGTTGAGCTGTTCGGGGTTCTTCTGCATGATGGCTTCCGATTCCTCTAAGGAGTACTCCTTGACGGTGAATTCCACTTTATATTCTACCCGTCTCAACGAAGGGAACATTTCACTGAGCATATAGCGGAAAGGTGTTCCTCCATTCAGTGCCCGCAGTCTGGCTTCCCGGACATCCGGATCGCTTACTGTCTCAATAATATCCAGCACCTGGTATTTGCCCGACATCTCTCCCTGGTTGACCATCTGCACTAAGCGTTCCCAGTCTTCGGGAACATTCTTCACGCTGATGAGCGGGCCGGGGATACGGAACCTGTCGCGGATGTAGCGTTGCAGCGACTGTGCACGCTCGTAAGAGAGCCTGTCGTTGCTCTGCCAGCTTCCTTCCGGAGAGGCATACCCGGTGATATACAGGGCGGATATCTCAAAGTCTTTGTCGTTCTTCACCTGAGAGAGTACCTTGTTGATCTTGGCCAGCTCCTGCGGATTGCGACGGAAGCCCGGAAGGATCTCTGAGCGTCCTACCTGGAAATCCAGATAGGCCGAACCCTCCCGGGAGAGTACTTTTACCTCCTTTTCCGGACGGGTCAGTTTCAGCCGGGGTTGCACCTCGTAAGCGATATAAGGGGTCAGATGTACCTGTGCCACATCTTCCAGTACAAACCATTGCTCTACATTGGCACAGGAGCCCAGGATCTGACGGATATGCAGAGCTGCGGTATCCATCCATATTTCATAGGGTACGGAACAGACGTACCGGAAGGTGATGTCTCTTTTTCTTTTTTTTATCGATCTTATAGGTCGGGTAGTTGGCCAGCAGGTGATAATTGCCGTATTTCTCCCTGCGCCTGAAGAGTTTGGCTTTGGTCCTGCCATTGACCAAGGCCAGCGGCATTTCGATACAATGGGTAGAATCGGTTGTCATCAGATACGGGATGATGGTCCAGCTCTGACAGTTGTTCATGGTCTTTCCGTCTACATATACATCCATTTCCAGATGCAGGCTATCGTTTCTCTCTTCCAGTTGGATGGGATGGATATGTACTCCTCCGATGCGTTTTTGTCCGGACACGGAAACACTTACGAACAAGAAAAACAGTGTGGTAAGATAGATCTGTTTCATAGGTGGGATTACTTTTTAGATTGGAAGAGGTAGATCAGCGATACCCCTATTTTGGTAGGACCGAAATAGTGCTTGTGTCCGCTTCCCAGTTGTTCTCCGCATTTGTGACATTCGTACCGGTCGAAGTCTGCATAGGTATAGCCAAAGCCAAACTGTGCTTCTATGTTCCAGTGAGGTCCCAGGTACCACTGATGTCCGTAGCTGAAACCGCCCCCTGTGGCATGTCCCTGATAGCGATGATCTTTCAGACCCGGATAGATCTCCAGCGGGAGTCTGATGCCTCCGACATTGAATACGCCGTGATGGGCATGCACTCCGAAGAACCCCCCCGGTAAACTTCTCACAAAGCCAGAAGCGCAACTCCGGCTGCACCGACCAGTGGCGGAGTTTCTTGTTATCGTGAAAAGTAAACGGATTGTAGGTGCCTTGCAGGTCCAGCGTGGTTTTGATACCCAGTGCCATCTCTACGGAGAGGTTGGGGGTAGTGGTGGCACCGTAGAGCAAATTGGTTTTTACGGCGACGTTCTGAGCATGCACTGCTCCTGTAGAAACGATCAAAAGCACAAGAAAAGATACAATAAAAGCGTATTTTTTCATTTGTGTGTGTGGTTTTGTTTATACTTCTTTATGTACTGGTCTCCAAGGGATACTTGCAGGCAAGGTTATCTCCGGAGTCTATCCATAAGTGATGTCCCGGGTCTTTCAGATCGGGACACCCGTTTACGCATTCAATGGTTCTCCGGATAGTGCGGAAGAACCCTTTTTCCGTACATTCGCGCGGATATATGTATAAGTTTGTGTTGTGAGAACATAGATGTCGGTTTTGTACATATCCCTTTTCAACTTTTTCTCCTGTTCACTTCCTGAGTGGCGTATGGTTTTTAACTATTATTAGTGGTTCCTTGACAAAGGTAAAGGCTTTGCATCTATTTCAGATGCTATATTTTGTCACTTAAATACTATATTGTTTCACTTTTGTGATATTTCTGTGATTTTACACTGCATTTTTAGTTTTTAAAGTGTTTTCGGACTTCCGTATGGGTGATAAAGGCGTTTTTTGGAGCATGGGATCTGCCATTTTAATGGGATGTTCTCTGGTATTATTATATATTGGTATCCTGTTTGTAGTATTATTTGGTACTTTTACGTGTGTACTGGAGTTGTTTTGATTAGATAATTACTTAAAACGGAACTATGAGATAAAAAAGAGGTACGTGGCAAAATACGGTTCTTTGTAAGGAAAAAAGGTGAACACAGATTCGTGTATGAGTATGAACAGAGAAAGAACAATACGTAATACATAGAGAGGGGAAGGAGGTAAAACGTATTCTATTTATTATAGGTTAACAAGTCTGGTTCGAAGAGTTGTCTATGATTTATTTTAACTCTTTTTTGTATCTTATTTTATTTCGGCTATGTGCTTATCAGGGCGGAATGAGCGGATAGAAAAGAGGGAAGGACATGTAAGAATCACAGAGTGGAAGTAGACGGTGTAAAAGATCGAAGTGGTTTTAATGGGGACTCATGGTCAGCGAAGTCCTATTCCTGCCGCCTATACATATAGTGGGGTACATGTTCGTTGTTTGATTCTTAACTTGTGGGTTATGCCCGGGTTCTCCCATACATAGAAAAGGACTTCCGGTCCTGACTGTTCAGACCGGAAGTCCTTTTGATTTTTGGGTAGTTTACCTACGTAAACACTGTTTCCGTACCTATTCTATATATCCGTTTCTGTGGATTAACTTCTATACCAGTCTCGGTTTTGTAGACATATAATATATCTATCTATCTATATCTATCTATTCTTCTCTCTGATCTCTGTATCCGCAACCCCTCTATTTCAATAACTCCTCATACTCCGGCGAACGGATGATCTCCAACGCTCGGATCACGCTTTGGTTGGTTGTATTTATGACCCGGAAATATTCGTTGATGTCCCACAGGTCGCGTGCGATCAGAGCTTTCAGTTGGGTTCTGATCAGGGGCAGTGAGGTCTGGTATTGTTCTTCATCGAACGCTATGCCTTCTTCCCCGGCCAGTTCCCGCATACGTGCCAGGAGTTGTTCATCGACCTCGAACTTTTCATCGAAGGTATCGAATTTCTTGTAGGTGGAAAGAAGCTGATTGCGGTTGTGATCGATATATTGCGTGGTTATCTTCAGGATCACCCCTTTCGCTACCAAGTTGCGGTGGTAATTGGTATAGAGTGTCGTGTCTATCGGAACAAATACATCGGGCATGATGCCTCCCCCTCCGTAGACCACGCGTCCCGATCTGAGGGTATAGGTGATCAGGGAATCCACAAACTGTATACTATCTGCGTGGATCAGCTCTCCCCGGTTGTATCTGTCGAGCAGTTCCCGCCGGTAGCGGAGTGAATTGCTTTCTTCGTTCTGTATGCTGTCGGTAGCCAGTGCACTGCTTTCGTACGGCTTCTGTATGCTTCTTCCCGAGGGTGTATAGTATCTGGCAATGGTGAGCCGGATCATGGAGCCGTCCGGCAGATCAATGGGGCGTTGCACCAACCCTTTTCCGAAAGAGCGGCGCCCTACGATCACACCCCGGTCCCAATCCTGTATGGCACCTGCCACGATCTCGCTGGCGGAGGCCGAATATTCATCTACCAATACGATCACCCTACCGTTTTTGAATTTTCCGTCTCCTTTGGCTAAGAAATCGCTTCGTTTGGAGGCCCTTCCTTCCGTATATACGATCAATTCCTTTTGTTGCAGGAATTCGTTGACCATATCAATGGCAGCATTGAGGTATCCTCCTCCGTTGCCTTGCAGGTCTATGATGAGGTCTTTCATGCCTTTCTTCTGCAGGTCTTTCATCGCAGTAGAGAACTCTTCCGCCGTGGTAGCGCCAAAGCGATTGACACGGATGTATCCGATGCGGGGTTCTATCATGTAAGACGCGTCTAAGCTGAAGATAGGTATTTTGTCCCGCTTCACGGTGAACCGCAGGGGCCCGCCCACGCCACGCCTTACGATGGTCAGTTCCACCTGGGTACCTTTGGGGCCGCGCAACCTGCTCATGATCTCTTCCTGGCTCATCTTTACACCGGCAATGGTGGTATCGTTGACCGCGATGATGCGGTCGCCCGCCAGTATCCCTACTTTTTCCGAAGGTCCGTTGCTCACGGGTTGCACGATAAAGAGGGTATCTTCTACCATCTGGAATTGTACGCCGATGCCTTCGAAATTGCCTTGCAGGGGTTCGTTCATTTTCTTTACCTCTTCCGCGTCGGAATAGGTAGAGTGAGGATCCAGCTTCTCCAGCATCTCAATGATGGCCGCTTCTACCAGCCTGTCTTCGTCTACTTCATCTACATAGAGATTGGTGATGGCGAATTCCGCCATCTGCAATTTCCGGGCCGCGGGGCCGTTGACTGTCTGTGCCTGCAACGTAGCGGTTGTCAGGGCAAACAGGATATAGAGTATTTTTTTCATTTCTTATCTTTTTATAACTCCATTCCTTCCGGCAGGAATGCAGAAATGTCCTTGTCGTAATTGAGCAGTTCGCGGACAATGGTCGAACTGATGCAGGTAAGTTCGGGCTCGGTAAACAGCAGGATCGTCTCTACCCCTGCCAGCTTCCGGTTGATATCTGCGATGGTTTCTTCGTATTCGAAATCCTTTACGGTGCGTATGCCGCGTATGATGAAGCCGGCCTCCACTTTCCGGGCCAGGTCAATGGTCAGCGAATTGTACGACATCACCCGTATGCGGGGTTCGTTCCGGTAGAAAGTAGCGATCATCCGCTCTCTTCGGGCCAGAGGGAAATAGGTGTTCTTGTTTTCGTTCACCCCTATCCCGATGACAATTTCGTCCATAAAAGTCAGCGCCCGCCGTACCACAGATTCATGTCCGATGGTAAAGGGGTCGAAGGTTCCCGGAAAAATGGCTCTCTTCATGCTATGCGATATCTTCTTCTATAACCAGATTATCGATGATAAAGTTCTGGCGTTCCATGGTGTTCTTGCCCATATAGAACTCTAAGAGTTCCTTTACCAGATCGTTCTTCCGGAGAGAAACCTGCTCCAGCCGCATGTCTTTGCCAATGAAGTGTTTGAACTCATCGGGAGAGATCTCTCCCAGTCCTTTGAACCGGGTGATCTCCGGATTGGGTGCCAATTCCTGAAGAGCGTTGATACGCTCCTCTTCCGTATAGCAGTAAATCGTTTTCTTCTTGTTGCGTACCCGGAAAAGCGGGGTCTGCAGGATGTATACATGTCCTTTTTTGATCAGGTCGGGGAAGAACTGCAGAAAGAAAGTGATCAATAGCAGGCGGATGTGCATGCCGTCTACATCGGCATCCGTAGCCACGATGATCTTGTTGTATCTCAGTGCTTCGATCCCATCCTCGATATTCAGCGCAGCCTGCAACAGGTTGAACTCTTCGTTCTCATACACCACCTTCTTGGTGAGCCCGTAGGTGTTGAGGGGTTTTCCGCGCAGACTGAATACAGCCTGGGTATTCACATCCCGGCTTTTGGTGATGGAACCACTGGCAGAGTCTCCCTCGGTAATGAAAATACAGGAATCTTCCTGGTTCTTTCCTTTGGTATCGTTGAGGTGCACCCGGCAGTCGCGCAATTTCCGGTTGTGCAGGTTGGCTTTCTTGGCGCGCTCCCGGGCCAGCTTGGCCACTCCCGCTATGGCCTTTCGCTCTTTCTCCGACTCCTGGATCTTCTGCAGCATGATGTCTGCTATCTCCGTGTTCTTGTGCAGGAAGTTGTCTACCTCCTGTTTGATAAAGTCGCCTACGTACTTGTTTACCGTCACCCCGCCCGGTGCCATGTTGGTAGAACCCAGCTTGATCTTGGTCTGGCTCTCGAACATAGGCTCCTCTACGTTGATGGCAATGGCTGCCACCAATCCGTTGCGGATGTCGGTATAGTCCTGGTTCTTGTTGTAGAACTCTTTGATGGTGCGCGCGATGTGCTCTTTGAACGCACTCTGGTGGGTACCTCCCTGAGTGGTATGCTGTCCGTTGACAAACGAGTAATACTCTTCTCCGTACTGTCCGGTATGTGTGAAGGCGATCTCGATGTCCTCCCCTTTCAGGTGTATGATGGGATAGAGCCCGGTGGCTGTCATGTTGTCGTTGAGCAGGTCTACCAGGCCGTTGCGGGAGAGGATACGCTGTCCGTTGTAAAGGATGGCCAATCCGGTGTTGAGGTAGGTATAGTTGCGCAGCATCGTCTCTACAAATTCGGAGCGGAAGCTATAGTTCTCGAACAGGGTATTGTCCGGTTCGAAAAAGATATACGTTCCGTTTTCCTCGTCCGTCTTCACGGTCTTGTCGCTCAGCAGATTCCCCTTTTCAAATACGGCCGTACGTACTTTTCCGTCGCGGTAGCTGCGTACCTCGAACCGGGAACTCAGGGCATTCACCGCCTTGATACCTACACCGTTGAGACCTACGCTTTTCTTGAAGGCTTTGCTGTCGTATTTTCCGCCTGTATTGAGCACGCTCACCGCTTCGATCATTTTTCCCTGCGGTATGCCTCGTCCGTAGTCGCGTATACTCACCCGAAGGTTCTCTTCGATGCGTATCTCGATCTTTTTTCCGGCCTGCATCTTGAATTCGTCGATGCTGTTGTCCACTACCTCTTTGAGCAGTACGTAGATCCCATCTTCCAGGTGCGCACCGTCGCCCAGTTTCCCGATATACATACCGGGGCGGGTGCGTACGTGTTCCATGTCGCTCAGGTGGCGGATGTTGTCGTCGGTATACTTAACGGGTTCCGACGTATGTAATTCTTTGTTCTCTTCCATGTTTTCAATCAATCTTTTTAACAAACGCGCGTCTGCGCTTATGCTGTTCGGTCTTGAAGTATTCCCATTGTGCCTGTACTTTTCCGTTCATCTCCAGTTCCGGGTTGCTCTCGGCATACACAAATCCCAGTTTTTTATAGATGGGGATCAGGTCGGAAAACAGCAGGGCATTCACTCCTTTGTTCTGATATTCGGGCTTTACGGCTACCAGCAGCAGGTCCAGTACCTGAGAGCGCCTTTTCATGAACAGGGCCTTGAGCAGATAGAACCATCCGAAGGGTAGCAGCCTGCCCTTGGCTTTCTGCAGCGCCACAGACAGCGAAGGCATGGATACGCCTACGCCTACCAGCTTATCTTCCTGATCGGTGATGAGCGTTACCATCCGGAGGTCCACGATCGGCAGATACATTTTCACGTATTGATCGATCTGTCGCTGAGAAAGTGGCGAATATCCGTACAGGGGCTTATATGTTTCATTCATCAGTTCGAAGATGGCCTGTCCGTAGTCCTGAGCGATCTTTTTTGCCGACGAATATTTTTTTATTTTCAGGTTGTATTTCTTTTGTACCAGTTGGGAGATCCGTTTGTGTTTTTCCGGAATGTCGTCCGGAATATAGATCTTGAACTCTACCCAGTCCGCATCTTTCTCGTATCCCAGTTGCTCCAGATGTTCCGGATAGTAGGGATAGTTGTATATGGTAGCCATGGTACTGAGCTGGTCAAATCCTTCCACAAGCATTCCCTCCGCGTCGAAATCGGTAAATCCCAGCGGACCCTGGATATGATCCATTCCCCTGGATCTTCCCCATTCTTCCACCGTTCTCAACAGCGCCTCTGAGACTTCCCGGTCGTCTATAAAGTCGATCCAGCCAAATCGTACCTCCTTCTTGTTCCAGACCTCATTGGCCTTGTGGTTGATGATAGCGGCTACCCGGCCCACCAGCTTCCCATCCCGGTAAGCCAGGAAATAGTCGGCCTCACAAAACTCAAATGCGGCATTTCTTTTTTTGTTGAAAGTAGCCAGCATATCGTCGTACAGATCAGGTACGGAGTAAGGTGTATTCTTGTATAATTTGTAGTTAAATCGTATGAACTTCTTCAGTTCTGCGGAAGTGTTGACCTTCTGTATACTAACGGACATATCCTCTGTTTATATTTAATTGCAAAGATACATTATAATCTTCAAATCTCCATCTAATTGGAGAAAGAACTTTCATGCTCAGTAAGTTAGGATTTTTCCCGCGGTCTTCCTGTATGGAAAGGAGAGATCCTCGGGAAAGAAACGGGCTCCGTACAGTGAGCCCGGGCGGTTATACTTGCCAGATCAGGTACGTAATATACGCGACGTAGCCCGCAACCAATATAGCCCCTTCTACACGGGTGATGGTGCGTTTGGCAAAAAATACTCCGAATACCCAGAGGAGTACGGAAGCTCCGACCAGAGAAAGCATATCGAAGTTGGTGATGCCTTGTATATGCAGCGGTGTGATGGTCGCGCTGCATCCCAATACTAAGAAGATATTGAACAGGTTGCTGCCGATCGCGTTCCCGATCGCTATCTCCGGATTTTTCTTGATGGCAGCTACTACAGAAGTAGCCAGTTCGGGAAGAGAAGTACCTCCGGCAACCAGGGTAAGCCCAATGACCGATTCGCTCACTCCCAGCGCGCGCGCGATGCCGCTGGCTCCGTCTACAAACCATTGTCCGCCAAAGACCAATCCGGCCATACCGGCAATCATATACACCCCGGCGCGCCACATCGGCATTGTTTTTATCTCTTCTTCCTGTTCGCTTTCGATATTGCCTGTAGCCATGGCAAATGTATAGGCCATGAATATAGCGAAAAAACAAAGCAGCAGCAGGCCGTCTGTACGGCTGATGATGTTTTCCGTATCTCCGTTCAGGATCATATCGTTGGCAATGATCAGCAACGCGATAGCAGACAGGATGCTCAGCGGGATCTCTTTGCGCAGTGTATTGCGTGAGATCACTATGGGGGCAAAAAGCGCGGTGCAACCTACGATCACCAATGTATTGAAAAGATTACTTCCCACAACATTCCCCACAGCCAGATCGGCACTTCCTTTCAACGCGGAAGATACACTGACGGTAAGTTCCGGGGCAGAGGTGCCGAAGGCTACAATGGTCAGACCGATCACGATGGGAGGAATGCGCAGGCGGGCAGCTAAGGAAGCGGCACCGTCAGTTAAGCCGCTGGCTCCTACCAATATAAAGACCAGGCCGCCTAATAAGAGAAGTAGATTCATAAGCGTATATTCAAAAGAACTTTATTTGTTTGCAAAGATAGGATTAAAAAAAGAATGAGTATGTTTGGATCCTTTTATTAACACATAACAATGAATGAGGTACATACAAACCTCTGTGTCGATACATAACAAATTCCTATATACTTTGTTGCTGGTTTTCCTGAGTGATGGAAATACACAGGCCCGGATCAGCGATGCCATTCCGGACCTTATTACGTGGCTCCCGGCGACGGTAATGAACTCACCCTTCCTGAGGGAGAGGAAAATCGGCAGATCCGGGAGACTAACCGCTCACCCGGCCTTCCGGCAGCGGATCAACACCTTTTGTCCGTCAGACAGCGTGGTTGCAAAGAGGTAGGTGTCCCCTCCTTCCCGTAATCTGGTCCGTTTACGTATTTCCGCTACGGAGACCGGGAAGTTGCGTACGGTAATGTTTGCCTGGGTCAGGTCTCCCAATAGCGATCTCCACTCTTTTTTATGAAAAGAACCCATAGCTTCTACTTCGAATCTTCTGCCGGGGAAGTCGGTGTGTAACTGGTCTGAAGTATACAGGTGACTGTGCGGGTGTAGTTTCTTCAACCCGTATGTTTGCGCGGGCAGGGAGAAGGCTCCGGCTTTCAGCAGGGAGCTGTTGGGCTCGTACACATACCGGAGTACTTCCGGGGTATATTCGCAGGCTGCCTGCCGCTCTTCTTCCCGGGTGAAGGAAAACAAGTGAGTTTCTTTATTCCCCAGGTCTGCACATGTCAGTAAGGGAGTAGCGACCGGATCGGAAGAGAGTACGAAAAGCAGTTCCTTGCATTCGTTGCGTACGGATACAATATGTACCTCACACACCCCGGAGATCTCCTTCAGGGCTTGTGTAATATCGAGCATGGGAGAGAGTTTGATCATCACCCGCTTAGCTTTTTCCGGTAACAGTGCGCCGATCCGGGTAAGGTCGGGCGTACAATCGGAGAGCAACACCGTTTTTGCGCCCGCATCGTCCCGGCGGGCCGGGTCGAGATAGATCATGTCTACGGGTTGCATCTTTTTCAGATACACGGTACTGTCCGACTCGTGCACAGCAATCTGCCTCAGTCCCAGTACAGAGAAGTTATGTATTGCTATGCGGCAAAGTTCCGGCTGCTGTTCTACGTAATGTACCTCTCTGAAATGCTCTGCTAAGAATGCGCAATCGATGCCGAATCCTCCCGTCAGATCGGTCAGGGTATTTCCCTGGCAAAGGCTGGCTTTGTAGCGGGCCGTAGCCTCCGACGAACATTGTTCCAGAGAGAGGTGACGCGGGTAGCGTATCTCTTCGCAGGCGTACCAGGAAGGGATTTTCTGTTTCGCGGTTTGTCGCCCCTGTATCTGGCACAGAGCCACGGCTATGTCTACCTGCGGATATCTTTTTGCTTGCAGGGCCAGTGTCTTCGTGTTGTCTTCCCAGTGGTTGTGTATAAAACCGAGGGTAGCCGCAGATAGTTCCATAGATCTTCTCTATTCAATCATTGAATACTTTTCTTTAGCCTGTGCCCGTGTGTAGAGGTCGAAATGCCACCATTCGGTCGGGAGCACCCGGTATCCGGCTTCGTGCATCACTTGCCGCAGCAGTTTGCGGTTGTTCTGTTCTTCCCGGGTGATCGCTCCCTCACGCAAAAGCTGATCTTCCAGGTTCACATGGGCCTCTCTGCCCAGATGGTCTACTTCGGTTCCCATCGGGAGCGGATGGCCTAAGGAATCTGCGATGCTGATGTCTACCGCTACCCCGTAATTGTGCAGCCCACCTCCCCGTGCCGGGTTGGATACATAGATATTTTTGGAAGTACCTTTGACTACGTTCCACATTTTCTGCTGCACTGACATTGGTCGTACGGCATCGTATACGATCAGGTTGTAGGAGGGGTGTATCCGGTGCAGTGCCTGCTGGGCACGCACCAGTGCTTCGGCAGCCTCCGGTTGCAGGTAGGCCTCCTGCAGGTCTTCGTACAATACCTCTCCGGTGAAGTTGTCTGCCGTAGCATACATAAGCCGGACAATGAGGGTAGGGTCCAGATCCCTTACATCTACCAGGCCCAGGGAATCCAG
Source organism: Bacteroides sp. (assembly GCA_020861095.1). Classification (GTDB taxonomy): domain Bacteria; phylum Bacteroidota; class Bacteroidia; order Bacteroidales; family Bacteroidaceae; genus Bacteroides. The sequence continues at coordinate 16,489 of JAJBTC010000048.1, forward strand.
ATAGAGTGCCGTACGGCTTTTCCGGGGAGTGGGCGGTGGCAGGTCGGGCTCTGCCGTCGCAAGGGTCTGTCCGGGAGCGGCAGCAGGTAACGCACTTTTTTCTTCCGATCCCTGCCCACGGCAGGAAAACGGAACCAGCAGCAGCCAGCACAGGTAAAAACAGAGCCATTTTTTCATGAAAGCATTATTGAGTTGGGTATATAAGAGCCTGTTTACATTTACCACAAATAACTTATCAGAGGTATTTTGGGTCTTTCTTCAGGCTTCTTTTTAGCTTTGCTGACCGCCTGGATGTCCGATGTCCTTCTTTGTAAACGCAAATACGGAGACGCAACGATGCGTCTCGTATGTTTGCATATAAAATGGTATGCATAGGGATTCACAAACCCATTCTTTCTGTAATTTCAATCGTACATCGTACATCAGTCAATCGTAAATCTCTTTGCTGACCGCCAGGTTGGCTACGCCGATCTTCGATGGACTGCGTCGACCGTTGGTTCAGTACATCGTACATCTCTTTATCGCTTCTAAAACAGAAAGATCCGACTAAAAAGAAGTCTAAATAAAGATACAAACAACCTGTAAACAGGCTTTAAAACAAAAGCACTTACCAGGTAGTAAGTGCTTTATTTGATTTTCCCGAAGGTGGGCCATCTAGGGCTTGAACCTAGGACCTCCAGATTATGAGTCTGTTGCTCTAACCAACTGAGCTAAAAGCCCGTACATCCTTCTTGGCAGGAATGTGGGTACAAAATTAAGGCATTTGGCCGAATTATGCAAGCATTTTATGCTAAAAACTGTTGATTATGGTTTTCAGAACTTGTATGTACGTTTCGGATTTTTGGGAAACCATCCTTTTTTTACCCGCTGTTCCTGCTCGAATATCTCTTTGATGGTCCAGAAAGAGGAGAAGGCGAATACCCCGCAGAGCGAAGCCAGGAGAATGTGATCTGTCCACACCGAACCGGCTATACCCAGTATACCCAATACTAAGAATATCCACCAGCAGCGGGTACCCCAGTAATATTCGGCTTTCACCACTACCGGGTGGAATATGCCGATGATGAGAAAGGTACAGATCCCGATAACAATGCCCGAAAGATGGTATTCAGCCAGGAACTCCATCTTTTATTTCTGTATACGGATGGGGATCTCTTTTTTGATGCTTTGCTCTAAGGAGATCAGTGTTTCCGTGGCCGTCACTCCCGGGATCTCCTGTATCTTGTTGTTGAGCAGATCCATCAGGTGCTCGTTGTCACAGGCATACAGTTTGGTCAGCATGGTGTAAGGCCCCGTGGTGAAGTGGCATTCCACAATCTCGGGGATCTTTTGCAGCTCTTCCACCACCGATTTGTACATGGACCCTTTTTCCAGTTTGATCCCGACATACGTACAGGTACGGTAGCCCAATGACTTGGGGTTGACGTGATAGCCCGACCCTACAATGACTCCCAGATCGATCAGACGCTGTACGCGTTGATGGATGGCCGCGCGGGAGACACCACATTCGGCTGCGACGTCTTTGAATGGGATACGGGCATTTTGGGAAATGATGTCCAGGATCTGCCTGTCCAGATTGTCTATTTTTTCCATAATCATTCTGTTAATGCGAATTTGCAGTTTTATCAAATAGTAAGCAAATATATAGAATTATTTTAATTTCAGTCTGATTATGGAAGAAAAAATAAAAAAGGAGATGCATAATGACATGGATCTCCTTTTTTTCCTTACTCCGGTAAGCCGGTGGTAAGCGAGATTTATTTTTCGATCTCTACCAGTTCTACTTCGAAGATCAGTGCAGAGAAAGGATCGATCTTGGCAGTCTTGCGGCTTCCGTAGGCCAGTTCCTGAGGGATGTAAAGTTCCCACTTAGAACCCACAGGCATCAGGGTGAGTGCTTCTGTCCATCCGGCGATCACCGCGTTGGCACGGAAAGTAGTCGGTTCGTTGCGATCGTAAGAACTGTCGAATTCTGTTCCGTCGATCAGTGTACCGCGGTAGTTTACCTTCACGCGTGAAGTGCTTTCAGGTACTTCTCCTTTTCCCTGCGTAAGGATCTTGTATTGCAGTCCGCTTTCGGTAGTAATAACACCCTCTTTTTCTTTGTTCTCGGCCAGGAATCTCTCACCGGCGGCTTTGTTCTCTCCGTATTGGTTTTCCAGCTCTTTGGTTTTCACTTCCTCCATCTTGGTCTGTGCGTAAGCTTGTGCCATCTCCACAGTCATGATACCCGGTTTTTCCAGGGTTCCGGTAATGAAAGCCGCCATGAAGTTATCACGGTCGATCGTTTTGGTAGAATCCTCGCCGAAGATCTCGCGGTTGATGTTAGGAATGATCTGGTTGCTGATCTGTTGTCCGATCTGCAGACCTGCCACATACGCTTTTTCTTTGTCCGAGGTCTTTCTGGTACCTTCGTTCAATCCTTTGATAAACTCATCGATATACGTAGTGTCCATACCTAACTGACGGATCAGGTAAGGTTTCAGTCCATTGGTTTGTGCCAGACCAATCGCATAGGTCAGCGTGTCTAATTCGGTTTTCAGATTAGCTTTGGGACTTTGTGCCGTGCAGGAGAACAGAGTAGCTACGACAGCTGCCGCCATAAAAAAAGTTACTTTTTTCATTGTTGCTTTACATTTATAGTTATTAGAGTTACAATACTTCTATGAGTTCTACTTCGAATATCAGTGTGCTGAAGGGAGGGATCATCTCTCCCGCTCCCTGTGCGCCATAGCCCAGATCAGCAGGGATATAAAGTTTCCATTTGGAACCTTCGGACATCAGTTGCAGGGCTTCCACCCATCCCGGGATCACCTGGTTCACACCGAAAACAGCGGGTTGTCCCCGTTGTACGGAGCTGTCGAACAGCGTTCCGTCGATCAGTGTTCCTTCGTAGTGGCATTTTACCTGATCGGTGGCCTGAGGTTTCTTGCCTGTACCTGCTTTGATCACTTCGTATTGCAGACCGCTGGGAAGGGTTACTACACCGACCCGTTGTTTGTTGCTTTCCAGAAAAGCCTGTCCCTGCTGTATATTCGCTTCGTTGATCTGTACTTCCATTTCTGCAAAGTAAGTATTGACAATTTCGCGCGCTTCGGCATGGCTGATCGCCGTTTGATTGCCGTCCAGGACATCTTTGATCGCTTGCGCAAAATCTTCTACCGCGATGCCTTTGGCACCCATACTCAAGAGGTTCTGGCCGATTCCCAGGCCGATAGCGTAACTGAATTTATCCATATAGATGTTTTGGGGATTGTGGCCGCAGACGGAGTAAGTTCTCTGATCTCCGGTTTATTAAGTTTAATGAAGCGCAAAAATAGGGGTTTTATTTGAATCATTCTCCTTTTTCCTGTTTAATTTTTATGTATACATCGCGGAGCGGGTGTAAATCCCGACTTCGCAGACTGTCGGGTGGACGATGGGGGTCTCACCGAAAATACAAACAGGCTCTGAAAGGAAAGTCGGTTCTATGATCTATGGGCTTTTTTTCTTCCGATCCGGAGGATACATACAAAGAGCGTGGTTTAATGCGGGGCGAACCTGAACTCTCCGCTGTGGCAGAATGTCAATTTGTATATGTATTGACAAAATGATTTTCAGAGGTCTTTTCCATGAAGTATTTCCGCAGGCGGAAAAGAGAAACCGGAAAAAACCGAAGGAAATCTATTTAGATAAAATCAGATAGATACTTTTTGTGTGCGAATGTGTGCCATTGGATAATAAGTAATATGCGTTGCTGATGTATGATAAGGTGGAGCCAGATGTTAAGTATAGAAAAGATAGCCTTCATGTGTTTGTGTGAATGCCTGTTCCAGAGAAAAAAGACCTTTTCCGACGGAAAATTGAACCCTCTCCGGAGGACTCCGAATCCTTACCAGTAAGGATTCGGAGTCCTCCGGGTAAGGATTCGGAGTTGTACCGGTAAAAGTCCGTCTCTTTTCTTGTATAAAAACACATTCAAGTGAACAGATTTTGTATATTATTACCGATTAAATTTATAAATATGCAATGTCTACC
>JAJBTC010000142.1 GCA_020861095.1 Bacteroides sp.
CTTAAAACTCTTATCTGTTCTTTTGTTCTTCTGTCTGAAAAAATAGATATATCGCGGAGACGCACGCCGTGCGTCTCTACAAGTGGATGTTAACGTTGATCTATTTGTATTTTCAATCGTAAATCGTAAATCTGTAAATCGTAAATCTCTTTATAGGTCGAGCTGTAGTTCCTTGGGATATTTCACGCTGTAACTCAGGCGATAAGTCTTCACTTCTCCAGGTGCGAATTCATCCTCCCAGGAGAGTACACCTACGTCTTCGTTCTGCGCACTCCAGGGAGTAGTATCCTTACGTGCCAGGGTCACATCTATGTTCTTCTGCGTAGATCGGGGATACTGATCTTTGACCACCATCTTCACCGGAAGATTGCGGTTGTTGCGAACGGTGATCTGATAAGTGAACTGTTGGGTAACATCGTTGCCTACCAGACGGGTAGAGCTATAGTCCTGGAGTTTCTCGCGCTTCACAGCCACTCTCGGATCAGAGCCCAGCGTCAGAGTGAGTTTCTGTCCGGTAGAAGAAGCATCCAAGAAAGTCTCTCCCAGGTAGGTACCGTTGTAGGTGATATTGGCATTTCCGCTCAGCAGATTCAGTTTGTGCCAGTCGGAGATCTCAGCCAGCAGGTAGGTCTGACTGTCTAATTTGGGAGTTGCATAGTATTTGTATTCCGCTTGTACCTCATCTGTCTTAAGTTCGATGTATTGTATCTTTCCATTGCCAGGAATATTGTAATTCAGATCTATGGCGTAACTTATATCCAACGATTGCTCTTCGGCTACGATATAATCTTCTACAGAGTTTTTCAGTTCGATCACAATCACGCCGTTGGCTGCCCGGGAACCGTACACGGCGGTACTATTCGCATCCTTAAGTACCTGCATGCTCTTGATACGGTCCGGGGAGATATGCTGGAAATCCTCTGCGGAGAGAGGCACCCCGTCTACAATATATAAGGGTGCGGCGGAAGAAGAGATAGCGTCTGCTGAAACGAGAGAGCTCTTCATCTGATTATAGGAATAAGTATTCTGAACTGCTTCCATAGATAAACTACGTGCTTGTATAATGGGTTGCTGAGGTTGCAGGTACCAGGCAGAAAACAGCGGAGCCACTTTTCTTCCGGCACCGGGACGGGCACTGGACAAGGTAGGTTTCACCTCATTCCAGTCGAACCCCGTGGTCTGGCTCACTTTGGCACGCGAATGAATGCGGATCGGAGCATCGGCATCTTCCACGTAGATCTCATAGGCAGGTTCCCAGCCGGCAGCTGTCGTAAAATAACTGACGGAAACGGAAGTCTGCCCGGCTCTCTGGGCACGCAACTGCAGACGGAGCTCTCCGATCTCCTTGTCGTTCTTTACGGATTCTTGTCGCAATTGAGTTTCTACGCGGCTCCTGCCTTCCGTCAGACGTTTGCTTTCCCGGCTGAGACGTACACGCTCCTTCTCCAATTCACGGGATTTCGTATCGTAATACTCCATGGTCTTCATCAACTCATCAATACCTAACCCTTTCTCCGAACCGGAAACATTTTTCCCTATTCCATCTTTCAACTGTTGCGACAAGGTAGTATTGATCGTTTGCTCGATATCCAGTTGTTCCAGCGCCTGGGTATAGATATCCAATGAATCCCGGAGTTTCCTGACCCATTCACTGTCCTCTGTCTTCATGGCAAGATGATTGACGGAATATTCAAAAGCCGACACCATCACTCCGTTTCCGGTCTTTACCTTGATGCTGTTGACGTCTACATTTGAACTGAGATGGCTCACGACGATCTCATTCTCTCCCTGTTTCAGCGTGGGTCTGGCTGTGTGCATCAGTTCTGCTCCTGTAAAAAAGACTGTGACCTCTTCCAGTGTGGAAGGATACGTAGTCTGTGCTTTTGTTGTACCCCCATTTCCCGCCAGAAGAAAAAAGAATATCCATAGATAATAATGTGTTGCCTTCATATTAGATGTTGTATGAGTAATGTATTGAAATAAAAGATACAAAGTTAAAATTCTTTGTGATATGGTAAAGAAGAATGAAGAGAAAATAAAATTCCCGTTGCTTTTTATTTTATCTTTGTTGCGGTGAATGCTGTTTTTACCACATACTTGGGATCCGATGAAGAGAACAAATACGATAACGAATGTTTTTTCCGTCAATCCGGCGCGGCTTATGATGCTGTTAATAATAGCAGAAAAAGGATGTTCAAAGTAAAAACGCTTCGCTATTTACGATGTACGAATGTACGATTTAAAATGTAAGTAGCCTGACAGAATAATCCAGTTGTAGAGACGCAAAGAGATTTACGATTGGACGATTGACGATGTACGATTGAAATTACAGAAAGAATATAGTTGTAAATCCCTATGCGTACCCTTTTATATGCAAACATACGAGACGCATCGTTGCGTCTTCCTATTTGCGTCTTCCTATTTGCGTCTCCCTATTTACATCTCCCTATTTGCGTCTCCGTGATATAGCACCGATATAGAATAGATATCCGAAGACACCAACATCCTATATATAATGTATAGTATAGGATATACCGTCGTAGCTCGTGAAATACAAACACTCCCATAAAACCTCACGAAAACCAAACGTTAAAAAACCTGATTCGCACTCCGGTTGTTAATAGAGATGTTTACCATGTATGACTTCACTATTAACTTATAGATATGGCTTTACCTATAAATACCGATGACCTGATATATGGTCGTTTGATTGAACCGGAACGGATCGAGTTTTTCAAAAAGTGGAACCCGGAAGAGGTGTTGAAAACTGTCTGTGCGTTTGCCAATGACATCCATGAACAGGGCAGCGGATACATCGTTATTGGAGTAGATAAAAAAACGGGACTCCGGTGCTGCCTCCGGCAGGGATACCCAAGGAACAGTCGGAGACGATCCGGAAAGAGTTTACCAATCTGTGCCATCGGATCAATCCTAAAATATTTCCGGACATCGTATGTGATGAGGTCAAAGACAAACATGTGGCTATCATCTGGGTTGCGGCGGGAGAAGAGAAGCCCTACTCCGCCCCCAGTGCGATCGGCAATTTCTCCCCCTACAAGATCTACGTACGCCACGAAGGGGGTACGGAAGTGGCCAGTCGCTTTATGGAGAACCGATTGCGGGAACAGGCTTCTTTCAGCCATTTCGACAACCGGGTGAACACTAAGGCTACCCTGGAAGATCTGGATCTGGGACTGATACAGGCCTATCTGCAGGAAACCAAAAGTAGCTTCTACTCTCATACGCTCAAGATGCCACTGAATGAGATAGTGACCAAACTCCAGATTGCCCGGCAGGAAAAAGAAAAACTCCAGTTGCTCAACATCGCGATACTGTTGTTCTGCAAGGCACCCCACCGCCTGCTGGAGGGGTGCCGTACTACACTGATCGAATACGAAGATGAAGACGGGGTCCATTTCGCGGAAAAGCAATTTACCGGTCCGGTGCATATCCAGATCAGGGAGATCATGAATTACCTGAATACGAATGTGATCAAGGAGTTCGGCAACCGTTCAACGGGAGACAGCGAAGTTCAGCGGTTTGAGAACTACCCCTATCAGGCATTGGAGGAAGCTGTGGTGAACGCCTTTGAACATAAGAGTTATGAAGACCCAACTCCTGTGGAGATCAAGGTATACAAAGGATATTCACGGCTCCACCCCGGCACGGAAGACCATCGGCGCATCACCATCGTCAACCGCCCCGGTCCGCTCCCCTTTGTAGATGAAACGGCTCTGGCACAGGGAGAGGTAAAACCCCGATACTACCGGAACATTCGTCTGGGAGATTTCCTGAAGAACATACATCTGACCGGAAAAAACGGCTCCGGACTGCCCACGATGCGGGAAGCCCTTCGCAAAAACGGCTCTCCTCAGCCCCGGTTTGTTACAGATTCCGAAAGGACCTATTTCGAAGTGGCTTTTCCGATCAATCACCAGGCACCGCTGGAGATCACCGAGTCTGCCGAAGAAGCCGAACGCATTATGCTCACGCACATCCAACAGAGTATCCTGGAGAAACTGATCCATGAGCCCTGCTCGGAAAAGGAGATCATACAGAACATCACTTCGGGACTGAAGGAGGAAGTAGAAGCGTTGATCCAGCGCAACCTGATCTCCGAGAAGAAATATGGAGATTATAATTTCCTGCATATTACTCCACAGGGGATAGACCTGCTCAGGCAGACAATTCCATAGGAATGTATAAAGGATGGTGTCGGATATAGATGTTGTGTATGCCGCTTTGCAGTTATCCCTGCAAGCGGCATAAAAACGTTATGTATAATTAGAGGATAAAATATTTCTGCTAACGTTTATTTTCAATACCTTTGCTCTTAAACAACTGAGTACCACAGTCGCCATTGGAAATACGCCAACCATGCTTCAAACAAGAAGGTTGGAGTCATTCCATGACGGCAACCATCCAATCAGGTGGAAGCGCAGTAGGACAATGAAAAGCAAAATGAAACGTTAAACAACATATAAACCGTCCGGCAAGGGCTCAAAAAAGGAATAAAATGGAAGAAAGCATTCATAATTATAGACATTCAAAATGATATCACAAAGAATTACAAGGATATAATTGATCCTATAACTAAAGCCAGGGATTGGACGGCTCATACTGATATTCACGTGGTTTATATAAGGCATGAAAATTTGTCAGCGGGTACAAGGAATTTCAAATCCCATACGCACGGCTCTGAATCAGCCCCGGACTTAAAAAGAGTATCAAAACCTGTTTTTACAAAATACAAAGGAAATGCGTTAAGTAGTGAGGAGTTCACAAATTTTATCCATACAAATGAAATAGATGATTTCTACATAGCAGGTGCAGATGCTATTGCATGTGTCGGATCAACCTGTTACAACTTGCGTAAAGCAAATTACGGCGTTCATGTCTGATCAGCTTGCATTACGAGTTATGATAAAAATAAAATAAACGAAATGCTTCATTATCATGAGAGTAAAGGATATAAATTAATACGTTTGAATGCCCTGTTATGACTATAGAAAATCAAATAAAGTATTTTGAGAATCGGGAAGATTGGAGAAAATGGCTGACTGACAACTTTGAGACTGCTCGTGAGATCTGGTTTGTTTTTCCTACTAAATCTTCGGGAAAAAAATGTATTACATACAACGATGCTGTTGAAGAAGCCCTTTGTTTCGGATGGATTGACAGTACGATAAAGTCGCTTGATAAAGAACATAAAATTCAGCGTTTCACACCCAGAAAGCCTAAAAGCGCATACTCGCAAGCCAACAAAGAACGACTCAAATGGCTCCTGGAAAATAAAATGATACACCCCGGATTGGAGGATAACATACACGATGTGTTATCTGACCCTTTTATTTTTCCAAACGATATAATGGACAGATTGAAAGAAGATGAAATAGTATGGATAAACTACCAACGTTTTTCCGATCCCTATAAACGTATCCGGATTGCATACATTGAAGCCGCCAGGAAACGACCTGAAGAATTTGAAAAGCGATTAAATAACTTTATCCATAAAACGCGAGGGAATAAAATAATAACAGGATTTGGAGGAATTGAAAAATACTATTCATCCAAATAACATACCGGTACCTCATATGTGTACTTTCTGCAAGCATACAAAAATCGGTCATTTATGTTTTTTTACTCACATCACCTTTTTTAGTGCCTGCAACCGACAACAGGCCAAGAGCATTAGCGGGCGGATCCGAATGGCAGAGGCGCGAAGGAGAAAGGACAAACCAACCGTCAGCAACTATGGAGCTTCAGGCAAAAAAAGTTGAAAAATAAGTTGGATTTGTCTAAGTAGCTGTTAGGATTTTGCCTTCGTCGACCGTTGGTTCCACAAATCATTTATTAGAGGTATTTTTTGCCCTTTCTTTTGCCTTCTTTAACGGGGCGTATAGAAAAAATTCCTGTTTTTCACTATGCGCGTTGGTTATCTTCGCTATCTTTGAAAATATATAATCGTTGTTTTTCTTTTCTGACAAAGAAAATATTTCTTATCTGAGACCGACTATTGTGTAAATAATGCAAAATGACTGAACTTATAAGATAGTACATGGCTTATTATATGCACGTCCGAAATTCATCCATGCAATATGCAACTAATGAAATCCAATAGTAACCTTTTCCAAAAACCTGGCATTTTTCTGGTGACACCGGTTCTTATGGTATGTATACTCAGCGGATGCCGTTGGCTCCCCTCCACCAAGCGGGTAGAAGGTACTGTTCCCGAAGATACAGGCATCACAGCCGATGCCAACGGACTTTTTATTCGTCCGGATGTTATAGCAGCCATACAGGTTATCTTTACAGACGATGAATCCCTGGAACGGTCGATGCTCAGAGAAGACTACAGTCGACTATCGGGACTGCTTCGAAGTGCTGTATACGACAGAGACTGGAACGACAGTGGGATCATGGTAAAGATGGTGACCCCGGATTATGTATTGCTCTTGTCTTATACCAATAAGGATCAGGACAGGCCTCTGGAAGAACTCTATATATGGAGAGAGAGCGGACGTGTTAAGTTCCGCAATGTCTGGTTCCTGCTGCCCGCAGAGCAACAACCTCATCTGTACGATCTGATGGAAAAATACCGCCAGGAAGATCTGTAAATTGCTTTTCAGAAATAAAACATATATACAACAACCCTAATTCATCTTATATGAATAAAGTAATCGTATTTTTTTCGCGCTTGCCTGTTGTATGACGGGATGTAGCTCTTCCCGCGATACCCAACGATTGATCATCGCTTCCGAAATGGGCGATTGTGTGGGGGTAGCTCCGCAAAAATGTCTGCTGGTGCGTCAGGACGGCCACTCCGACTGGGAATATTTTTATACCCCTATCGATGGCTTCCATTATGAACCGGGGTATGAGTATGTGATCTTAGTACGCAGAGAAAATATAGAAAATGTCTCTATGCCCGCTGACCGGCCTACGATCCGGTATGCATTGGAAAAGATTGTCTCCAAGACAAAGAAAGAATCTGCCGATCTGCCCCAGAGAAGAGAAAATGAATAAAGAAAAGAAAGATTTGTGAAGTCTTGTCCGGATCGGAGCTGCTATCGAGTCAATTATTTATTGGATGGCAGCTCCGATTGATTGGTTTGTGGTCAGGTGTTCTATAAAATCCCGGGATTTACAAAGACGACAGGATCTCATCACATAGCTTCGCAAGCCAGTAGGTATCTGTCTCGTCGAAATAGTTCAGCTGTACACTATCTACATCCAACACTCCCCAGACTTCGTCTTTCCGGATCAGCGGGACCACCACCTCGGAACGGGAACTCGAACTGCACGCGATATGCTCCGGGAACAGGTCTACATCGGGAACCCATTGCAGCTCTTTTTTCTCCCAGGCCGTGCCGCAGACACCTCTCCCCTTTCGGATACGTGTACACGCCAACGGTCCCTGAAAAGGTCCCAGGACCAACTGATCTCCTTCTACCAGGTAAAAGCCTACCCAGAAAAAGCCGAACATCTCTCTGAGCATGGCGGATACATTGGCCAGATTGGCTATGCGGTTTGTCTCATTGCTGACCACAGAACGGATCTGAGGAAGCAGAAAAGCGTATTTTTCCGCCTTACTTCCGGCAGGTATCGTCAGTTGTTCGGCCATTCCTTCTCTTCGCCAAACAAAATGATGTAATCGCGCTGTGCCGCCGGCACAGTCCACTCTTCCGGAACAAACTTCCACTGATCCAGGGATTTCGGATCCAGGGTACCTTTACTTTCGATGTACTCCATCAGGTAATAACGAAGGTCTTTATCGGTGGAGAAAACAATGCGTTCCGTGAGTTCGTCCTGAGGAATACCGGAACCTTTGGTCAGAAGTTCTCCTCCCCCATTGCCGCGGTACGAGTTCAGAGCCACTTTGTATACCTTGTCTGAACGGAAGGGAGTGCCATCGGCCATACTCAGGATCGTGATCTTCTCTCCATAAGGTTTGGTCACATCTACCGTATACAGGATGCCCGCCGCGGAATCGAAGTTGAAACTGGCATTCAGGAATGTACTTCGTTCGCCTCCGTCCGGTCTTTCACGCAACAGCAGCAAATGATCTTCGGCAGAGGCCATCCGGTTGGTCCATAGAGAGTAAGACTCTTCCAGAAATCCTTTTATTTCCTCTCCGGTAAGTTCCATGACATAGAGCATATTTTCATACTTGTACAGATTGAACATATCACTCACGTAAATATCTCCTGCTTTTATCTCCGCATCGAACGAGAGCGGTGCGGCAAACGAGATCTCTGCCCCACTCAATTCCAGTTGCAGGGTATGGATGAAATCGATAAATGCCGAAGGTCCGAAATAGGAAGGACGGGTAGACAAAGGCTCCGTGAAGGTCCCGATCTTCTTACCGACAAATTCCTGTACAGCCTGGTACTGCGTATCGAATTGCCGCATAAAGTTCTCACTTACTTCATACTCTTCCGTAGCCGTGAGTTGCCCCTGTACCTGCTTGCTCTTCACCTTGCCGTTTTCCAATACGAAAGAGATCTCCACATCTCCTACCACAAGCCCATTGTTGGCCGGATTGATGATCAGTACAGAATCGCCTGCTACGTTGACTACCTTGCGGCATTCCCGGCGGTGGTCGTGTCCCATCATCACCACGTCGAAGCCCGGAACATTCTCCGCAACAGTCAGTGAAGCGTTATCCTTATACTTACCTCCCATCAGCACTTCGCTCTGACCGGCATGGAACAGTCCGATCACCGCGTCGGGTTTCTCTTTCTCACGAATGATCTCCATCCATTTACGGGCGCTCTCTTCCATATCGTCGAACCGAAGGCCCGGCCACAGGTTTTCCGACAGCCATACCGGAATAGCAGGGGTGATCATTCCCAGGATCACTACCTTCACCCCGTCCCGCTCCACGATCACATAAGGAGGTGCGTAGGGCTCGCCGGTAGTGGTATCTATGATATTGGCACCCAATACCGGAAACCGGCAATCCGCAATCCACCGGTCAAACACCGTGCGTCCGGTCTCTATATCATGATTGCCCAGGGTAGCGGCATCGTATCCCATGTAGTTGAGCATAGCCGCACACAAATGGGTAGACACGGTATCTATGTAGTTGTAATAATAGGCCGAAGGTTGTCCTTGCAGAATATCGCCATTATCGAGCAGGATCAGATTTTTACCATATGCCTCCCGTTCTTTCTCTACCAACGCGGCTACACGGGCCAGACTGCCTTTCCAGGGCTGCCGGGAAATAAAATTATAGGGAAAATAATTTCCGTGTATGTCACTGGTCTCAATAAATTTCAACTTTACTTCCTGCTCCTGCGCTGTTACCGGCAGTACACAGAGATACAGGACCACTATCCAGATAAATCGTTTCATGGGTATGTTTTTAAATCACGTAATAAAAATACTATGTTTCTCCATTAGTTGACCGGATGGGTAGATATGCATCTTACTCCGTCCGTATAGTGGGGAGCGATCCATATCGCTTCTCCCCATTTGCGTACCATACATTCGCACATCATCCATCCCAGACCAGACTCCTATCATGATATCCTCTACCGTACACTGCGTGTCGGGATTGCAAGCAGTGATGATGCCGATAGGATGATCCGCAGACAACGTAAGAACGGCCCAACCGGCTGTCGGAAAAGAAAGTATTACACTGATAAGCAGAAGAACTCTCCCGGAGAAAACAGTGCTCTCCGCTTTCGTCTGGTCCGGATAAAGTCCTGCAAATATAAAAAAATTAACGTCATGAAAAAAAATTAATATGTATATTTGCCCTCATATATGACACCAATTATGCAGTTATTCCCACAAATGATCTCCGCTACCCTGGGTATTGCGGAAAAACAAATCATTCATACTTTATCTTTATTGGAAGAAGGAGCCACGATCCCCTTTATCAGCCGATACCGCAAAGAGATGACCGGCGGACTGGATGAAGTGCAGATAGAAGACATCCGGAACCAGTATGAAAAACTCACGGAAATAAAGAAGCGCAAAGAAACTATCCTCAAAACGCTGCACGAACAGGGGACGTTGACCACCGAACTGAAACGACGGATCGAAGAGACCTGGAACGCGACTCAACTGGAGGATATCTACCTTCCCTATAAGCCGAAACGAAAGACCCGCGCGGAGATGGCCAGACAAAAAGGATTACAGCCTTTAGCCACACTGATCCTGCTCCAACGTGAGACAAATCCGGAGCATCAGGCAAGGAACTATGTAAAAGGAGAAGTCGCCGATGTGGCACAAGCCCTGCAAGGCGCACAGGATATCATTGCCGAACAGGTGAGCGAAGATGAGCAGGCACGCAATGTACTTCGTTCTGTCTTTGGCCGTCAGGCTACCTTAGTAGCTAAAGTAGTGAAAGGTAAAGAGGAAGAGGCGGCCAAATTCCGGGATTATTTCGACTTTTCTACCTCTCTGAAACGTTGTTCTTCCCACAGGTTGCTGGCTATCCGCAGAGGGGAAGCTGAAGGATTGCTGAAGGTCTCTGTCCAGGTTCCTGATGAAGAATGTGTCGAACGGCTGGAAAGACTGTTCGTACGTAACCGTCAGGCTTGTGGCAAGATTGTCGCGGAGGCTGTGGAAGATGCTTACAAACGACTTCTCAAACCCTCTATAGATACCGAATTTGCTGCTCTCTCGAAAGAGAAAGCCGACGACGAGGCCATCCGGGTGTTTGCCGCCAATCTTCGTCAGTTGCTCCTTGCCGCTCCGCTGGGGCAGAAACGCATACTGGCCATAGATCCGGGATTCCGTACAGGCTGTAAGGTGGTATGCCTGGATGCGCAGGGCAATCTCCTTCACAACGAAAATATCTACCCTCATCCTCCGGTGAACAAAAGATCGGAAGCGGCTTCACGGCTGCGTAAGATGGTAGAAGCCTATCGGACAGAAGCGATTGCGATAGGTAACGGAACCGCGAGCAGGGAGACGGAGCAATTTATTACCAGTCAGTCTTTTGACCGGAAGGTAGAGGTATATGTGGTGAGTGAACAGGGAGCTTCTGTCTACTCCGCCTCTCCGGTGGCAAGGGAAGAATTCCCGGACTACGATGTGACGGTTCGCGGAGCAGTCTCTATCGGTCGCCGGCTGATGGATCCCCTGGCGGAATTGGTGAAGATAGATCCCAAGTCTATTGGCGTAGGGCAATACCAGCACGATGTGAACCAAGGAAAACTCAGGAAGGCACTGGATCAGACAGTGGAGAATTGTGTGAATTTAGTGGGAGTGAATCTCAATACCGCCAGCCGGCATCTGCTTACTTATGTTTCCGGTCTGGGTCCGCAACTGGCACAGAACATCGTAGATTACCGAAGTGAGAACGGACCTTTCCGGACAAGGAAGGAGCTGATGAAGGTACCTCGTATGGGTGCCAAGGCATTTGAGCAATGCGCGGGATTCCTGCGGATACCGGAGGGCGAATATCCGCTGGACCGGACCGCAGTGCACCCGGAGAGCTATGCGATCGTAGAGAAGATGGCAAAAGACAAAGGTTGTACGCTGGAAGAATTAATATCGGACAAAACCCTCCGGGACAGCCTGCGCCTGGAAGAGTATGTCACAGCCACCGTAGGCCTTCCGACATTGAAAGATATTATGAAAGAGCTCGAAAAACCGGGAAGAGACCCCCGGCAACAGATAAAGGTATTTGAGTTCGATCCCAACATCCGTACCTTAGAAGACCTGAGAGAAGGAATGGTGGTACCGGGTATTGTCGGAAACATCACCAACTTCGGGGCTTTTGTAGACATTGGTATCAAAGAGAACGGCCTGATACACCTGTCTCAACTGGCAGACCGATACATTACCGATCCGTCTGAGGTAGTATCCATTCACCAGCACGTCCTGGTAAAGATTACAGGGATTGATCAGACCCGGAAACGGATTCAGCTTTCTATGGTTGGGGTGGAACAAAACACCTGATTGATTTACGATGTACTGATTTACGATTTACGATTGAAAAGACAAATACTCCAATGTTGTTATCTCTTTGTAGAGACGCAAAGAGATTTATGATTTACTGATTTACGATGTACGATTGAAATGACAGAAAGAATATGTTTGTAAATCCCTATGCGTACCATTTTATATGTAAACATACGAGACGCATAGTTGCGTCTCCGCGGTGTATATATCAATTTCCATTCAGCACACTAAGACGCAAATATGCGTCTCTACGTAGGATTACATCAATTGTCTTTCAAATTGTCAATTGTCAATCCCTTTGCTGACCGTTGGTTGACTTCGTCGACCGTTGGTTCGTTAAATCGTAAATCAATCAGATGTTTTGTTCCTCTTCTTCCTTTCATAATACCAGATAATCCCTCCGGTAACGACCAGCATCAGGAAGGTACAGAGCAGTGAGCCTTCAAATCCGAAACTTCCCCCATTCAGCAGGTTATCTTCCTGGATTTTCAGATCTATCAATGAATAACGCCCTGAGGTCCCACTGACATTAAAACCCAGCACGCTGCCTTGTATCCAATTCCAGAACGTATGTAAAAGTGTGGGAAACCACAAATTATGTGTGTAGAGATAGGCGGCTCCGAGCATCAGTCCGGCGATGAAGAGATTGAGAAAAGGAACGAAACCCGTATGAGGATTCAGGAAATGCAGAAGTGAAAAAATTGCAGAGGAAATGGCAAGGGCGGCGAAACGATTGAGGCGTGTATACATCAGACGTCTGAGGACATACCCGCGGCACATGATCTCTTCGGCGAAGGCACCGATAAAGAAAATAAGTAGCCAGAAGGCAAGAGCAGGTATATCCCACTGTACACCCACGATCTCTGCACGTCCCCACAACAAGATCACCGGATAGGCGATCAGGTAGAGCAGACAAGCCAGCAAGGCTCCCCATACGATATCTCGTGCTCTCCCTCTCGGGCTGAGCCCTATACCGGAGACCGGATATTTATCCAAATACTTCATCCAGACAAGAGCCGGAATCAGCACGGCCAGCAAAAAAACCATTCTCTCGATAAGTAACGCGCTGTCTGATAGATTCAAAGCACCTTCCCGCACAAAGAAAACCCAGTCACCGCTCAACAGTCCATAGATCCCGCCAATGGGAAAGATCAGCAGGAAACTGCATATAAAAAAAGCGATCAGGTAGGTGATAATACTCGCGGTCGCAGGCAAACGCCATACCTTGACCGGTGGTTGAGGTAACAAAGACTCTTCCTGTAAGGTATCCTCAGCAGACACGAAAGGTTCTTTTTCCGCCTCCGAATGATCCGGACGGGCTGAAGGTAAATGTGGGTCCATCTGTATATGTTAAGTTGAGAATTCTAAATTACGTACAAATTTAATGTATATTTTACCAGACCTTACAAATTTGGCGTATATTTTTTATCTTTGTCACTGCATTCAACGTAAAACCCTACACGTTTATCTTATGACAACCAAAAGAGGAACACTTATTCTGCTCCTGATGAGCTGTATGCTGGGAGTCTCTGCCCAGGTAAGCAAAACTTTTTTTGTGAATAAAGCCGGTACGTTGATCTCTATGATGACGGAAGAAGAGGCCAACAGCATTACTCATCTTACTCTGACCGGAAAGATCAATGCCATTGATTTCCGCCATCTGCGCGATGGTTTTGAGCGGCTGGAGGTTCTGGATCTCTCCAATGCGGATATACGTATGTATACCGGAAAAGAGGGTACGCATCCGGATAAGTTCTATGTATATATGGCCAACTTTATTCCGGCGTACGCTTTCTGTACCCGACTCGAGAATGGGGAGGTGAAAGGAAAGGCTTCCCTCAGGCACGTGATCCTTTCGGAAAAAATCAAGAATATCGAAGACGCGGCATTCAAAGGGTGTGAGAACCTGAAGGTTTGTCAGCTCCGCAGGAAAACACCTCCCAACCTACTGCCGGAAGCTCTGGCAGATACGATCACAGCCATCTTTGTTCCGCTGGGAAGCAGTGATGAATACCGGCTGAAGAACCGTTGGGAAAACTTTGCCTTTCTGGAAGGCGAACCATTGGAGGTATCGTTCCAGGTAAGCAGCATGGGAAGTCTGGAAGAGGAAATACTCAACGCGGGCCTACAACCCAAGGACATCCATTTTCTGACTGTAGAGGGCAAACTGGATGAGGCCGATTTCAAACTGATCCGGGATTATATGCCTATGCTGGTATCTGTAGATATCTCCCGGACCAACGCAAGTGAGTTGCCCGATTTTACTTTCGCTCAGAAAAAATACCTGTTAAGCATCAAACTACCTTCTCAATTGAAAGTGATCGGCCAGCGCGTATTCAGTAACTGTGGCCGTCTGAGTGGTTCTGTGGAGCTTCCGGAAAGCGTAACGGCTATTGAATATGGTGCTTTCATGGGATGCGAAAAACTGCGTCAGGTAATCGTCACCGGCAATCAGCTGACTACAGTGGGAGAAAATCTCTTTGGCACGGCGGAAAGTAAATTAGTATATCAGTAGATTTACGATTTGACGAACCAACGGTCGACGAAGTCAACCAACGGTCAGCAAAGCTAATTACGATGTACGATTGAAAGTACAGAAAGAATAGGTTTGTATATTCCAATGCGTAACATTTTATATGCAAACATACGAGACGCATAGTTGCATTTCTATAAGTGAATGCTACCATTAGAATATTTGTAAATTCAGTCGTAACTCCCTTTGTTTGCCTTTTTGTTCAAACCTTTTTCCACAGTGTGTGTTTATGAACATATTATTTCTATCACTGTATGACTTTCAAAGAACGATACTGGCAATATTCACTGATCGTTATCATCCTTTTCTCAGGGATCATTATATTTTTATATACGATCCCTTTTTTGAGTGGGATACTGGGTGCATTCACTATCTATATCCTGATCCGTAAACAGATGTTTTACCTGCTCCTGAAAAGAAGGATGAAGAAGAGCATAGCAGCCTTACTGTTGTTACTGGAAGTGATCCTGTTCTTTCTGATCCCTCTTACTTTCATTGTGCTGGTGTTTCTCAACAAGTTAGAAAATATGAACCTGGATCCCAACCTGATCCTTACACCTGTAGAGAGATTCGCAGCGATCGTTGATAAGAAAACAGGCTACGATCTGTTGAGCAATGAGAACCTGCAAAACCTGCTGAATATTGCTCCCCGCCTGGGACAAAGCCTGCTTGGAAGCATTACCAGCTTTGGGATGAATCTGCTCGTATTGATGTTCGTACTCTATTTTATGCTCACGGGATGTATACCTATGGAAACGTATATGCGGGACATATTGCCTTTCAATAAATACGATACCCAGCACGTATTGCATGAGGTGAACCTGATCGTGCGTTCCAACGCCATCGGGATACCTCTCTTAGCCATCATACAGGGGGGATTGGGGCTGGCTGCCTATTATTTTTTCGATGCGCCTGCTCCCTTCCTGATGTTTATCCTGACCTGTATTGCCACCATACTTCCCGTGGTAGGAACCGCCCTGGTATGGGTGCCTCTGGGCATTTATCTGGCCATCACCGGACATGTGGGCAACGGTATAGGTCTCATCGCATACGGATTCATCGTGATCGCACAATCCGATAATGTGATCCGCTTCTTACTGCAAAAAAAGATGGCAGATACGCATCCGCTTGTTACCATCTTCGGGGTGATCATCGGACTGTCTATCTTCGGATTTATGGGAATTATTTTCGGTCCGCTTCTCTTGTCACTCTTCCTGCTTTTCGTAAATATGTTCAAAAAAGAATATCTCGACCGGAAAGACTAAGATATTTACGATTGACTGATTTACGATGTACGATTGAAAATACAAGCCGTTAAAGGCCAACATACATATGTGGAGATGCGGAGAAATGAGTGATGACTCTCTTCCGTAAGTACCATTATTCGATTACTAACACAAAAGAACGTTGGATGATTTACGATTGAAAATACAAACATAAGAATAATAGAAATATACCCTGATCAGGCTCTGTATATTTATGAATTTATGTACTTTTGCAGTACCAAAATTATATATATGGAAGCATTTACGCTCAGTACGACAGACCTGATTCTTCTCTCTGCAACAGGATGTCTTTTTATCATACAATTTATCTATTATCTGGGACTTTACGACCGGATCCGCCGCCACAACAATCGGAAACGGCTCGGTCTGGGAAATCACAACGATACATTGGAACCCATCTCTGTAGTGATCTGCGCACGGAACGAGTCCAAGAATCTGCGCAGATTCCTGCCTGCTATTCTGGAACAGGATTATCCGCAATTTGAAGTCATTGTGATCAACGATGGGTCTACAGACGAGAGCGAAGAAGTGCTCACCCTTTTCGAAGAGAAGTATCCTCATCTCTATCATAGCTTTACTCCGGACAGTGCGCGATACATAAGTCGCAAAAAGCTGGCGCTCACCCTGGGGATCAAAGCCAGTAAATACAACTGGCTGGTATTTACGGAAGCCAACTGCTGCCCGGTGAGTAATCAATGGCTCCGTCTGATGGCGCGCGAATTTACTCCCCGTACACAGGTAGTATTGGGATACAGCGGATACGATGCCGGAAAAGGCTGGCTCCACAAACGGACTTCATTTGATGCATTGTTTATTTCTATGCGTTACCTTGGATTTGCACTGGCAGGTAGTCCGTACATGGGGCTGGGAAAAAATATGGCGTACCGGAAAGAACTTTTCTTCGACAACAAAGGCTACTCGGCATACCTCAACCTCCAGCGCGGAGAGGATGATCTCTTTATCAATCAGGTGGCGAATGGAGAAAATACACGCGTGCTGACCGACGCGCAGGCAGTGACCCGCATGCAGCCTCTTACACGATACAAAGACTTTAAAGAGGATAAAGTCAACTACAAAGTCACTTCCTCCCATTACAAAGGAGCACAGAGGTACTTACTGGGATTCGAAACCTGTTCACGTTTGTTGTTCTACCTCGGCGTAGTACTCACGATAGCCTGGGGAGTATATACACACCACTGGCTGACAGCAGGCATATCCCTGTTGATCTGGATACTCCGTTTAGGGATGCAGGGAGTGATCATAAACAAGACCGCTGCTGAACTGGGAGAAAGCAGACGGTATTTCTTCTCTCTGCCGGTCTTTGATCTGCTACAGCCTCTGCAATCTTTTAAGTTCAGTCTGTATCGTAAAGTAAGAGGACGGGGAGATTTTACAAGAAAGTAAGAAGGAGTTATGAGCTATAAGTAGTAAGTGATGGGTTGTAAGTTTAGGGTGTGAATTGTATCAAAGAGAATGTCTGAAAAGTCCGTATATTCTTTGATAAAATTACAGATTGTAAACTCTTACCCCGAAGTGGCTTCCACGTTTAAAACTTACAACTTATCCGCTCCCTATTCGTAACGCATCGAATTTGCCGGCTCGATACGTGTGATCAGGTAAGAAGGCCCCAGAAGCATCAATACCGAAACCAACAGCGTGCCGATATTGAGCAACAACCAGATAAGGAGATTGAAGGCAATGGGAACTGTATCTACGTAATAGGATTCGGGATCTAATTTGAAAAGGCCCCAGTGCGATTGTATCAGACAGAATGCCACTCCGATCAGATTTCCCCAGAACATACCCCTTCCTATGAGAAACACAGAGAACCACAAAAAGACTTTACGTATACTCAGGTTATTGGCTCCCAGGGATTTCAGGATACTGATCATATGGGTACGTTCAAGAATAATGATCAACAGACCGGAGATCATAGTGAATCCGGCTACACCTGTCATCAGAATGAGAATGACCCAGACATTCAGATCAAGCAACTCCAGCCAGCCAAAGATCTGTGGATTGAGTTGCTCTATGTTCCCCACAAAATAGATACCTCCGTAGGCATCGCGCTGATTGTCTGTATTTCTGGCAATCCGGTAGGCAGTCTCTTCCAGATCCTTGTAATCCTCTACCAGCAACTCGACTCCGCTGACCTGATCTGCGGCCCAGTTGTTCAGACGGTTCACTGTATGGATATGGGTGAGCAGGAACAGATTGTCGTACTCAGCAAAGTTGGTCTGATAAATACCCGTCACCGTCAGGCGTCTGGCTCGTATCTGGTCCTGAATGAAATAGGTATAGATACGATCTCCGACACCAATCTTCAGATTGTCCGCGATGGACCTGGATAGCAATACCTGGGTATATGAGGCCGTATCACTGAAGACCGGCATCTCTCCTTCGAGCAGATGATCACAGAAAAAGTGATCGTCAAAATCCTGATCTACTCCTTTAAGCACCATCCCCTGAAACGCATCTTCGGTCTTTATGATACCCGGTTTGGTGGAATATCGCTGCACGTGCCGGATATTGGGATAGGCAGAGAGTGCCTGTATCATACTATCGGTCACCGCGATGGGATGCGTCTCATACGAACGGACACCGTCGAAGTTGGTTACCTGAATATGTGAGCCGAACCCAATGACTTTGCCCCGTACCTCTTTTTTAAATCCGATCACTAACGCCACAGATACGATCATTACAGCCAAGCCGATAGCTATACCCACCATGGCTATGAACACCGCGGGACGAGAGACTTGCTTCCCGCCCTTCTGGTTACGATACATACGTCTGGCTATAAATAATTCAAATGCCACCTGAAATGATTTACGATTGACTAATTTACGATTTACAGAGTACGGTTGAAGATACAAAGTGATTTACGACATCGTACATCGTAAATCTGTACATCGTAAATCTGTATATCTGTACCCCGTACATTCTCTTTATTCTGTTCGTCCGGGATATGCCTCCAGTGCTTTACTAAGGACAACCAGCGCACGAGTCAGGTCTTCTTTCTTCAGCACATAAGCGATACGTACCTCATTGTATCCGGCTCCGGGTGTCGTATAGAATCCGGAAGCAGGAGCCATGAACACAGTCTCTCCTTCATACTCGAAGTCGGAAAGACACCATGCACAGAATTTGTCCGAATCATCTACAGGTAACCTGGCCACTGTATAAAAAGCTCCCATAGGTATGGGAGAGTATACTCCCGGAATCCTGTTCAGGCCATCAATCAGGCATTTTCTACGCTCGACATATTCATCATACGTCTCGCGGGAATATTCTTCCGACGCATCTAAAGAAGCCTCGGCAGCAATCTGTCCGATCAGCGGAGGACTCAAACGGGCCTGGCAGAATTTCATAACGGCATTTCTCACCTCTTTGTTCTTGGTGATCAGCGCCCCTATACGGAGGCCACATTCGGAATATCTTTTGGATACAGAGTCGATCAATACCACATTGTTTTCAATCCCTTCAAGGTGACAAGCCGAAATATAGGGCGATCCGGTATAGATAAACTCTCTGTAGACCTCATCGGAAAAGAGAAAAAGATCGTATTTCTTCACCAGATCACGTATCTGGTCCATCTCCCGACGGGTATAGAGATAGCCGGTCGGGTTGTTGGGATTACAGATCAGGATACCCTTGGTACGCTCATTGATCAGTTCTTCAAATTTCTCTACCTTAGGCAAAGAGAATCCCTCTTCAATGGTAGTAGCAATGGTGCGTATTACCGCTCCAGCAGAGATGGCAAAAGCCATGTAGTTGGCATAGGCAGGCTCCGGAACGATGATCTCATCTCCGGGATTGAGACAGGAGAGAAAAGCAAACAATACAGCTTCCGATCCGCCGGTAGTCACAATAATATCATCTGCTTCCAGGCAGATGTTGTATTTAGCGTAGTAATGGGTCAGTTTTTCCCGGTAACTGCGATTGCCCGCGCTGGGGCTGTACTCCAGCACTTTCCGGTCTATGTTACGAATGGCATCAATCGCGGCCTGAGGGGTAGGGAGATCGGGTTGTCCGATATTCAGGTGGAAGACATGGACTCCCCGTTGCTTGGCGGCATCGGCCAGAGGAGCCAGTTTTCTGATGGGAGATGCAGGCATCTCAGTTCCGCGGATCGAAATAGTTGGCATAATATATTATATAGGAATAAACATAAAAAATCAGCGGTCAAAGGTAAACAATTATTCGAAGACAGGTATATTTATTGCCTGTTTAAATTTTATCCGCTCTTTTATTCGGACTTTAAAGGGCGGAATGACATATGCTTTACCAATGGACAATTGTACTAAACGTCATTATCGACTAATTAATCCGCATTATGTGAGTGTAAGTTGATTTATCGAGTCAAGTACTATG
>JAJBTC010000035.1 GCA_020861095.1 Bacteroides sp.
TGTTTGCATCTAAAATGTAATATATTGAGATTTACAAAATGTAATTTCAATCGTACATCGTCAATCGTCCAATCGTACATCTCTTTGCGTCTCTATAGCATAAAGGAACATAATACATACAATTACTTATAAACACTTATTTAATTTACAACTTATAACTTTATCTATTTTCTCCTGTGTGGGCAGGGTCGCATCTATCCAATGGATGGTGAAGCCTCGTTTCTCCATGCCCCGGAACCAGGTCATCTGCCGCTTGGCAAATTGGTGGATAGCTATTTCCAGCTGACTGACCATCTCTTCGTAGGTCAACGCTCCGGTCACATACAAGGTCAGGTATTTGTATTCCAGACCATAGTAGATCAGATCTGCCGCTGTAAGTCCTTGGGTAAGCAATCTACGGACTTCTTCTACCATACCTTCTTCGAGGCGTTGACGAAGGCGACGTGATATTTTTTCCCTGCGTAGTTCCCGGTCTATCCGGATGCCTACGATCAGGCTGTTGAGTTGCGGGAAGTCCCTGTGTTCCCGTTCGTGCTCCCGATAGTACTCCTCGATCTCGATGGCGCGAATCGCTCTTTTCACCGTATCTACATCTGTAGAGTTGTGAAGTTGTTTGTATGAACTTAATATTTCGGTCAGTTCGGACAAGGATCTGTCTGCCAGCTTCTCTCTCAGTACGGTATTTTCGGGGACCGGGAGCAGCCTGTACCCTTTCAGGATCGACTCCAGATACATTCCCGTACCTCCGCAAAGGATCGGGTATTTTTTTCTCTCTTTGATATCCTGGTAAGCAGCCAGAAAGTCTCTCTGAAATTCAAATACATTGTATTTGTAACCCGGTTCCACAATATCTATCAGGTGATAGGGAATGGTTTCTTCCTCTACGATATAGTCTTGCAGGTCTTTTCCTGTTCCCAGATCCATCCCTCTGTATATTTGTCGGGAATCCGCGCTTATGATCTCGCCCTGCAGTTCATGAGCAAGTGCAGCGGCAAAAGTTGTTTTTCCTGAAGCAGTAGGCCCCAATATAGTGATCAGGTCATATCCTGGCATTGTCTGACAAATTAAGTGTATAAAAAAGTGAGAGCCGAGAGCAGAGTTTATTTTAACTATACTAAGGCGCATGCTATCATTCTACAAATAGATTCAAAGGTGAAAGGCAAAGAACAAAATCGTTTGCAACTTTGTCCGAACCGCATTTACTATTCTACAAAGATAGTGAAAACCGAACGCAGAGCGAAGTTTACTCCATCTATGCTAAGGCACATCCTCTACTCTACAAAGATATGAAAAAGGAAGTGAAAGGAAGGGATGCAAATCTTAAATGGTGTTATAATTGCATCGTTTCCGCACACAGTACTTGTTTTTTCAAAGGAAATACTTACCTTTGCAACTGTGTTTTTCATAGTATTAGATTTAAGGTTAACAAAGGTTGGAGTCAGGCGTGACTCCTTTTTTTGTCTAAGACATAAGAACAAAAATACCGGTTTACGATGGAAAATATATTCTATAATCCGGACTCTATATCGGAAGGATACGAAATCATATATAAATTGTATCTACTTAAGATATACATAGGAAAAATCCTGAATCTTCTGTTCCGTAGATCAATCCTTATTTCTCCAGATCATCCTTATTTTCCTTCGGATGCTGATCAGGTTGATCAGGCTTACTCCTGCAAATAACAGAATTCCTATACAGACCACAGTTGCCAGACTCTGGCTGCCCGGATTGGGATAGAGTTGAGATAAGACTTTCATGTAAAGTGTACGGATACTTCCCAATATCAGTACAGAGAGAATCAGAACCGTGAAGTTCAATGTTGCAGTCAGGGCCTGATAGGGAAGGGCCACCTGTGCCGGGCTATAACCGATCAGAAGCAGACTTTCCAGTTTGACGGTATTTTTTTGCAGCAGCAGGTAGATGCTGAGCATCAGTATATAAAAGGAAAGGGCGCTGATCAAGAGTCCGATTGCCAGTACGATCCCGGCCACTAACCGGAGGAAATAAGTCATTTTCCCGGCATCCAGTTTATCATCCTCTATCTCATATCCTTTTTCCCGGAAGTAACGTGCCATATCGGCATCTGCCGGATTGTTTACCTCTACGATCAGCCGGGAAGGGGTGACCTCCGTGTTCGGAGCAAATGTGTTATTGGCCCATTTCATGAACTCATCCGGAACCAATATGGTATTGAGCCGGTTGGAGAATCCGACAATATTTCCTTTGAATGACTCTGTTTGCCCATTGCCTCGTATGCGTATATCCATTCCGATCATGCTGATGACCCCTTCTGAGAGTTGAGGCAGATTTCTGCTCTGGGCAAATCCGAAATTGTACAGGTTCAGGTAGTTCCGGGGAATGATGATGGGCAGGGAACGGGTATCTTCATCGAAGTGCCATTGGTTGAGGTTCACATCTATGAATGCATCAGGTACAGACTCAAAAAACATTTCTGTAGAGAATTGCATGCCTCCTCGTTGCATACCCACTCCTGCCGATACATCGAAACGCGAAGGGGTGAACTGACCTATAGCCTGGGTAAAGGGCTGCTCGCTGAGGTCTTTGATCTCCTCTGCCGTAAATGTATTCCCTTTTTTACGGAAACTACTGAACGCATCAACCTGTTTGCTGACAACCAGGTAGTCCTTTTTCATAAAACTTTCTCCTGCGCTGAACAGAGGGATCACGTCCTTGTAGAATTGGATACTCAGCAGTATGATCACCACCCCAAACAGGTTGGCAAAGAAGAAACCGGTCAGTTGGCCGATGCTGATATGTTGGCGAAGGAGTTTCCAGACAAGTCGATTCATGGATCATAGGGTTTCATAAGTAAATGAAGGGCTTTCTTTCCGGACTATCTACCCTTCTTATATAAACAGAAGAAATTACAATTTCCATATATAGGTGTAATCCAGAGGCAGATTCTTCCCTATGGAAGTTACTAAGATACCCGCGTTTTGCGTAGTTGCCTCTGCCAGGAGGATCTCTGCCATGATCTGGCCATTTTCATCATCCAGGTGACTGATGGGCTCATCCAACAGGATAAAATCAAAGGGTTGGCAGAGGGATCGGATGAATGCTACCCGCTGTTGCTGGCCGAAGGATATTTTCCCGGCCGGGGTATGTGCTTTATCCGTGATGCCCAATGCTCCGAAGAGAGCCAGGATCTCTTCCTCTGTTTTGTACCTAGTGAGCCGGTTTTTCAGTTGTACATTCTCCAGTGCCGTGAGTTCCGGGAAAATACGGAGATCCTGAAACAGGATACTTAATGTACGCTGCCGGGTGGCCACCCAGTCTGCTGTTGAAAAAGAGCGGATATCTGTATCATCGAAACGTATGATTCCCCGGTAATCGTTCCTGTATCCGTACAGGTAGCTGCACAGAGACGATTTTCCTGTACCCGAAGCGGCTTCGATCAGGTGCCTTTCTCCTTTGCTGAAAATGACATCCTGTTGCCAGATGTCGGAAGGCAGGGGATCACGTGCAGCAAACACCTCGGGAAGTGTTTGCTGCAATAGTATCTGATTCATAGGGCTGCTGTTACAGACCGGCAAAGCCTCTCGCAAAATCCACCACCTGCTTCAGAGCGTTTGTTTCTTTGTTGCTCATCTGTAGCACGAAGGTCGTTTTACTGTCTTTTTCTACATAGAATTCCATATACTCGAACAGAGATCCCAACTGATAATAGGTCTGTGCTTCTTCACCTCCCATACCGGCAGCCAGTTTCACTAAAGGCATCTCTAAAATAGACGCTATATCTACCACTCCATACATACTTTTGCCTTTGGCATGAGATGCGTATGAAGCATCTTTTATGCTTTTGTCCAATCCTTTGTCTAAGTTGGCCAGCAACGACAGTTCATTGGTCACATAGAAGGTATTGTCTCTTTCTCCCAGGAAGATCTCCATATCCACAGACATCACATATTCACCCTCTCCCCGTTTGCGGATCTGTATATTTGCCCCTTCCTCTTCGATCAGCCTGTGCAACTCACGGATAGATTCTTTGTCTTTTACCTCTGCCAGCATCACAAAGGAGGGGTTCGGATTGAACCGGCGATCCAGAGATACTCCGGTTAGTGCCAGGGTGATGTCTCCTTTGAATGCTTTACACACAGATTCCAGTTGTGCCGTCGCCTCTCCCGGGATGGCGCGGCGGAACTCCGGGTTCTCCTGTAACATCTTATACAACTCTTCTCCATGGATCGAGAAACTCATGAAGCCCAGCGTAGAAGCAGGGAGGTTCTTCAGGTACGTATTGCTGATACTACCCATGGCATCGGAACGTCTGTCCAAAAGCTTTTTAGCCTCTTTATTCTCTGTATAATAGTCGACCTCAGCCACTGCTTTCCCTTTTTCAAAAGAGAAACCACCTATAACGGATATTTCTTCCAGATCTATTTCCGCAGGTACAGCCATGCTGTTTTTCAGGATCTCGGCATTGGGAAAAGCGGAGAAAGGTGCCCAGAAAGCAACCTCTCCTTTCTGATCTGTCATCTTCCGGAAGCCTTTCTTCTCACGGATACTATTTTCCGCGGTCTGCTTCATCAGTTTCTCCGCGTTGCGATGCATTTCATCAACAGACATAGAGTTGTTGGAGAAGATCAGAACGGTCGTTTCATTGAAAGCCAGTAATGGACCGCGCTGTCCCAGGGTTACATACTCATAACCGTTCTGGCTGCTTACTGTGCTGAATGCTTCCAGCGTATTGCGTAAGTTCTTGACGTTGCTTACTTTGATAGTCATGGCAACATTCCCCTGGATAGTAGGCGAACTGAATATATAGAACGGCTCGTCCAGAGCTATTCCCGATTCGGAAGGGTTGCGGATTACTTTCTCTATCTGAGACCGGGTAGAAGCATCGGTACCTCGGGTTACCGCGCCCAGGAGGGTCTGTTTCATCTGTTCCGCGTCATCTCCCTGTATCCCGGCTTTGTCGGTCAGGAATTTTAGATCAATAGACATTACCATCGCATCCGATGGGATAACATGAGTATACTCTCCTGCTTTTTTGGAACAAGAACTTACGGTTGCGATCAGTAGAATAAGTACCGAAAACCGGAAAAACATTTTTCTTAACATAGACTATTTATTTAGAATGTAATACGTAACATATATGTAAAATTTGGCAGTCCTGGCTCCCCGGCTCTGTTCCTGATTTATATACCTCCTACAGAAACAGGCAAAACCCGATCCGGCCCTTATCCTCTATTCTGTGATCTGATTGCGCATGTTCAACAAGTGACAAGCTACCAGGGCCGCGGTTTCCGTACGTAGCCGTGATCTGCCCAGACTCACCGGGCGGAAGCCGGCTGCCACAGCCTGGGCTACTTCTTCTTCACTGAAATCTCCTTCCGGCCCGATAAGCACTGTCGCGTCTCCCGGTTGCAATACTTCCTGGAGAAACGGTTTTTCTCCGGCGTAGCAATGAGCAATAAATTTCTGTCCCGGAACCTCCTGCTTCAGGAACAACTGAAAGTCTGTCATTTCATTCAGACGGGGAAGACGCGCTTTCAGGGATTGCTTCATGGCAGAAACCAGGATCTTCCGGAGGCGTTCGGTCTTTACCACCCGCCGTTCCGAATATCTGCAATGGAGCAGACTCAGTTCGTCCAGACCGATCTCTGTCGCTTTCTCGGCAAACCATTCGTTACGCTCCATATTTTTTGTGGGTGCCATAGCGATATGCAGGTGTCCTTTCCACAGAGGAGGCTGTACAATCTGCTCTATCACCTCTACTTCGCACTTTCTTGAGGTGGTAGTACCAATCTGTGCCCGGAAGAAATTTCCTTTGCCATCGGTCAGCATCACTGTGTCTCCCGTCTCCAGACGGAGTACCCGCAGGCCATGTCGGGCCTCCTCTTCCGGCAGTTCTTTTTCTGTCTCTATATCGGGCGTGTAAAACAGATGCATCTTATTTCTTTTGTAATATTTTATCTCTTAATAGGGAAGCCAGTTCGTAATTCTCTTCTTTTACTGCCTTCTCCAATGCCTCTTTCAGTGCTTCCAGACTCCTACTTTCTTCTTCGGGATCCAATATCCTCTCTTCTTCTATACGTATACATTCTTTTTCGAGCAGGGTTTCCGAAATAAAGATCGGGGCATTCAGACGGATGGCCAATGCTACCGCATCGGAAGTGCGGGCATCGATCCGGAAGATGTCATTCTCTTTTTTCAGGTAGATATAGGAGTAGAATACTCCTTCAATGGCTTTATAGATGTAGATCCTGAGCAGTTCACTACCCAGCGCAGACACCGTTGTGGCAAACAGATCGTGTGTCAGCGGACGGGGCGGATGTATTCCTTTCAGATACAGAGCCGTGGCCTGAGCTTCGGCAGGTCCTATAATGATCGGGAGCTGGCGGGTTCCTTCCACCTCTCCCAGAACCATCGCGTAGGCACCCGCCTGTGCCTGGCTGTTGGATATATCTAAGACTTTCAGTTCTACTTTATTTTCCATCAATGGGTCACTTTTACTTCTTCCTGCGGGTTGTGTTTATACTGGAATATCACCGCAAACAGGATGGTTACCACCAGTGCGTATCCGGCGAACACAAACCATGAAGTGGGCCATGCAAACCTGTCTACGACTACTCCGGCAGCATACGAACCGATAAACGCTCCGAACCCGTTGGTCATGATCATAAATACTCCCTGCGCGCTGGAACGGATAGACGGATCGGTCTCCTTATCAACGTACAGAGATCCGGAAATGTTGAAGAAGTCGAAGGCTACTCCATACACCAGCATAGAGAGGATCAGCATCCATACACCGCTTCCAGGATTTCCTGTTCCCAACAGACCAAAGCGCAGTACCCAGGCACACATACTGATCAGCATCACATTCTTGATACCGAACCTTCTCAGAAAGAAGGGTATCAATAGGATACAAAGGGTCTCCGATATCTGGGAAAGCGAGATCAGTATGTTGGCATGCTCTACTCCGAAGGTTCCTTTGTATATCTCCATGCTTCCAAAATAGTTGGTCAGGTAGTCGTTCCCGAATGCGTTGGTAATTTGCAAAGATACTCCCAGCAGCATGGAAAAGACAAAGAAAATGGCCATTTTCTTCTGTTTGAATAAGGTGAATGCGCGCAGTCCCATGGTGTCTACCCAGGATTGGTTCTTACCCACTTTGTTGATCGGACATTCGGGCAGCGTAAAGGCATATACTCCCAGCAATATCGAGATGCAGGCCGAGGTATAAAGTTGCATGGGAGATTGAGTGAAGCCCAGCAGGTCTACTCCGATCATGGCAACAATGAAACCCACCGTGCCCCATACCCGGATGGGTGGAAAGGCTTTCACTGTGTCCAATCCGGCCTTGCTGAGCGCGTTGTAAGCTACGGAGTTGGAAAGGGAAATGGTAGGCATATAGAACATCACACTTAACAATATCAGTGAATACAGAGGTATATATTCTGTCTGTGGTGCCGCTGCTATCATCAAGGCTGCGCTGATCAGGTGGCTGATCCCCAGAAGTTTCTGCGCGGGTATCCATCGGTCGGCAATAATACCCATGATGGCGGGCATAAACAGAGAGGCAATCCCCATTGTAGCGAAAAAACTTCCGATCTGCTGGCCGCTGAATTCCAGCATCCCGCCCAGGTATGCACCCAGAGAGATGAGCCAGGCACCCCACACAGCATACTGCAGGAAATTCATGATGATTAAGCGAAATTTAATGTTCATGATATCAGATTTTAATGTAAATTTTACTTGTGTTTGAATATAGATATATGTATATGCAAACTTACATAAAAATCTTGATTAATACACATTCCGAATGAAAAATGCGTACGCTAAGCGCTGTAAAGAGTATATATTCAGTTTGCAGAGAACCTGCAAATCGGTTTGTATTTCAAAAAACAGGAAATGGTTCGTGGATTCCTGTTCATACCTGGAAGAATTGAGAACTCAACGGTCTGGTATATGGGCAAAAAAAAATTGATTGTCATCCCGACAACCAATCTTTATTAACCTTAAATCTAATACCATGAAAAACACAGTGCAAATATAAGTATTTTATGTTTTACAACATAGCTTTTCGGCATAAATCTTCTATTATTAATCTTTATTAACTTTATTCCGGTCTCACCCTATCTCTGTGCCTCCTATTCCACATACAGGACCAGTCCTTTGAGGTACTCCCCTTCGGGATGGTAAATGTTCACCGGATGGTCTGCCGGTTGGGTCAGCTGGTGGAGGATGCGTACGCTGCGTCCCGACAGGGCAGCAGCTGTGAAGACAGAGGTACGGAAATTCTCTTTGGTCACCACCTGTGAGCAGGAAAATGTAAACAGGATACCTCCGGGCCTGATCTTTTCGAAGGCTTTCGCATTCAGTTTGCGGTATCCCTGCAAGGCGTTGCGCAACGCATCTTTGTGCTTGGCAAAAGCGGGGGAATCCAGGACAATGAGGTCGTATTGGTGTCCCATGCGGTCCAGGTACTTGAACGCGTCTTCCGCGTAGGCTTGGTGGCGGGGGTCACCCGGGAAATTCAACTCTACGTTTTTGTTGGTCAGGTCTACGGCTTTGGCAGAACTGTCTACCGAATGCACCAATCTGGCTCCTCCGCGCATGGCATAAAAAGAGAATCCACCGGTATAGCAGAACATATTCAGTACAGAACGATCGTGTGAATAGCGCTCGAGCAACGCGCGGTTTTCCCGCTGATCCACAAAAAAACCGGTTTTCTGTCCTTTCAGCCAGTCTACATAGAATTTCAGCCCATTCTCCGTAGCCATGTTGTCGTTGCTTCCTCCTTTCAGGAAACCATTTTCCGGAAAGAGATCCGCTTTGTAGGGCAAAGTCGTTTCCGATTTGTAATAGATGTTCCGGATGCTGTCTCCCATTACCTCGGCAAGGGTCTCCGCAATCTCCATACGATCGAGGTGCATGCCGGCAGAGTGCGCCTGCATCACCGCCGTGTGCGCATATACATCGATCACCAGTCCGGGCAGGTTGTCTCCTTCTCCATGAACCAGGCGATAGGTATCGTTGTCGGCACGTCCGGCTACGCCTATACTGGTACGCAATTGCAGCGCGATGCTGAGTTTGCGTTTCCAGAAATCCCTGTCGATAGGTTCCTGCCGGAAAGTCAGTACCCGTATAGCGATACTTCCGATCTGGTAATGTCCCAGAGCGATAAATTCTTTGCGGCTGGTATATACCTCTACCACTTCTCCCTCTTCCGGGATACTTTCCATGCGCGCGATGGCACCTGAGAAAATCCAGGGATGAAATCTTTTCAGTGATTCTTCTTTGCCGGGTTTGAGATATACTTTATGATAAGACATGCAGTTACATTTTAGGGTTAGGGACATCAGGGGGTCTCGGAGTGTACCTCCTGTGTGGTGGGTATGTCTACAGGAACGGGTTCCAGCTGGTAGTCACCGCTTTCTTTCAGAGCTTCCAGGCGGTTGTAGATCTGCAGACAAGCCCACGCGTCGGTTGCGGCATATACCTTTTGTTTGTCACTAAGGATGTCTGCCTCCCAGTTGGACAATCGCTGTGTCTTGGATATCTTCTCTCCGAAAAGAATACCATATATTTTTTGCAGGCTCTTGTCCGATATCCCGAATTGATCTACATAGTGCTGCAACTCCACACAGCCTTCCGGAGTGAAAGACGCGCGTTTGTACAACATCTTGAAATCGTCGTGCAGTGAAAGGCCCACTTTCAGCAAGTCCGGGTCTTCCAGCAGGTCAATGATCGGCTGTATGAGCCCGGTGTGGTTAAGCCTGAAAAGGAAACAACATTCACCGGAGGATACCTGGAGTAATCCTACTTTATGGGTTTGCCCTTTGGTAAAAGAGGGACGTGTCTCACTGTCGATACCTACTACTTTACAGGTCTTCAGATACTCTACTGCTTTGCAGGCTTCTTCTTCGGTATGGATTACATGTATCCTTCCCGGAAAAGCGGCCTTGGGCAAGTCTCTGATATCTTCTTTGGTTATGCTTCGTTTGATAATCATATGTTGGGTTCTCTCATTTGTGATTGTGGCAATCACAGTCATCGTCACATTGGTGTTCGTCGTCTTCCGTATCCACATGGTACCTGACATCATGCAGGGCCCGTAGGGTGTTTACCAGCTTCTGTCCCCAGAGCATGCCAAAGTTTTCCTGGCACAGGTATAAGGCATCATTCATGGTCTCGTTCAGACCCAGCTGGAAGACGAAAATAAAATCTTTGATATCCTGATAGATATCGGCCAGGTCTTCGGATATACATTTTTTGATCGGTTGATCGCTGTAAGCCATCTCCGGAAGAAATACCTCCAGATAATCGTCCTTCTCGCCCAGTATGGAGGCGATGTTCATACGCAGTATCTCGTAGATCTCCTCCGTTACATAAGTCTCCGGAGTTTCCTCACCCAGCATTTCCACTTGGGGAAGCAGAGCGGCTTTCAGGTAGAGCAGCGGTAATATCTTCAGGTTAGTATCCACAAAGGTATGCCTGTCTATACCTTCGGCGCGTTCCAGAAAGCCGCAAAACTCGGCAGCTACTGTCACAAATTCAATGGTGTTTCTGTCAAATATAACCTGACTTTCTCTTTTCATACATTTTTTAATTGAAACGCAAAGGTAAAAAAAGTAGCGAAACCTGGGGTAGCAGTTAGGATTTTCAAACAAGATATTTACTGATTTACGATTTAACGAGGCCACGATCGACGAAGTCAATTGCAATTTACGATGGGAGTTGCTTGTAGAGCCATGCAACGTGAATCGTAATCAGTAAATCGTAAATACCCTATAAATCCTTAAACTGTTTATTGTCGCGAGGAACAATTGTTTTTTTTATTACTTTTGCACGATGGTATTTTCTAAACAGGCAACATTCATTCATGGCAAAAAAGAAATCAGATAAAGAACCGGAGAGAAAACGGTTTTCCTCTTTCAGACTTTTCGCATTTTTCAGGAACGAGACGTTCCAGTTTGTCGTAGGGTTGGTATTGGTCATTTTCTCGGTATACCTGCTCCTGGCCTTCTCTTCTTTTTTCTTTACAGGAGCAGCGGATCAGAGCATCCTGGACAGTGGCGATCCGCAGGAACTGGCTTCTACGGACAACCGGGTACAGAATTACGCCGGATCCCGTGGCGCGCAACTGGCCAGTTACCTGATCAATGATTGTTTCGGGGTGCCGGCCTATTTCATTTTACTTTTTCTGGCAGTTGCCGGGTTGAAGCTGATGCGTGTACGTGCCTTCCGGCTCTGGCGTTGGTTCATCGGTTGTTCGTTGGCACTGATCTGGTTCTCCGTCTTTCTGGGATTTGCTTTCAAGGGATATTACGACAGTTCTTTCCTCTATCTGGGAGGAATGCACGGATATAATGTAAGCAATTGGCTGGTTTCGCAGATCGGTATACCGGGAGTCTGGTTGCTTTTGCTGGCCACGGCACTTTGTTTTTTTATTTACCTGAGTGCGCGTACCATCATCTGGTTGCGTAAGTTGCTTTCTCTGAGTTTTATGAAACGTACATCCCGGCAATCTTCTCCGGAAGACAGGCCGCAACCGGATCCGGCTGCGGATGAGAATGGGTTGGACGAAGAGAAAAACGGACCTTCTTCCTTTGTTCCTGTCGAAGAAACTCCGGTGTCTTTTACTTTAGACGATGATCTGACGCCGGAGCAACCGGAGCCTGTACTGCCCACGGAAGATATCACCCTTAGCTTCGATCCGGTACAACCTGCCGAACCGATGGTTGCTCCTGTCAAACCTGCTTTGAGGAAGGAGGATGAAGAGAAGGAACCCAGTTTCGAGATAGAAGCTGCAGCTGAGGATGAAGATTACCAGGGCACACTGGAGCCTTATAATCCGAAATTGGATCTGGAGAACTATCGTTTTCCGGGCATCGATCTGATGAGGCATTATGAGAACAGTGAGCCTACCATCAACATGGAGGAGCAGAAGGCCAATAAGGATAAGATCATCAATACGCTGCGTAGCTTCGGGATCGAGATCAGTACGATCAAGGCCACGGTAGGTCCTACCGTTACGCTCTACGAGATCACTCCCGAACAGGGAGTACGTATCTCCAAGATCCGTGGACTGGAAGATGATATCGCGCTGAGCCTTTCCGCGTTGGGTATCCGCATCATCGCGCCGATCCCCGGAAAGGGAACCATTGGTATTGAGGTTCCCAACTCCAATCCGAAGATCGTATCCGGACAATCCATCATAGGCAGTAAGAAATTCCAGGAATCTACCTTTGATTTGCCTATCGCGTTGGGTAAGACCATCACCAACGAGGTATTTATGGTAGACCTCTGCAAAATGCCGCACGTGTTGGTTGCGGGAGCCACCGGGCAGGGGAAATCCGTGGGGCTGAATGCCATCATCACCTCCTTATTATATAAGAAACATCCTGCGGAGCTCAAGTTTGTACTTATAGACCCTAAGAAAGTAGAATTCAGCATCTATTCGGATATTGAGAAACACTATCTGGCTAAATTACCGGACGAGGAAGAGCCGATCATCACCGATGTAACAAAGGTAGTGCAGACCCTGAACTCGATCTGTGTGGAGATGGACAGTCGGTACGATCTGCTGAAAATGGCGCATGTGCGTAATATCAAAGAGTACAACGAGAAGTTTATCAACCGGCGGCTCAACCCGGAAAAGGGACATAAATACATGCCTTATATCGTAGTGGTCATTGATGAGTTCGGAGACCTGATCATGACGGCGGGTAAAGAGATCGAATTGCCTATCGCGCGCATTGCTCAGCTGGCACGTGCCATTGGTATTCACATGATCATTGCCACGCAACGTCCGACCACCAATATCATCACAGGTACCATCAAGGCCAACTTCCCGGCCCGTGTAGCATTCCGTGTGTCGGCCATGATGGACTCGCGTACCATTCTCGATCGTCCGGGAGCCAACCAGCTGATCGGACGCGGAGATCTGCTCTTCCTGCAAGGGGCCGATCCGGTGCGTGTACAGTGTGCTTTTATTGATACTCCGGAAGTAGAATTGATCACTCAGCATATCAAAAAACAGCAGGGGTATCCCACGGCTTTTGCCCTGCCCGAATATGTAGCGGAAGGGGAGACCAGTGATCTGGATGTAGATATGACCCGGCTGGATCCCATGTTCGAAGATGCGGCCCGTCTGGTGGTGATCCATCAGCAGGGATCTACCTCGTTGATACAACGCAAATTCTCTATCGGGTACAATCGGGCCGGACGGATCATGGATCAATTGGAGAAGGCCGGTATTGTGGGTCCGAGTGAGGGAAGCAAGGCGCGTCAGGTGATGTGTGTAGACGAAAATGACCTCGAAATGCGTCTGAACAATTTACTTTAAACGTTCGTTCCATACATGATGAAAAAATATATAATTGGCTTATTCGTGATCGGGTTTGCGACGGCTCTTCAGGCGCAGCAGCCTTCGGCTAAGGAAGTCCTGGACAAGACCGCGACGGTGTTCCGTCAGGCAGGTGGTATCCACGCTGTGTTTACTGGGAAAACTTACGACCGTCAGCGTCTGTTGGGAGAGGCCGAAGGGGTGATCCGGCTACAGGGCGATAAGTTTGTACTGACTACCGACGATGTGGTTACCTGGTTCGACGGAAAGACCCAATGGAGCTACCTCAGCGATGCGGATGAGGTGAATATCAGCCATCCTGCCGCTGAGGAACTTCAACTGATGAATCCCTATGCGGTATTGTCTCTCTATCAGCAGGGATATACCTATCAGCTGGGAACTACTTCCCGGTATGCGGGAAAAGAGATATATGAGGTGATACTGACGGCTACGGACCAGCGGAAAGATCCGGCTAAATTAGTATTGTATATCGAACGCCGGAACTATCAGCCGCTCTTTATCCGGATCTGGCAACGCGATCAGACGCGGAGTGAGATCGTATTGAGTGACTACCGGAGCGGTCAGCATTTTTCAGAATCGGTCTTCGTATTTGATCGGAAGAAGTATCCGGATGCGGAGATCATTGATTTACGTTAATAAAAAAAGAACATAATGGAAAAAGAAAGAGTAAGATGCCTGATCATCGGATCGGGTCCCGCTGGTTTCACAGCCGCTATTTATGCCGCACGGGCAGAACTCAATCCCGTATTGTATGAAGGCTTGCAGCCGGGCGGGCAATTGACGACGACTACCGAAGTGGAGAACTTTCCCGGATATCCCGATGGGATCATGGGACCGGATATGATGGAAGATCTGCGCCGGCAGGCGTTGCGTTTTGGCACGGATATCCGTCAGGGGCTGGCTACCGGTGTAGATTTCAGCGGTACTCCTCACAAAGTGTTTATTAATAACGATATAGAAATACAGGCTGATACGGTGATTATTGCTACCGGTTCAAGTGCCAACTATCTGGGCCTGGAAGATGAGAAGAAATATGCCGGTATGGGTGTCAGTGCCTGTGCTACCTGCGATGGCTTTTTCTATCGCCGGAAGATCGTGGCTGTAGTGGGAGGCGGAGACACCGCTTGTGAAGAGGCTGTTTACCTGGCAGGTCTGGCTTCACAGGTCTACCTGATCGTGCGTAAGCCTTACCTGCGTGCTTCGAAGATCATGCAGGAGCGCGTGATGGAACATGAGAAGATCAAAGTGTTGTTTGAACACAATGCTGTAGGGCTCTATGGTGAAAACGGGGTAGAGGGTGTACATCTGGTACGTCGTATCGGAGAGCCGGATGAATATCGCTACGACCTGGCGATAGACGGATTCTTCCTGGCCATCGGTCATACACCGAATTCGGATATTTTTAAGCCTTATGTGGAAACCAATGATATCGGATATATCATCACGCCCGGACACTTTACGCGTACCAATGTACCTGGTGTATTTGCTGCCGGTGATGTGGCCGATCCTTATTTCCGTCAGGCAATCACCTCTGCCGGTTCGGGATGTCGCGCCGCTATGGAGGCAGAGCGTTATCTCTCCGAGCACAGACTTTGATAAAGTTTTTAAGTTATAAGTTAAGCAAATATTCACCATTTATTGTATATATGTTCTTCCGGTATCCTGTAGAGACGCACGGCGTGCGTCTCAGCACGCCGAATGGGAATGTATCGACCATGTGGAATGCTTTTTTTGTCGGACGTATATTGCAGAGACGCATGCTCCTGGATCGGACCTGAACCGCGCAGATGTAAGCCGTTCAGACGCACACCGCGGAGACGCACGCCGTGCGTCTCTACAGGTAATCCCTTTCTCGGGAGAAGGAATCATAAAAAATCATTTTATGGATACATGTTTAGATACATCCTATACCACATCTCTGCAATACGACCGGACATGATATAGGCAATGATTCAGAAACACTTATTTATAAGTTTTAAGCTATAAGTTCTGAGTGTGAAGGAGGGTGAGGATGATCTCTCTGAGTATCCACTCTGACTGGAAAGAAAAAGAATATGTATAGAACACGATATGTATTGGGAATCCCTTTAGTTTTTATCCGGGATTTACGGTTTACGCATTGCCTCCTACTGTAAAAACATCAGTGAACTCAATCGTAAATCGTAGATCCGTAAATCGTAAATCAAATTGTCTGATACTGTTGCACGTTACCGCCCCGTAGAGGAGGCATGTAATACCTGGACGCATGCGTTAGGTATTTTACTGGGAATCGGAGTTTCGGTCTTTTTGTTCCGGAAAGCCTCGCAGGGGGAAGATGTGGTATGGGCATATGTCTGCATATCCATCTATCTGGCAGGTATGCTTTTTTCTTACCTGAGTTCTACACTGTATCATGGCTGGAAGCCCGGCCGCACCAAAGAACTGTTGCGGCGGTTCGATCATTCCGCGATCTATTGTCACATAGCCGGTACCTATACTCCTTTCACACTGTTGGTCCTTCGTCACGAAGGATATTGGGGGTGGGGGATCTTCTCTTTCGTCTGGCTCTGTGCCCTGGTGGGTAGTCTGTTGAGTTTTCTGCGCCTCAAAGAGCACAGCCATCTCGAGACAGTTTGTTTCGTGAGTATGGGCGGATGCATTCTCGTAGCCATGAAACCTTTATTGAGCCGTCTGTCAGAGACAGGTTCTACCGCTGCTTTCTGGTGGTTACTGGCTGGTGGGGCTTCCTACATTCTGGGAGCTGTCTTGTATTCTTTGCGCAAGCCCTATATGCACGCTCTTTTTCATCTATTCTGTCTGGGAGGAAGCATGGCGCATATCGTTGCGATCTGGCTGATCTTATAGATCTATTTTCTATAGGTCACAGTCACTTTCCTGCCGTTTAGTCTGGCTTTGGCTACCCCGTCGTCGAAATACCTGATGGTTTCGTATCTGGCCGGAATACATTCTTTGCCTTCATGGTCTATGTATCCCTCCTTACCGTTCCTGTATACTTTGGCGATAATATATACTTCCGGGTCGTATTTGTCTGCCGGAGGATCTATGCCTATCACCCCTCCGTAGGGATGTATATAGAACGGGTCGATCCGATCGTATTGGAAGGGTGTCAACATCTTACCGTCTTTTCTCAGAATACCCCATTTACCGTTTTGCTTCACGCGGGCCAGATCGTCCTGAAACAGGCGTGCGTACTCATATTGCGGAGAGATCATCCATCTGTCTCCTCGCTTGTATCCCCATTTGTCTCCCTCTTTGCTGGGATACCATACATCGCTATCCCGAGGATCGAACCGGTTGAAGCGGTAGTCTCTCTGGTCTGCGCCGCCTCCGGCAACCAGCAACACCATTCCTCCGCCCGGGTGCCAGTAGTAAAGCAACAGATCCGATATGCTGTCTGTACCCAGTTGGATCTCTCTGTGGTCGTGTTGCATATAGAGCGGTGGAAAAGGGACCAGGAAAGTGGAACTTTTCTGAAAATAGGAAGCATTTTTCTTTCTTTGGATGCGATACGTGAAGTTACCTTTTTCAGTCGTCGCTGAGGCTATCAGATGATCCTTACCGTCCCAGGTAAGGGTCACAAAGTCTATGTCGTCTGCTATCTCTCTTCCTTTTTTCTTATCTAAGTATAGCATCTCTACCAATATCCCGTTCTCATTGAGATAGGTGCCTTCGAAAAGCGCGGGTTGCTCCAAGGGCATAAAAACAGATACAGGTTGGTTCCTGTACTGCCTGGTGACACAGGATGTTG
Organism: Bacteroides sp.; assembly: GCA_020861095.1. Lineage (GTDB taxonomy): Bacteria > Bacteroidota > Bacteroidia > Bacteroidales > Bacteroidaceae > Bacteroides. Next base: position 17,088 of record JAJBTC010000035.1, read on the forward strand.
CCAGCAAGGCGATCGGCAAGAGGAACAGGAGTTTGATAAATAGATGTCGCATGGAATGAATATCGTTTGTCCAAAGATACTAATAATTCCCGAAACCGGACGATGAAGTATAGCAAGACAAACACCATAGTTATCCATAAAACAAGAAGCAGGCCGATTCTATGAACCGGCCTGCCACATACATCTTGTTTCGGATATCAATAGATCTCTATCTCGTCTACATACAGATCTGCAAGAATGATATCTTCCGGTGTGTCTTTGCGACAGTCGATACCGTTGCGCAGTGTACCGCCTCCCTGGATGCGTATCTTTACATACTGTGCATCTACAGGTTCAAAACTGATCACATCGGTAAATGCTTTCCTTCCCCGTTCGGGATATTCTTTTTCCAGCACCTCCTGTGCGATCTGCTGATAAGATTCTCCGTCGGCTGATATCTCGATCACTGCTCCTTTGGCGGGTAGTACCCGGTAAGCAGGATTGAAGAGGGTGCCGAACACCACTTGTCTGATCTGTTGCGGCTGGTCGAACTTCATAACGAATTCGAGTTCCGGATTGTCTTTTTTCAATTTGTAGCTGCTCCAGGGAGTGTAGGAGGCATTGTTCCCTCTTTTTCCGTTGGTGATACCCAGTGTATTCGGGTCTGCTCCGAGGTAGTCATTTTCTCCGAAGCTGTCTCCTCTCATCCATCCGGGATTGGGAGCACTGTGGAATTTCTTTCCGCTGATCAGGTTGCCATAGAGGGGTTTGTGTATCACTTTCCCCAGCATCTTGCCGTCTTTGAACGCGGCCGCTTTCAGATCGATGTTACTGTCCAGCAGGAAGGGTTCTTTATAAAGGGTCTGACGGGGCGACGGCTCCGTACCATCTGTCGAATAATAGATCTCTGCTCCCGGATAGTAGGTCTCTAATCTTACATACAGTCCGTTGTCGTTTAGTACGTTTGTGTATACATTGACATCGAAGAAGTTGCGACAAGCGTTTACGCCCAGCAGATCCATCCGTTCGAACTCACTTACCAGACGTTTGCAGAAGTCTGCCCAGTCTTTGTTCTCATTTTCTGTCCAGGCCGATTCCGCTACCACCAGGGCTCTGGGGAATATCTGATAGTCTCTTTTTTCTAACGTATACATATATTCCGACCAGGTATTGCCCTGGAAACCGATGATGTGTTTTTTCACCAGTTCGTCCGCGTCTTCCGGGACCGGATCGAAAGAATATACCTTTTTCAGGGTTTCATATCCTCCGATGGTGACCGGCGCAAATTCCGGATCTTCCTGATAATAATCCAGATACATTTGCGGACTGGGGGTCATGATGACATCGTGTCCGGCTTTGGCGGCATTCAGTCCACCCTGTACGCCCCGCCACGACATCACGGTGGCGTTGGGTGCCAGCCCGCCTTCCAGGATCTCGTCCCATCCGATGATGTTCCTGCCTTTGCTGTTGATATACTTCTCCATCCGGGTGATGAAGTAACTTTGTAGTTTCTCCTCTTTGGTGTGCCTGAGGCCATCTACCGGGCTGGGAGTTGTATCGTCTTTCAGTCCCAGTTCCCTGATCAGTCCCTGGCAATGCGCACAATTTTCCCAGGCGGTCTTCGGACATTCGTCTCCACCGACATGGATGTACTCACTTGGGAAAAGCTCTATGACCTCATCTATGACTCCTTCGAGGAAGGTAAACGTTTCTTCTTTGGGACAAAATACTTCTTCAAAGATGCCCCAGATGCCTGTCACTTCGTAGGTGGTATCCGGACGGCAGGAGAGTTCGGGGTAAGAAGCCAGTGCAGCAATGGCATGACCGGGCATTTCGATCTCCGGGATCACCGTAATGTATTTGCTGGCCGCGTATGCTACCACCTCTCTGATCTCTTCCTGTGTATAATAGCCGCTGTGTTCCTTGTCGTCAAAGACATGAGGCCAGTTGGTAAAGTAATAGTCTACCAGGGTATGTTTACGTTTGGAACCTATCTCGGTGAGTTTCGGATACTTCTTGATCTCGATACGCCATCCCTGGTCGTCTGTCAGGTGCCAGTGCAGCGTATTCATTTTGTGCATGGCCATCAGGTCGATGAATCGATAGGTATATTCCAGGGGGATAAAATGACGGCAGGGGTCTAAGTGCATACCGCGGTAGCCGAACCGGGGAGCATCTTTGATCTCTACGGCGGGTACCGACCAGGCCGCGCGTTTCACTACCTGATCGCCATATATGGCAGTAGGTAGTAATTGATAGATGGTCTGTACGCCATAGAAGAATCCGTTGGGTTCGGAGGCTGTGATCACTATGGCTTCCGGACTTACAGAGAGACGGTAGGCCTCTTTTTCAATACCTTCCGTAGGGACAAAACGGATCACCGGTTGACCTTCCGCGGCACTGGCTGCCTGTCGCAGGGTGATACCGGAGGTTGCTGCCACTCTTTCGGCCAGACCATCGGCAATGGCTTTTACCTCCGGTGTACAGCCTTCGGTAAGGATCGTTACTTGGTGGCTGAGATGAAAACGCCCCGGTTGAGGGATCATCTGATTGGGCAGGGGAACAAGGTTATACTCGTTCGCTACCTCTTTTGTCTGCTCACATCCGGGGGTAAAGATGCAGAAAAGCGACAAAAGAAGAGAATAAAATGTCTTCTTCATGTGGTGTGATGTGTGTTAAGTTAGTAAATAAACGTTTTTCAATCAGGCCAAATTTACGATATTATTTTATAATCTCCGCGTTTTTGGATACACTTTTTCTGTAAAGCGTATGGCGGTTATTCTGAATACTGTGAAACGGATTTCCTGTAAAGACGCAAAGAGATTTACTGATTTACGATTTACTGATTTACGATGTACGATTTACGATTGAAATTACAGAAAGAATAGGTTTGTAAATCCC
>JAJBTC010000011.1 GCA_020861095.1 Bacteroides sp.
GGAAATAGTAAAATATATATGTAAAAATCACATTTATAAATACGACATATTATATTATATGCAGCAGGAGCCGTAGCTGGACTATGGATGGTTTTTGGTTTGTTATTATTTCCAATAATCTGATCGTGTGAAGGCATTGCGTATTATTCAGAATAAATGTAGGGGAGCGCTTGGTTATCTATCAGGGAGAATATAGGTATCATTCAGACTTTTCAGACAAACAGATGATATATAGGGTATGTAATTCTTTTATATAAAAAGCTTACCTTTCATCCTATGTAAAGTTTCGTGAGAAACTATGGATACCGTTACAACACAAACATAAGTTTTATATAGTAAATAGATAAATTTTAGAAAGTAGGTAACAGGAATAAGCTTTTGAAGGGAAAGAGGCGGGAATGTTTTATTTCTTACTTTTTCCCTTTTTTATCTGTCACAAGAAAAAAGAAAAGATACAAATAAATGGAACTGTCTCAACATAGAAAATGAAGGTATCTCCACTGCTCTAAGCACATTCGATTCTATCCCAGGGGTAAGTGCAGTGAAGCCTTAACTAACGATAACGAAGGCAAAACAAACATCATCCTGGATCTATAAGGATAATATAAATAAGGAGTACTGTAAGTACAACACGAATTCAAGAGATATACTCATGTATTGGTGTCGTACTTGCAGCACTCATTTGGGTGTGTGCCTCGCACCCAGGGTGGCGGCTCGCTTCGTTTCTCTGCGCTTTTCTTTGCCCAGGGTTAGGATCTATCGTGCTTACAGCACTTAGGGATACTTGTGGAATTTCCGTTTAGCATACACCATCTGAAATATCCGGATCGGAGATATCACTCCATTTTTTTGCAGTTGGCTCTTCCGGTTGCTGATTTGGTTTTTTTCTGTCCGGGCATGTCCGGAACTTCATTAGGCTTTCTTTGAGGCATTTCTCTGGGTGATTCCTGAGGATTCAATTCCGGAGATTCTTGTTGCTTATTTTCCATACTCATTTCTTATTGAATAAAAACTTATTTCGTTTTCATACAACAACAGGAGAAAGAGATTGGTTCAGAGGCAAACAACTCCAGGAAACCGTTTTTATGGATGTGGATGGGGGATTTATGTTTTGTTAGCTACAAAACTGCCCAAGCTGCTCTGTACCCCACCAACGGTTGATAAAAAAACGTTGGAGGTACAGAGCAGTGGCGACAACCATTTCTCTATGGTTATAGGACCTTTTTGTTCAGTTAGTAAACCGCAGGTTCGTAGGGAAGTTCAAATACATCGGCAACCGCTTTGTATGTGACTTTTCCTTCCACCACATTCAGTCCCAATGCCAGAGAGGCATCTTCCCGGCAAGCGTTCTGCCATCCTTTATCTGCCAGTGCCAGGGTATAGGGGAGTGTGGCGTTGGTCAGTGCCAGAGTAGATGTATAAGGAACTGCTCCCGGTATATTCGCAACGGCATAGTGTACAATTCCATCCACAACGTATGTCGGATCGCTGTGTGTAGTCGGATGAGAAGTTTCGAAACATCCTCCCTGATCGATGGCCACATCTACCAATACCGTGCCGGGTTGCATCAGTTTGAGCATTTCTTTGGTGATCAGGTGAGGAGCTTTGTCGCCCGGGATCAATACAGAGCCAATGACCAGATCGGTAACGGGCAATTCCGATTCTATATTGTGGTGGGAAGAATAGAGGGTCTTTACATTTTTGGGTAGTATTTCGCTTAGGTAGCGTAACCGTGGAATAGATATATCGGTAATGGTTACCTCCGCACCCAATCCCGCGGCCATCAGCGCGGCATGTGTACCTACAACTCCTCCTCCCAGGATCAGTACTTTAGCGGGCTTCACTCCGGGTACTCCACCCAGCAGGATACCTTTTCCTCCCTGCGGTTTCTCCAGGAAACGGGCTCCTTCCTGGGTAGACATACGTCCTGCCACTTCACTCATGGGGATGAGTAGGGGAAGAGACCGGTCTGGTTTCTCTACGGTTTCGTACGCCAGACATACGGCTCCGGCTGCTATCATCGCTTCTGTCAGTACACGGTCCGAAGCAAAATGAAAATAGGTAAACAGAAGCTGCCCTTTGCAGATCAGAGGATATTCGGGTGCGATCGGCTCTTTGACTTTGACGATCATCTCTGCACGGGCATATATATCTTCAATGGTGGGTAATATCTGTGCGCCGACGGCTGTGTAGGCCTCATCGGAGAAACCGCTGTTGTTTCCGGTCAGGTGCTGGATATAAACAGTATGGCCTTTCTTGACAAGTTCTGCTACGCCGGAAGGGGTCATCCCTACACGATTTTCATTGTTCTTGATCTCTTTAGGAACTCCAATTATCATATTGCTCTTTATTTAGGGGGTTAAACATGGTGCAAGATACATATTTTCTTTTTTCATTGTCATCCGTCGGATGGTTTTTATTTCGGAATATATGCATTTTTTTAGAATTCTTTCCAATTGTAACTCCCGTGTCTGTGAAACAGAAGAGTGGAATCATTTACCGGCCGGATGCTGATCATTTTTTATGAAGGATGAAACGGTGGGACGAAGGCGGAAAGCAGGGATAAAAAATACCCTGGGTTACTTTTATTTGTAGTAATAAAGGTGTATTTTTGCCTGCTATCGTCAAAAAGCAAGAATATGATAAGGATCTGTCTTTTACTTATATTAGCTTTCCTGGGAAGAAATGTGCTGGCTCAGGAACAACCGGAGGTAGTATTTGGACCTCCTTTTGATTTTCCATTGACCCTGAGTGGCAACTTCGGAGAGATCCGTGCCAATCATTTTCATGGAGGTCTGGACTTCAAGACAGACGGGGTCTCCGGAAAGAAAGTCCTTGCTCTGGCCGATGGTTATATCTCCCGGATCCGGGTGACCCAGGGTTCCGGGTATGTACTGGATGTTACTTACGACAGCGGGTACTGGACGATCAATCGTCATCTTTCGGGATTTCTTTCTCCGATCGCCGAGCGCGTAGAGGCACTCCAGTACGAACAGGAAAGCTGGGAAGTAGAGATCGTTCCTGAACCAGACGAATATCGGGTACGTAAGGGAGAGCAGATTGCCTGGAGTGGCAATACCGGTTATTCATTTGGACCGCACCTGCATCTGGATATGTTTGAAAGTGCTACAGATGACTATATAGATCCGCTGCCTTTCTTTATGGAACGGATCCGGGATACCCAACCTCCCCGGGCAGACGGGTATATGCTGTGGGCCTATCCCGGAGAGGGGGTCGTGGATGGCCGGCAGGGACCGAAAAGTTATCCTGTGGATCAGAAAAAAAACATCGAAGCCTGGGGGAAGATCGCCGCGGGGATCAAGGCTTATGATTATATGGACCAAACATCCAATAAATACGGTGTACATACCGTCATACTGTCTGTAGATGGTCAGGAGGTTTTCCGGAGTGTGGTCGATCGTTTTTCGCAGTATGAGAACCGGATGATCAATTCCTGGGCCTACTCAGGATATATGAAGTCGTTCAAAGATCCGGGCAATACCCTGCGTATGCTGCACCCTGCCCATGAAGACCGGGGGTGGGTGACAATTGATGAAGAGCGTGAGTATGTATTCGAGTATATCCTGAAAGACCGATACGGCAACACGGCACGGTATCCCTTTGTAGTCCGGGGTAAAAAACAGGATATTCCTTCTTTGAAGTATAAAAACAAGTATATTTTTGCCTGGGACCGGGTCAACTATCTGCACGATCTGGGCATGTCTCTGATCATTCCCAAAGGATTGTTGTACGACTATGTGTATCTGAATTACCAACTCAGAGGAGATGCGAACGATGTAGCATTCACTTACCAGCTACACGACCAGACCATCTATCTGCACGATTATTGCAATCTGTCTATCGGACTGAGAAATATGCCGGTTGCCGATAGTACCAAGTATTACGTGGCCCGTGTATATGGGAAGGGAAGGATGAGCAGTGTAGGAGGAAGGTATGAAAACGGATTCATGCACGCCCGCATCCGGGAACTGGGAACCTATACCGTGGCCCTGGATACCATACCTCCTGAGGTTACCGCGGTAGAGCCAGGCGGCTGGGCTAAAAGAGGAGAGATCGCTTTCAAAGTAAGAGAGCGGGAAACAGGCATTGCTTCTTATCGGGGAACGATCGATGGCGAATACGCGATATTCGGACTGGAGATCATGACCAATAGACTGATCTGCAAACCCGATCCAAAACGTGTGAAGAAAGGAGAGAAGCACACGGTGGAGATCACCGTGACCGACCGGTGTGGGAATGTGACTGTATCGCGGGAGACTTTTGCCTGGTAGAGTATTGTATGTATGCTATTATATGACCCTAATTAGATGAAACAAACCATGAGGATGAAACGTATTTTTCTTTGTGCTGCCCTGGCTGTGGCGGCTTTTGTGCAGACAGACGCATGTACCAACCTGATCGTTGGTAAGAATGCTTCGACAGATGGTTCTACGATCGTTTCTTATTCGGCCGATTCCTACGGATTGTTCGGAGAACTTTATCATTACCCGGCTGCTACCTATGCGAAAGGTACCATGCTGGATGTGTATGAGTGGGATACCGGAAAATTCCTGGGACAGATCGAACAGGCGCGACAGACCTATAATGTGATCGGAAATATCAATGAATTCCAGGTGACTATTGCCGAAACTACTTTCGGAGGCCGTCCGGAACTGGTGGATACCCTGGGAATTGTAGATTATGGCAGCCTGATGTATATTGGTCTGCAACGCGCGCGCACTGCCCGTGAAGCGATCCGCATCATGACCGATCTGGTGCAACAGTATGGCTATTGCAGCGGGGGGGAGTCTTTCACGGTTGCCGATCCCAATGAGATCTGGATCATGGAAATGATAGGGAAAGGCCCCGGTGTGCGTGGTGCGGTGTGGGTGGCTGTACGCATTCCCGATGATTGCATTTCAGCACATGCCAACCAGGCGCGTATCCATCAGTTCGATATGAACGATAAGGAGAACTGTATGTACTCGTCGGATGTTATTTCTTTTGCGAGGGAAAAGGGATATTTCACCGGTGTGAACAAGGATTTCAGTTTTGCCGCTGCCTATGCTCCGCTGGATTTTGGTGCTCGTCGCTATTGTGAAGCGCGGGTATGGAGCTATTTCAATATGTTCACCGATCGGGGTGATGATTTCCTGCCCTATGTGCTGGGCGAGACCGATGAACCAATGCCCTTGTTCCTGAAACCTGCTCGGAAACTTTCCGTACAGGATGTGCAACAGGCCATGCGCGATCATTACGAAGGTACCCCCCTGGATCTCTCCCGTGATTTCGGAGCAGGTATGTACCACACTCCTTACCGCCTTAGTCCGTTGTCTTTTCAAGTAGACGGAGAAGAGTATTTCCATGAACGCCCGATCTCTACGCAGCAATCGGCCTTTGTTTTTGTATCGCAGATGCGTGCCGACCGTGCAGATGCCATCGGTGGGGTGTTGTGGTTTGGGCTGGACGATGCGAATATGACAGTATTTACTCCGATCTATTGCTGTACGGATAAGGTTCCTTATTGCTATGCGCCCAACGGAGCGGATTACCTGACTTTCTCCTGGGATTCTTCCTTCTGGATCTTCAATTGGGTAGCTAATATGGTGTATCCACGCTATAGCCTGATGATCGGGGATGTGAGGGAAGTACAGGAGGAACTGGAAAAGACTTTCCGAGATGCCCAAGCTGGTATCGAACTTACTGCCGCGCGGTTGTGGGAGAAAGACCAGCAGGAAGCTAAGGCTTTTCTTGCTACTTACAGCAACCTGACGGCACAGGCCGCGTTTGATGCCTGGAAAAGATTGGGAGAATTCCTGATCGTGAAATACAACGATGGGGTAGTAAAGCGTGTGAAGAATGGTCGGTTCGAACGCAACAGTATCGGTCAGCCCGCTCCGGTCATACGTCCCGGCTATCCGGAAGAATTCCTCCGCGAATACATTCATCAGACAGGAGATCGTTACAAGGTGAATGAATAAGCGTAAGGCTGTTCCCTCAGGCTCCGGATCAAGTCTGTAGGATATAGCGCAGCAGATCCCGTGAAAGAGTTCCCTGTCCCGGACAGGCAAACTTATCTTTCGCGACGAATTTAATTTATTTTTCTAAAATATAGGATTTGTGAAGTTATATTTTTACATTTGTCAATTCGTGATAGCTTGACAATAACATTAACCTATAAATTGAAGTTAGAATATGGAAAATCAGGAACTGATTAAACAGGTTACTGAGAAAGCTCAGAAATGGCTTACCCCGGCATACGATGCCGAAACTCAGGCAGAAGTAAGGCGGATGCTGGACAATGACGATAAAACCGAACTGATCGAAAGTTTTTACCAGGATCTGGAGTTTGGTACCGGTGGTCTGCGTGGCATCATGGGAGTGGGAAGCAATCGTATGAATATATACACTGTGGGTGCTGCTACCCAGGGATTGTCTAACTATCTCAACAAGAATTTCAAGGATCTGCCACAGATCTCTGTGGTGATAGGGTACGATTGCCGCAACAACAGCCGTCTGTTCTCGGAGATCTCCGCGAATATATTTTCTGCCAACGGTATAAAAGTGTATCTGTTTGAAGATATGCGTCCTACTCCTGAGATCTCCTTTGCCATCCGGCAGCTGGGATGTCAGAGTGGGGTGATGGTGACTGCTTCTCACAATCCGAAAGAATACAACGGTTACAAGGCATACTGGGACGATGGTGCGCAGGTGCTGGCCCCTCACGATACCGGTATCATCGATGAAGTGAACAAGATCACTACGGCTGCTGATATCAAATTCGAAGGCAATAAAGAACTGATCCAGATCATCGGAGAAGATATAGACAGTATCTACCTGGACAAGGTGAAGACTGTTTCTATTGATCCTGAAGCGATTGCCCGTCACAAAGATATGAAGATCGTTTACACGCCGATACATGGAACCGGTATGATGCTGATCCCCCGTGCGCTGAAGATGTGGGGGTTTGAAAATGTACATACCGTGCCCCAGCAGATGGTCCGCAGCGGAGACTTCCCGACAGTGGTTTCTCCCAATCCTGAGAATGCTGAGGCGCTTACTCTGGCTTTGAACCTGGCAAAGGAAATAGATGCGGATATGGTGATGGCTTCCGATCCCGACGCGGACCGTGTAGGTATTGCCTGTAAAAATGATAAAGGAGAATGGGTACTGATCAATGGCAATCAGACTTGCCTGATGTATCTGTATTATATCATTACCCAGTATGAGAAACTGGGTAAAATGACCGGTAAGGAATTCGTAGTGAAGACCATTGTCACTACGGAACTGATCAAGGTCATCGCCGACAAGAACCACATCGAAATGCGGGATTGCTACACCGGCTTCAAATGGATCGCGCGTGAGATACGTCTGAGTGAGGGAGTGAAAAAATACATCGGAGGCGGTGAAGAGAGTTTCGGTTTCCTTGCCGAAGATTTCGCGCGTGACAAGGACGCGGTATCAGGATGCTGCCTGATCGCTGAAGTGGCCGCGTGGGCGTTGGACAATGGAAAGACACTGTTCGAACTGTTGCAGGATATTTATGTGGAATATGGTTTCTCGCTGGAGAAAACGATCAATGTGGTTAAGCCGGGTAAGACCGGAGCGGATGAGATCAAGCAGATGATGGTCAATTTCCGTGCCAATCCGCCCCGGGAGATCGCAGGGTCTAAAGTGGTATTGACCAAAGACTATCAGAGTCTGAAAGCTACAGATGCTGCGGGCAACGTATCTTCTCTGGATATGCCCGATACGTCCAATGTGCTCCAGTATTTTACGGAAGACGGAACCAAAGTATCTGTACGTCCTTCCGGTACGGAACCTAAAATAAAATTCTATATTGAGGTAAAAGGTGAAATGGGCTGTCGGGCCTGCTACGATGCGGCCAATGCGGCTGCTAATGAGAAAGTAGACGCGGTGGTAGCTTCCCTGGGCCTCTGAGCCAAATGAAGAATATGTAAAAAAACGGGTGATCCCATGCAGGATCACCCGTTTTTTGTATCTACAGGAGAAGGTTATGAATAGACCAGTTTTGGTAACCAGAATTTTTAAATTGGTAACCAATTCACTTCAGATTGGTTACTATTTGACCATTTTCTGTCGCATGCACAATTTGTGGGATGAAACGATTTTGTATATTTTTCTGCTGGCAGGTTGCGAAGTTTCTCTTTCGCCGGGAAAACATAGGTTCCTACCTGTGTTCGGTTTGCCGGGTTTCTATCCAGTGGTCGATCATCTGTCTGGCTAAGCTGATCTTTCCCGGTAGTTCCGGCAGTTCGTCTATCGTATAGAATCGGCCGGAACTCAATTCTTCTGTTTGCAGAGTGATGTCTCCACAGGTATATTTTGCTGTGAACCCGATCATCACCCCACTGGGATAGGGCCACGACTGGCTTCCGAAATATCGTATATCGTGTATCGACAGGCCGGTCTCTTCTTTCACCTCCCTGGCTACGCATTCTTCCAGAGACTCTCCGACCTCCAGAAAACCTGCCACCAAGCTATAAAAAGTTCCTTTGAAATTGTGAGCGTGAACCAGTAAAATACCATCTTCTTTTTCTACCAATACCAGAACCGCGGGTGTGATGGCAGGATATATTTCATAAGCACACGCTGTACATCTCTTCATGTGCTCTTCCACGATCTGAGTGGCTTTTCCACATTGCGGACAATACTGGCTATGACGGTCCCAGTGACATAGTTGATAAGCCCTTCCTGCCAACCGATGTTGGCGGGTGGGAAGCAGATCGAAACCGGCTCTTAATCCCATGGCCTCATACGAAGGAGGCATTTCTTCTGTTACGGAAAAAGTACCGGTCATACAGGGAATACCGTCCCACATACCGCAGCAAAGAAAAGAAGGTCCCGCAGAAATTCCCGCAGGAGCCGATACACAACAGGGGATGGTATATGTATTTTCTTTATTTTCAAGTAGTAACTGGTCACCGGAAAACAGGAACCAATATTTCAATGTCTGATCCTTCATACAGGTACATATAAATTTTCTGCAAAAGTATATTATCGTAATGATATTTGCCGGATTTCTCTCTTTTTTTCTACTCTCAGAAAATATTCTTTTTTGTTTGTGAAAATCCTATATACATTCTGCTGGGGATAGAATGTGCAATTTGGATAAATAGATTGAATGTATGTTTCTTTATCTGTTCCGTATAAAGATCATGCAAGGAAGTTCGGAGTGAATGTTGTATCTTTGTATAAAACAACATTTTGCTTATGACCCTGCAACAATTTGAATATATACTTGCATTGGATCGTTTCCGTCATTTTGCCAGGGCAGCTGAACATTGCCATGTGACACAACCGACGCTGAGTACAATGATCCAGAAACTGGAAGATGAACTGGGGGTGAAGCTGTTCGACCGCACCTGTCAGCCCATTGTTCCGACTGCTATTGGTGCGAAGATCCTGAAACAGGCACGCATAGTGCTGACAGCTGCCCGCCGGATGTCGGACATTATTGAAGAAGAGAAGACAACGCTGACCGGAGTCTTCCGACTGGCCGTCCTACCTACCATTGCCCCGTATCTGTTGCCCCGGTTCTTACCTGCGTTTTCTGTTCATCATCCTTCGCTGGAGCTGCATGTCTCTGAACTGAAGACGCGTGAAGCGAAGCAAGCCCTTCTGAACGGAGAGGTGGATGCGGCGCTGATCGCGGAGAAACCTTCGGAAGAGTGGCTTTCCGGCGAAACGGTTTGTTACGATCAGTTCTACGGATATGTTTCCCGGAATGAATCTCTTTCTGAGAACCAGGTTCTGCGTACATCGGATCTGACAGACCGGAAGTTATGGCTTCTGGATGAAGGGCATTGTTTCCGGGATCAATTGTTGCGGATCTGTCAGATGGAGGGAGCCCGTTTCAGTCAGACAGCCTACCGTCTGGGGAGTATGGAGACATTTATGCGTATGGTAGAATCGGGAGAGGGAATCACTTTTGTACCTGAGCTTGCTGTGTTGCAATTGACAGAAGAGCAAAAACAGTTGGTACGCCCTTTTGCCATCCCTTCTCCTACGCGTCGGATCTTTCTGGCTCATCCGGTAGACTGCATACGCCGGAATGTGATCGACACGCTTGTACGGGAGATGCGGAATTCTCTTCCCGCGACTATGCTTCATCTGCAACCCACTCAGTACGTAGTCTGATCCGTAGAGTCATATAAATATAAAAGAGCGATGTTTCACAACATTGCTCTTTTCCTGTGTAACATAATTCATTCATTATTTAATGGAATGGGATGAGTTGACAGAGGAATCTATATGCATGGAAGAACTCCATGTAGACCGGGAATCCTTTTTGAGATCGATACGTTCATAGATAATTCCATCGTTGATGGTGTTGATCCGTATCTCAAATCCTTTCTTCTGTTCCATGAGTTCTTCGATATTTTCCAGGTTGAAGCACACATGTCCCCATCCTATACGCGAAGGATAATCGTTGTAGGCATTGTGGCGAAATTCCAGCGGGATATAGTCACTTTCCGGATATTCGATCGTTTCGTTCTGTACCAGATTGAGCATATGCTTTCTGTCTTCTGTATGGGTACCATAGTACTGGAAGGAGATATTCAGGTATCCTCCGGCAATCAGTATCTCGATCGCGTTGATACGATCATCGCCTATACTGTCTTCGGTCTCTTCTGTCATAGGAATGATGTTCTTGGTGAGAATGTTCTGGACCAGACGTATATCTCCGTGATAGGTATATCCATCTACTTTTTCTTCCAGCAAGTCGTAATATACAAATACCCGTTGTCCGTCCTGTGCGTCGTAATTGCGTAATACGGATCCGTCATTGGGGTAAAGCGTATTCCCATCGTCAAACTCAAAGTAGAATTTGTCATTGTCCAGAAGGCGGACAGTAGAAAGTTGCATTTCGGAAGATATGCTATAAGTGGGAGTATCATTATCGTCCAGGCAAGAGGATAAGAAAGGAGTGGCTACGATCAGGCACAGACTCCATAACATGTATTTTATTTGTTTCATCTTACTATAGTTTTATCTATTTTACTATTTTTTCCTTTGTATCCGGAAAATGCAGTATAGAAAGGAATATTGCGTAGCCAAATGTTAAAGAACTTAAAGGCTGTGACTTGTTGGACTTTCAGTGCAGTATTTTTATCTTTGTCGCATTTATTAGAATAAACACGCGTGGATCAGAAAATGGGAGAAATAGAACTGTCGGAAGGATGCAGGAGAGGGGACAACCTTTCCCGTAAACTTCTCTATCAGCAGTATGCCGGACGGATGTTAGGTATATGTCTTCGCTATTCTCCTGACCGTGAGACAGCGGAAGATCTGACGCACGACGGTTTTATTAAGATCTATCATTCTTTTGATAAATTTACATGGCGGGGAGAAGGATCGCTGCGGGCATGGATGGAACGTGTGATGGTGAACACTGCTTTGCAATACCTGCGTAAGCAGGATGTTATGAGCCAGGCTTCGGCGCTGGAAAACAGCCCGGAGATTTGTGACGAACCGGCTGAGACGGAGGTAGAAGGAGTTCCGGAGAATGTGTTGATGCAGTTTATTAATGAACTCCCTGCGGGTTACCGTACTGTATTTAACCTGTATGTTTTTGAAGAAAAATCACACAAAGAGATCGCGGAACTACTTGGGATCAATGAGAAATCCTCAGCCTCTCAATTGTTTCGCGCCAAGAGTACACTGGCCCGGAAGATCAAAGAATGGATCAGATTGCATGGATAACAGAGAATAAAGAGAAGAGAAATAACGAATAGCGGGATGAGTTTGTTCTTACGAACCCTCCCGGAAGGAAGGATAGAGATGGAAGAGAATGAAAAATGGTTAGGGAAATTGCGGGAAAAGCTTGATAATCATATCGAGCCGTTACCTGTAGATGGATGGAATCGGCTGGAGCAGGAACTTGCGCCCGTGTCGCGTTCCCGACCTTTATATACATGGAGTTTTGTGGCTGCGGTGGTGCTTCTGCTTTTGCTTCCGGCCGGATGGTGGTTTCTACAGCTTCCGGTTACAAATGAGGATGGTAACACTCCATTGCCTGGGTTGACAGTGAATCCGGATCCTGATCCTGAGGTCTCACCTCTACAGACGGAACCTTTGTCTCCTGTGGCTCAGAGGGAAGCGGGAATGGCTGCTTTTCCAACCTCTTCAGCCGCGGCACTACAAAGCAGAACCAATGAACTTGCGCCGGGAGAGCGTTCTCCAGAGGAACAACCGGAACTCCCGTCCGGACACATCGTTGAAGAGGTCCCAGCGATCACAGAAAAAGGGGAGGAGCGTGAACAAACTTCAGGTGTATCTCCCAAAGAAGAAACGAAAGAACGCAGAGAAGTGCATAGGCCTTCTGACAAAAGCAAATATCACCTTCCGATAAAGAGCACACTTGCCGATAACAAAAAAATGTCTTTCGGGGTAAGAGTCGGAAATACAGGGGTAGTGAGTGAAGGGATAGAGCAATTGCCCATGGAGTATTCAGCAGATCGTATTTCTCTCGCTACTGTTTCCGGAAATTCGGTTCAGGTGGGGGAAAATCAGACTGTCGTAGTAAGAGACGGAGTGCCTTACTTAGTGAGTACGGAAGAACAGGTAACAGATGCGAAACATCGTCAGCCGGTCACCGTCGGGTTCACTGTACGGAAAGAATTAGGAAAAGGTTTCTCCGTGGAGAGTGGGCTGACTTATACGTTTCTATCTTCTGACATTACTTTATCGCAAGACCAGGCGTTTGCTCAGAAACTTCATTATATGGGTATTCCTGTACGGGGTAACTGGGACTTTTTCGAAAAGAACAATTTTACTTTGTATTTTTCGGCAGGTGGTATGGCAGAAAAGTGTATATATGGTAAGTTTGGGGACGATAAGAAGACAGAAGGTCCTTTGCAATTTTCCGTCATGGGTGCTGTAGGTGCTCAGTATAGTCCTACCAGGCGAGTTGCCATTTATTTTGAGCCGGGAGTATCTTATTATTTTGATAACGGTTCCGACTTTGTTACCATCCGTAAAGACAACCCCGTCAATCTGAATTTGCAGGCAGGTATCCGTTTGGTTTATTAAAGTATTCAGACAGTTGCTTAGACCATATAACATATAAAAAGAGATCCCCTGTTCTATTCATCATAAGACAGGGGATCTCTTTTTATAGGAAAACCCATGTATTTCTTTGTCTGGTTTTGTACCGGAAATGTCTTCTTTACTCTGTGTACTCTTCTTCGTAATAACGGATAAAATCTTCTACACGGAATATCTTGAATTTATTTATATTTTTCCCGGATTTGGTATGGATCTCTCCCGGAAAAGGAGTAATGACATCGTAATGAAATCTTTTACTGTTTATCCAGGTCATTCCTTCCAGGGGAGTGAAAGGACCTGTATAGGTTATTCCGTCTATCTCAAGATCTTTGAAGTCGTGAGTAGAAAACTCTCCGGTACCATATTCTTCTCTCACCAGAATGTAAGGATACAGCACCGGGTTCAGCATGGCGTTTTCCGTATCCAGTTCGAATGTTATTACCTCTCCGCCATCCAGTTGCATGGTATGTTTCCCTTTAGACAAGGTCTTTATACGGATCTGCTGTTTGGGAGGGATCTCGAAACTCTTTTTCCCATCAATAACCACAGTGATGGTTACATCTGTCGGATTATCAATTCTGGTTTTGGGTTGGAAATTGATACATGAAGTACAGAGTGCTGTAATGAAAAGAATGGTTATCAGCCATTGATTTTTTTTCATATTATCTTATGTCTTGGAATATGCGGTATAAAGGTACTGGTTTTTATGATTTGTGCAAGAATGTGCCTTATAAAATTTATAGGCTCAGGAGTCAGTAAGGAAAAAACACGTTTCACGCTCTTCTCTCTGTGTCTCATTTTATGTACAGGCAGTAGTGAGAGAGCGTCGGAAGAGTGCCGTTGAGAAGTATGTAAAAATAAAAAGAGAGATCTGTACGAGACCTCTCTTTCTGTGAAGTAGGGTGGAAGACGGGGCTCGAACCCGCGACCTTCGGAACCACAATCCGACACTCTAACCAGCTGAGCTACATCCACCATATTTGCGTTATCTTAACGCGGTGCAAAGATAGATATATTCTTCTTTCCGGCAAATTATCAGGGCATATTTTTTAGAAAAAGTGAAAGATTCTTCTCTCCGGTTTTGTCCGATACTTAGTAGGTAAATGCTATCAGAAGATTTTCAGCAGGTTAGAAAACGGTGTCGATGGGTTAAGGAGTTGTATGAATGTATGAAAATGCAAAAGAAGCCTGTACGGGTGGTATAGGTACGCTGAAAAAGAAGAGGGTGTATCAAAAGCCTGATCGCTTTTTGATACACCTTCTGAATATCCTGGAGGCAGGAAGAGAATCAGGGATAGATCTCTTTCTTTCCTGCCAATAAGGTATTTTTCATCAGCGATACGATTGTCATGGGGCCTACACCCCCCGGTACCGGGGTTATGTAGGAACATTTGGGAGCCACTTCTTCAAACAGGACATCTCCGGTGAGTTTGAATCCGGATTTTGTTTTGTCCGAAGGTACGCGTGTGGTACCCACATCAATCACCACCGCACCTTCTTTCACCATGTCAGCTTTCACGAAATGGGGTTGTCCCAGTGCCGCTATGAGGATATCTGCTTCCCGGCACTCCTTTGCCAGATCACGCGATCTGCTGTGACAAACAGTCACTGTAGCATCTCCGGGATAGGCTTTCTGCATCATCAGCATAGCCATAGGCTTACCTACGATGTTGCTACGTCCGAGCACCACGCATTTTTTTCCGGTGGTCTCTATGTGGTAGCGTTTGATAAGTTCCAGAATACCGTTTGGAGTGGCCGACACATAGCAGGGAAGTCCGATAGACATACGGCCTACGTTGATCGGATGAAACCCATCTACATCTTTCCGGTGATCAATGGTCTCAATGACTTTCTGTTCCGAGATGTGGCGGGGCAGAGGGAGTTGTACAATAAATCCGTCTATATCCTCGTCTTCGTTGAGTTGCCGTACCCGATCCAGCAATTCTTCTTCCGTTACGTCATTCTCATAACGTATCAAGGTCGATTTGAATCCGCATACTTCACAGGCCTTTACCTTTGCTGCCACATAGGTTTCGCTTCCGCCATCGTGTCCTACCAGAATAGCAGCCAGATGCGGGCGTTTGCCGCCGCGGGCTACGATCCCGGCCACTTCCGCCGCGATTTCCTGTTTCACTGCTTCCGCTATCGCTTTACCGTCGATCAGTTCCATATAGGCTTTTTTTGTGTGGGTTGTAGAAAGGAGTTATCTTTTCATTCTGGGCATTCCTTTACCGCCCATATTGCTGGTAGTGACCATTTTCATCATTTTGCGTGTCTGGTCGAACTGTTTCAGCAGGCGATTCACCTCCTGAATGGTAGTTCCGCTTCCTTTGGCGATACGTTCGCGGCGTGAGCCGTTGAGGATTCCCGGATTGCTACGTTCGTCCGGAGTCATGGAATAGATGATCGCTTCGATACTTTTGAAGGCATCGTCGTCAATATCTATATCTTTCAGTGCTTTTCCTACACCAGGGATCATGGATGCCAGTTCTTTGAGGTTACCCATCTTCTTGATCTGTTTGATCTGGCCCAGGAAGTCATTGAAATCGAACTGGTTTTTGGCGATCTTTTTCTGCAGACGCCTGGCTTCTTCTTCATCGTATTGCTCTTGTGCGCGCTCCACCAGAGATACAATGTCGCCCATTCCCAGGATACGATCTGCCATACGGGAAGGGTGGAACTGGTCAATGGCATCCAGCTTTTCACCGGTACCTACAAACTTGATCGGTTTGTTCACTACCGTACGGATCGACAACGCCGCACCACCGCGGGTATCACCGTCTAACTTGGTCAGTACCACACCGTCGAAATCCAGACGTTCGTTGAATTCCTTTGCTGTGTTCACCGCATCCTGTCCGGTCATGGAGTCTACTACAAAGAGGATCTCATCCGGGTTGACCGCTTTTTTGATCGCGGCGATCTCGTTCATCATCTCTTCGTCTACAGCCAGACGACCGGCGGTATCTATGATCACAACATCACAACTCTGTTCAAGCGCTGCTTTGATCGCGTGCTGCGCGATGGCTATGGGATCTTTGCTTTCCGGTTCGGAATACATCGGCACTCCGATCTGTTCGGCCAGGATACGCAGCTGCTCAATGGCAGCCGGACGATATACGTCGGCAGCAACCAGCATCGGGCGTTTGCTCTTCCTGGTTTTCAGCATCCGGGCCAGTTTTCCCGAGAAGGTTGTCTTTCCCGATCCTTGCAGACCGGCCATCAATATAACAGCCGGTTTTCCGTCGATATGGATCTCGGCGGTTTCTCCTCCCATCAACTGCGTCAGCTCATCATGTACGATCTTTACCATCAGCTGGCTGGGCTTCACCGCGGTAAGTACATTTTGTCCCAGCGCTTTTTCTTTGACAGTATCCGTAAATTTCTTAGCTACTTTGTAATTGACGTCGGCATCCAGAAGTGCTTTACGTACATCTTTCAGGGTTTCGGCTACATTGATCTCGGTGATCTTTCCTTCCCCTTTGAGTATTTTAAAAGACCGTTCGAGTCTTTCACTTAAATTATCGAACATATATCAAATACGTGTTATGGAATATAGTTTACAATGAATGTATTCTTTGTTCATTAAGGGTGCAAAGGTAAGAAATTCTCTCTTAATTATATCCTTTTATTTTGCCATTTTGCTTTTTTCAAATAAATATAACTGCTGGTTAATAACAAGGTATAGTAGAGTATCTCTGTGGTGAAGCAGATCTCTACAGGTGCTTTGAAATAGATACCTACGAAAAAAATATATACTCCGTAGACAGAAATCGTTGCTGTTTCCAGCAGGAGTGCGGCCCGGGTATTGCCGGTACCGGATATACTGTTGAAAACGACATTACCTACGGAACCTATGACCATAGCTATACATATCACATATATAGACGGAATGGATTGATCAATGAGTTGGGGATCGTTGGTATAGACTGAAAGTATCATCCGCGGGAAGAAAAGAGTGACACTTACCAACGCTATCATGATCAATAGGGAGAAACATACGATCTTCCGGATCAGCCTGGTTACTTCTGTAATGTGCCCGGCACCTATGGTGTTACTTACCAGGCTGTTGGCTGTGGTGGATAGGGAACTCACCGGGATCAGCATCACAATATAGATGCTTCGGATGATATTGGCCACTGCCAGTTCGCGTTCGCCCAATCGCTCTACCGCTACGAAGAACAGGAACCAGGTACCCATAGACAGAAAATACTGAAGCATCATAAAGCTGGAGATGCTTAACACATGGATCAGGAGTTTCAGGTCGAAAGACCGGAAGCGGTTGAGCGCGTATTTCTCTCTATCAATTCGCAGACGGGTATAGATCACTAAGAACAGGGTGGCCGAGGCTTCGGCAATGACGGAAGCGATAGCGGCACCCTGGATACCCAGTTCGGGAAGACCCAGGTTTCCGAAAATAAGCCCATAGTCAAGTATCACATTGGTAATAGCCATTACTATGGAGTTTAATGTCAGAACTTTGGTGCGCGTGATGCCAATGTACAGTGCCCGGAACATCGCATTGACGAAGGCAAAGAAGAAACCGAAGATACGCCAGTCCAGAAACTCTATGGCCGCCTCATAGATCTCTTCGGAGGAGATCAATAGTTTCATGATATCTCCTCCAAAGGTGCGGGTGAATCCGAATAATACCAGGGCCAGCAGGGAGAGAAAGAGTACTCCCTGGATCATGACCGGTCCTACATCCGCATATCGGCTTTCTCCATTGCGGCGGGCTATAAGGATCTGAGAACCGGTACTGAATCCAAAAGCGATGGTAAAGATACAAATGTAGAACAGCCCTCCCATAGCAGATCCCCCCAATGCCACCTCACTGACCCTTCCCAGGAAAGCGGTGTCTGTAACGTTGATGACATTCTGTGCAAGGAGACTCAAAAATATGGGAAAACTAACTCCCCATATTTGTTTATTTGTATACATATCTACGGTTTTGGTTTACCGTTTGCAAAGATACGTTTTTCTTTTCAGATGGTTCTACAAGGGAAGATTCACTTTATCCGGGAGCACCCTCAATGGTTATTCTTCCGGATAAACCACTGTCAGGTCATAATTGTGTTCCGATCGGATGTCTTCCAGACTATCGGTGAGAAAGCGCAGTGTACTATCGTTCCGTATAACCAGATTGATAGGGGTATCTCCGTCGTTCGGGATCAACTGATATACGATTGCGTCCGGATCTGACTTGGTCCCTTGTATGATCTTTCTGGTACCGTGTGTGACAAAGGTGCGATCGTTGCCATTATCTGCTCCCAGATAGGTCGTTTGCAGGGTATAGCTGTCATTCATGTCATTGATCTGAAGGTTGTAGCGTATTCCCTGCCCATCGGCCGCCGGGATGATCCCTGCGAAGGAATGGAAATTGTCTTCCACCAACGAGGAGATCAGAGAAGCGACAGTGAGCGTATCATCCTCTACCGTTTCCGTACGTTTACTATGGTTTTGACAGGAGAGTAGTACACCTGTCAATGTGAGAAAGAACATAAATTTTTTCATTGCCTGAGGTTTAAGTTAGTATGCTTTTAATAAGATATCTGCCCATAGCTGTGATGATACAAATAACTTTATATAAAGTCTGGTCTGTTTTTCAACTGAACTTTGTAAACAACAATGATAGGTTTTCTTTTGTTCTTTTTTAGATAGAAGAAACTTTTTTTATCTGATGCAAAGTAAAAGCAGATCTACCCGTACAAGGCCGGTAAAAGCTAACTTATGCTGGGATCTATATAAATAAGATGCCGCCGGGATATCCTGGCGGCATCTTATTTATATAGACCTCTATGTATCTATGTATCTTAGTTTGCGGTATGTTTATCTGCTTTTTCTTTCATTCTCTGGGCACGTTTGGCACTATCGGGATGTGTAGAGAACATTTGCTCAATGCGTGAAGTGCTCTCTCCGCCTGCTTCATACAATTCGACTAATTTATTCAGTGCCTTTGACATCGCGTAAGGATCGATATCGTTCTGAAGACAGAATTTGAAAGCATAGTCATCGGCAGCGTTTTCCTGTTTTTGCGAATATTGTGCACCTGCCAATGCTTCTGCCATGGCTCCCAATTCGGAGTCGCTCAATTTGGCTGCTGTATTGCTTACTGCCCCGGCTGCGTTGGTAAGTGCCGATCTCATATATGCGTTTTTCATGGCATCTTTTACGTCCGTATTTACCACGTGTCCGATCTCATGTCCGATCACTGCCATGACCTCATCATCATCCATTGCATCCATAAGGCCAGCGCAGATGCGTATGCTACCATCACCACAGGCAAAGGCATTGACGTCGATTACTTCGTATACACCGAAATTCACAGGCATTCCTTCTATTTCCGTAATGTGTCCGACCATCTTTTGCAGGCGTTGTCCGTACTCACTGTTTTCGTCGGTAAGCGGATTGTGGGCATCCATCCATACCATGTATTCACGGCAGAGTTTTGCGATATCGGCATCTGACAGTGTGATGGCCTGAGCTGCGTCTACACCTGCCTGTACAGCTTTTTTTGTGTCGATCTTCTTATTTCCGATCTTGATCTGTGCGGAAGCAGTAGAGCATATGCCTCCGATGAGAAGGATTGCTAAAAATACTTTTTTCATCATATTGTTTGTTTTAGTTAGTGATTTGTATATAGTATGTAGTAGATCTCATTGAACCTACAAAAAAGATCCTGTAATGTCTGTTTCAGAACAACCGTTTACTTATCCGATCGGAATCTGCTGACAGGATACAGAGGATCATTTTCTTACTTTTTTTCTATGCCCCAGCAAAGTTAAATAAAAAAGATTTTTTATGTATAGATTATGTTTTATTTTTGTAGTTGAATGGATGTGATTTGAATTTAATACATGTATTTTAT
>JAJBTC010000179.1 GCA_020861095.1 Bacteroides sp.
GTAATAGATAGAATGGTGTATAAAAGAATAAAGAGCAAAGGTCTTTTGGGGAAGCTAAGTCTGATAAATGAAGGATGCAGGAGAGGCCTTTTAATGGAAATACACCCGGTCCGTTCCTTTTGCTGCAAGCGAAGAGAAACGAACCGGTATATTTCTGGTCAAATAAAAAATGTAAGTAGTTTGTGTCGTATCGTGTTGTTCCGGAAACTCTTTGTCCGGATCTGAATTTAAAGTAATACCACCCTCACGGGCGTGGATTATAAAAAGGATTAGATATATTAGCTTAAAAGTTCTTTTACTTTGGCTGAAATGGCACGTCCTTCGGCCAGTCCGGCCAGTTTTTTGGAAGCTACACCCATTACTTTTCCCATATCTTTGCCATCTGTAGCACCGGTCTCAGCGATGATCTCTTTCAGCGCGGCTTCCAGCTCTTCCGGAGTCATTTGTCTGGGCAGGTAGGTCTCCATGATCTTCACCTGGGCCAGTTCGGCCTCTGCCAGATCGGTACGTCCCTGCTGTCTATATACCTCTGCCGCGTCCTTACCCTGCTTCGTGAGTTTCTGAATGATCTTTTGGGCATCGGCATCGGCCAGTGTGTCGTTGGCTCCCGGCGCGGTTTTTGCTTCGATAAAGTATTTCTTTATGTTTCTGAGGGTTTCCAGTGCCACTTTGTCTTTGGCCTTCATAGCGTTTTTAATGTCTTCGCTGACCTTGTCAAATAAATCCATATCTCTTTTCTTTGTTATGTTGAATATTCCTTTGTCAGAATGTGATCACTCCCGATGCGTCCAGTCCGTCTTCGGCTGCCAGTTCTTCGTCTAATGCGGCTTTGGCTTTGATCTTACCCAGAGTCACCTTATCGCGCAGGTAAGTGGGTGAATTGTCTACCATGGCGATGATATCGTCGTTGTCCAGATCTTCCATACTGAACAGGTAGATGTGGCGACGCTTGCGGATGTTCTTGCTACCGATGGTGCTGGCACTTTCACCGTATGCTTTGCGGATACGCTCTTTGTTCTTTTCTTTTTCTTCTTCGATCTGGATCTGCCGTTCTTCCTCTTCCTGTGTACGTTTTTCCAGTACGGAATCCATACCCGGAACATCTTCCATGCCGAATCCGGTAGCAAGTACAGTGATTTTTACTTTCTTTTCCAGAGCGTTGTCCATCGCTACCCCCCAGATGACTTCCACACCGTCGCGGAATTTACTCATGAACTCGTGTATCTCGTTCATCTCTTCCATCATCAGTTCGGAGTTGTGACAGAAAGATACGTTGAGCATCACCTTCTTGGCATTGAAGATGTCGTTGTTGTTGAGCAACGGCGAGTGCAACGCGTCGTCTATGGCTTTGGTAACGCGATTCTCTCCTTCTCCGAACCCTGTACTCATGATGGCCACACCTCCGTCTTTCAGGATGGTCTTTACATCGGCAAAGTCGAGGTTCACGGTACCGCGCATGGTGATGATCTCGGCGATACTCTTGGCAGCGATCGAAAGGGTATCATCGGCTTTCCCGAAGGCATTCATAAAGGTGAGGTCGGAGTAAATCTCGCGCAGGCGTTCGTTGTTGATGACCAGCAGGGCATCTACGTGTTGCGCAATGCGCTCTACCCCATCCAGGGCCTGTATGATCTTTTTCTCTCCTTCGAAGATAAAGGGAATGGTCACTATCCCTACGGTCAGGATGTCCATCTCTTTGGCAATCCGCGCGATCACCGGCGCGGCTCCCGTACCGGTACCACCACCCATACCGGCAGTGATAAATACCATCTTGGTGCCGTCGTTGAGAAGCGCATGAATGTCATCTATACTCTCTTCGGCCGCTTCGCGGGCTCGTTCCGGACGGTTTCCGGCGCCCAGTCCCTGGGTGATGGAGCGTCCCAGCTGGAGTTTCACCGGTACGGGCGACTCCAGCAACGCCTGGTTGTCTGTATTGCAGAGGACAAATGTCACATCATGGATACCTTCGCGGTACATGTGGTTCACGGCATTACCGCCACCACCGCCCACACCGATCACTTTGATGATCTTCGGGGTATCGGTCGGAAAATCGAATTGTACTATCTCGTCTGCCATAGCTGTATCTTTCTGTTAAGAAGTTATCATTTGTTGTTGCTCCGGATGCTGCCGGAAAGTTATTTCATATCCTCGTCGGAGAAGATCTCGTTGGAGAGTTTGTCGAAGGTCGATTTGAACCAGTTGGGTTTGTTCTTCTTCTCTTCTTCTTTGCGTTTTTTCTCTTCGAGTTTGCGTTGGCGAAGTTCATCCTTACGCCGTTTTTCCTCCTCTTCTTTCTTTCGCTTCGCTTCTTCTTCCTGCTGCTGGAGGTCTGTATCCTGTGCAAACAGATCGGTTGCCGGATCGCTGGCAACGGTGGTTACCGGCTCGAGCTGACAACAATTTTCGCTTCCGGCAAAAAGGATCCCGAAGAGAGTATTCTGGGTTCCGTCTTTTTTGATCTCTTTCTCGAAATCGTGTACTGTCTGACGGATGGAACGCGCGATACGTATCTTATCGATTTTGCTGCGCTTGCGCAGAGCATCGTCGAGGTGCTTCAGGTTGGAGGCTCCACCGGTGAGGATAATGCCGGAGAGCAGTTTATCATCGTAGTCCGAGATCTGGAGCTGGTTCCATACATTGGCAATGATCTCCTCGGCACGGGCTTCGATGATATTATTGAGTATACGGAGTTCCACACTGCGTCCCGTATCGTCTATGGTGCAGGTGGCCGGTTCCTCTCCTTCTTCGTCGTACTCGACGTCGCCATATTCTTTTTTCAGCTTCTCGGCCTCTTCCTCTTCCATTTGCAGGGAGGTGATATCGTTGGTGATGCTGTTGCCTCCCAGAGGGATCACACTCAGGAAGCGGAGCAAGTTATTCTTGTAGACCGATACGGTAGTGGTGTCGGCACCGAAATCAATAAGCGCGCAGCCCGAACGTTTTTCGCTTTCGGTGAGTACCGCGTTGGCAGTAACCAGCGGAGAGATACATATATCCGCGATCTCTATCTTTGCCTGTTCGAAACAACGTTCCAGGTTTTTCTTGAGTGAAGCCCGTGCTACGATATTGAGGTACCGCCCTTCGATGTGATTGGCCGCTACTCCCACCGGGTCTACCTGCAGGTTGTTGCCGATCTTGTATTCCTGTGGAGCTACATCTAAGATATCCATATCTATCAGTGGTATTTCCAGGTTCTCGTCACAGATAGAGTCGACCAGTTCCTGTGAGATGATTATTTCGGTATCGAGATCACGGGATACGACATTTTTCACTGTCCGCAACGATTGTCCGCCAATGCCTACATATACTTTGGCGATGGACTGGTAGAGTGCTCCTTCCAGTTTATTGATGATGGACGTGAGGCTTTGTGCTGTCTTGTCTAAGTTGTAGATCACCCCTTTCCGGATGAAAGAAGAGGAATCTTCACTGGCATAGGCAAGTATCTGCATGCTGCCGTCGCTGTTCTTCTTGCCGGCTATTCCGGATATCTTGGAAGAACCCAGTTCGATAGCGGCGATAAATTCTGTTGTTCCCATATTTTTAATCTCCTTTTTCCCTTTTGATTTTAGAGCCTGTTAAACTATTCTATAGACAGAAAGTCCTGTCTGTTGTCAAACGAAAATCGTATATTGTACATCCGTAAATCGTACATCCCTTTATCTTGTTTCTCCTTTGTGGGTGCAGATGATCTGGTTGTCAAATTCTAAACTGATCCGTGAATATTTGTTCCATCCTACCTTGTTGAGCCCCTTTTCATAAAACGTCTTCAGGCGGCTGAGTTTCTTCTCGAAACGATCCATATTACCCAGGAAGATGATGTGATCGCCCACCCGCGGTACCAGTTCTACCTCTCCGCCGGAGAGGATATGGATCTGTTCGATCTGAGCGTTCCAGAACTTATTCTTCTGCAAAAATACACCAAAGTTATATAAATCCCTCATTGCAAAGGACTTTTCTATACTTCCCGTGGCTATGGCTAAGTGAGCGACGCATTTGGTGTCGGGAGGCATCACTGCTCCTTTGTTGTCGATGTAGTAATTCTCTCCGTTGCGGCTCATGATACGGAGGATAGGTATACGCTGAGTGACCTCAATGGCTATTTTCCCGTTGGGGGTTTTGTAGCACTCTACCTGGTCTATCAGCGGATGGTCCGATAGTTCCTCTTCGATAATGCCGGTACGGATCTCCTCCATCTTGCTCCCTACCGGATAGATCTCTTTTTTCTGCAGGATGTCGGCCACTTCATTCTTGGTGATGAAACCGGCGTGTAGGGTATCTTTCAGAATAAGTTCCAGATCGCGGCACACCTGATCGGCAGGTTTGCCGTTGAGCGTCGTCATCGCCAGCAGCAGATAGGCGGCGAGCAGTAGCATGACGGTCAGAAGGAGAATTCGTTTGATCATGGCTTCAGTGATTTTCCAGCATCCGGCTGATGGCTGTGGAGTAGTTCTCTATGTCACCTGCTCCCAGCGTGATCAGTATGTCGATGTTCTTGTCTGTTAAGTGTGCAACCATCTCTTCCTTCCGGCACAGACTTTTGGGGATCTCTGTGGAGATATGGTCCAGGATCAGCTGGCTGCTGATTCCCGGTATCGGTAATTCCCGTGCCGGATAGATGTCTGTGAGTACCACTTCATCGGCCAGAGACAGGCTGTCTGCAAATTCTTTATAGAAGTCCTGGGTACGGCTGTACAGGTGTGGCTGGAAGACAACGGTGATCTTTCTGCCTGCATACAGCTCACGGATAGAGGCTATGCTCTGGTATATTTCGGACGGGTGATGTGCGTAGTCGCTCAGATAGACCACCCGGTCGTTTTTTACTTTGAAGTCGAACCGACGGTCTACTCCCCGGAAAGAGGCCATTCCCGCGCGGAGTTCATCGGGTGTGACCCCGTTGAGCCAGGCTATGGCCATTGCAGCGACTCCATTTTCAATATTAATGCTGACGGGTACACCCAGTTCGATGTCGTTGATACGGATGTCAGGCCCTACAAAGTCGATATGGATCGTGCCGCCTCCGATGCGGATATTCTCCGCGTGAAAATCTCCTTCGTCGCGTGAATAGCTATAGAGGCG
The DNA here is from genome assembly GCA_020861095.1 of Bacteroides sp. GTDB lineage: Bacteria > Bacteroidota > Bacteroidia > Bacteroidales > Bacteroidaceae > Bacteroides. The sequence continues at coordinate 5,077 of JAJBTC010000179.1, forward strand.
GACTCCCTCCTGCAAACGCGGCTCCAGTGTAATGCCTTTGCGGGCAAGGAGTACTCCACCCGGCTGAATGAGCGAGGTATAGTGAGCGAAACTTTCCAGATAGGCTTCTTCCGTACCATAAATATCCAGATGGTCGGGGTCGGTCGAGGTGATGACAGACATATAGGGAGAGAGCCAGTGGAAAGACCTGTCGAACTCATCGGCTTCAATCACTACGTACGGATTTCCCGGGTCGAGCAAAAGGTTGGTCGCGTAGTTCTTGGAGATCCCTCCCAGGAAGGCGTTGCATTTTACATGCGACTGATAGAGCAGATGTGCCAGCATGGTAGAGGTGGTGGTTTTGCCATGTGTGCCCGCCACACACAATCCCTTACCGGAACGCGTGATGAGTCCCAGTACCTGCGAACGTTTCTGTATCGTGAATCCCTGCTCCCGGAACCAGGTAAACTCGCGGTGCTCCTGAGGTACTGCCGGAGTAAATACCACCAGTGTACTCTCTTTTTCTTTGTATGCTGCCGGGATCAGATCCGGATCGTCTTCGTAATGGATCTCCGCTCCTTCGGCGCTCAGTGTTCCAGTCAGTTCGCTCGGTGTGAGATCATACCCACCCACCTTTTTCCCCAGGGAGAGGAAATAACGGATGAGCGCGCTCATCCCGATGCCGCCGGCACCGATAAAGTAAACGGATCTTATCTGGTCTATCTGCATGGTCGTGTCATTCTTCGTTGTTTCTTACTTTTTCTCCTGTTCCACTGCCAGAGCAATGACCTCCTGCGCGATGGTGCGCGCGGAGTCGGGAAGTGCCAGTGTGGCAATGTGGCTGCTCAGGCTTTTCAGCTTATGGTCGTCGTGGATGGTTGTGAGCGCTGTGTCCATTAATTTGTCTCTGGCTTCAGCGTCTGTCACGCAGATAGCTGCCTCTTTACGTACCAGAGCCATGGCATTTTTTGTCTGGTGGTCTTCCGATACATTGGGAGAGGGAACTAAGATCACCGCTTTGTGTAGCAGGCAAAATTCGGAGATAGAACCTGCTCCCGCGCGGGAGATCACCAGATCGGCGGCTGTATAGGCCTGGGCCATGTCCCGGATGAAGTCGGAAACATACAGGTTGCTGATCTTTCCCTCTTTGTCTTCCCACTGCTTCACTGTCTCTTTCACCTCCGGGTAATAAATCTTTCCGGTTTGCCAGATAAACTGTACATCGTCCGAAGCGGCAATCTCCGCCAATCGGCTGGCAAAGGTCTGATTGATGGTACGTGCTCCCAAGCTACCCCCGAGGATCAGGATCACCTTCTTCTCCGGATCGAGTCCGAAAGAACGGACAGCTTCTTCACGGGTCACCGTGGTATCCAGCAATTCCTGGCGCACGGGATTTCCGGTCAGGATGATCTTGTCTGCCGGGAAAAACCGCTCCATCCCTTCGTAGGCCACACATATCTTCCGGGCTTTGCGGGCCAGGAGTTTGTTGGTCACCCCGGCATAGGAGTTTTGTTCCTGGATCAGGGTAGGTATACCCATGGATTCCGCGGTATTCAGGGTAGGGCCGCTGGCATATCCGCCTACCCCCACAGCAACCTGCGGTCGGAACTCACGGATGATCTTCCGGGCTTTGTGCTGACTGATCATCAGTTTCCACAGCACTCCGATGTTTTTCCAGAGTTTTTTCCGGTCAAATCCCGCAACGGGTAGTCCGATGATGCGGTACCCCGCGTCCGGAACACGCTGCATTTCCATTCTGCCTTCGGCGCCCACAAACAAAATATCTGTATCGGGTTGCAATTCACGTATAGCATTGGCAATGGAGATCGCCGGGAAAATATGTCCTCCCGTCCCGCCTCCGCTTATGATAATCCTGAGTGCCATTTCTTTCTTTTTTAGGTTTGGTTATATTCTTATTTATCTGTCTTCGCTTATAAACTCCGCGTCACTGTTAAGGATAGGAGCCGTGGGCTCGGCTGCTTCTGTGGTCTCCGTAACTTCGGATGCCATAGGAACCTGAGCTGTCTGCAAAAGTTCCTGCTGTTTGCGGTCTTCTTCCAGCTTCTGGGTATACCGGCTTACACTCAGTATCATACCGATGTAAGCGCAATTGATGAACGTGCTGGTACCTCCTTTACTGACCAGGGGCAACGGTTGCCCGGTGACGGGAAAGAGCCCCACGGCTACCATCATATTGAGAATTGCTTGTGATACGAGCATCAGAGCAATGCCCATGACTAAGAAGGCCGGGAAGGTGCGTTCGCATTTCTGCGCGATCCTGCCTGCCCGGATCAGTATACATATATATATAAAGACCATCGGAATACATCCGAAGATCAGTCCGAGTTCTTCAATGATGATGGCAAAGATAAAGTCGGAGAAGGCCTGGCTGAGGAAATCCCGCTGTACCGAGTTGCCCGGTCCTTTTCCGGCAAGGTGACTGGTGGCGATCGCGATGCGGGCATGTGCCACCTGACCGTTCTTGTCTATATCGAACCTGGCGGCGGGTATCTCTTCTTTATCCGCGAAATGGATGATGCGGCTTTTCCAGGTGGCCAGACGGTGGAGCAGCGGCAGTTCGGTATCCTGAGGAATGATCATGACCACGGCAAAGGTCAGTCCTCCGATCAGGACAAGCGCACCGAACAGTTTGGCCATCTGTTTCATCGCCACCCTTCCGATGAACATCATCAGTGTAACCACAGCGAAGAGCAGCATGGCGGTGGAGAGGTTTTCCGGCGCGATGAGCACACAGATCGCACCCGTAATGATAAGTATGTATTTAAAGGCTTGTGGCTGTGCACCTTCTTCGTCCTGTTTCTTGGACAGGATAAAGGCAGTGACAATGATAACAGCCATCTTGGCCAGTTCCGAGGGTTGGAACTGAAATCCCATGAACGACATCCAGCGGGCGGCCCCGTTGATACGGTCGCCGGTAATTACTCCCATGGCCGTGACAAAGATCAGCATAACCGCTGAGACAGGGAGCAGGAACAGCGGGAATACCTGGAACCACTTGTAGGGAATGTGGTGCATCAACACCACGATCAGTACCCCGATGGCCATGAATATCGTGTGTTGGGTGATGGGTCCCCAGTGGTCTCCTGTCTTGTAAGTAAGGGTACTGGCCGCGCTGAACACTTCGATAATGGAGATTAGGCAGAGCCCCATGAAGAGGATCCAGATGATCTTATCGCCTTTGAATATGTTCTTCAATAGATCCATCCTATAGCTCCTTTACGTATTTCTTGAATTGTCTGCCACGGTCTTCGTAACTTTCGAAAAGGTCGAAAGAGGCACAGCAGGGACTGAGCAGTACCGTCTCTCCTTTCTGAGCCATGCCGTAGGCTGCTTCCACAGCCGCTTTCATGCTTTTTACATCCGCAACGGGCAGTCCCATCGGATCGAAGAAAGCGTGCAACTTGCTGTTATCCGCGCCGAGGTAGACCAATCCGGAGCATTTCTCGCGTACCAGATCGGCTATCTCCGTATAGTCGTTTCCTTTGTCTTTCCCGCCCAGGATAAGTACCGTCCGGGTAGGCATACTTTGCAACGCATACCAGCAGGAGTTTACATTGGTGGCTTTGGAGTCGTTGATAAAGTCGATTCCCCGTACCCGGGCTACCTTCTCTAAGCGATGCTCTACTCCTTTGAAGTCGGACAATGCTTTGCGGATCGACTCTTTCCGGATCCCGGCCAGATTGGCGGAGATCCCTGCCGCTAATGAGTTGTAGAGGTTGTGTGTGCCGGTAAGAGCCAGCTTTTCCTGCTCCATATTAAAGTCGGTAGGCTTGGTGATCACTACTTCTTCGTCTTCTACATAGGCGATCACTCCCTCTTTCTTCATCGCGGAGAAAGGATAGAGATGCGCGTGTATGCCGTGGCGATCGAGCTGTTCGGTAATGATGGGATCGTCGCTCCAGAAGATAAACGCATCTTCATCGGTCTGGTTGCGGGTGATGCGGAACTTAGCGTCTATGTAATTCTGCATGCAATGATCGTACCGGTCCAGATGATCCGGAGTGATGTTCATCAACACCGCGATGTTGGCGCGGAAATTATACATATTGTCTAACTGGAACGAACTCAACTCGATCACGTAATAGTCGTAATCCTCTTCGGCTACCTGCAAGGCCAGGCTTTTACCGATGTTTCCTGCCAGGCCTACATTCAGCCCGGCACTTTTGAAGATATGATAGATCAGGGAAGTGGTAGTGGTCTTCCCATTGGACCCGGTGATGCAGACCATCTTCGCATGGGTATACCGACCGGCAAACTCGATCTCTGAGATGATGGGTATACCCTGTTCTTCCAGTTTGCGGATGATTGGTGCGTCGTTGGGAATACCGGGGCTTTTGATCACTTCGGTGGCGTTCAGAATGAGTTCTTCCGTATGTTTTCCCTCTTCCCACGCGATCCCGTATTGATCGAGTTGTTGCTTGTATGTATCTTTAATGTCGGACATGTCCGACACGAAGGTATCGAATCCTTTTACTTTGGCAAGTACGGCGGCGCCTGCACCGCTTTCACCGGCTCCTAAAACAACGATCCTTTCTGCCATGTTATCTGATCTTTAATGTAATTATAGTAATTGCCGCCAATACGATAGAGACAATCCAGAAGCGGACGGTGATCTTGGCTTCGTGGAATACACTGTCGGGTTTACTGATGAGGTAGCGGCATGTCGTGTCGAGTTGAGATGCTGTTGTGCGGAAATGGTCGTGGAAGGGGGCACGTTTGAATATCCGCTGCTTCACTCCTTTCCTTTTTCCTATTTTGAAATACTGGGTCTGTAAGATAGCGGACAGACTTTCGATAAAGAATACTCCACAGAGGATAGGGATCAACAGTTCTTTGCGAATGATAATGGCATATACGGCGATGATCCCTCCGATGGTCAGGCTGCCTGTATCGCCCATGAATACCTGGGCCGGATAGGCGTTGTACCAGAGAAAACCGATCATGGCTCCTATAAAAGCACATATAAAGATCACCAGTTCTTCTGTTCCGGGTATATACATGATGTTCAGGTAACTGGCAAACTCGATGTGACTGGATACATAGGCCAGTATACCGAGTGTGACCCCGATGATGGCGGAGTTTCCTGCCGTCATCCCATCCATACCGTCGTTGAGGTTGGCACCGTTGGACACGGCTGTTACTACGAAGATGGTTACGATCACAAAGACGATCCATCCGGCTATCTGTGCTTTATCTCCCAGAAACCCTACAAAATCGGCATAGTCGAGGTTGTTGTTCTTCAGGAAAGGGATTGTGGTCTTGGTGGATTTGAGGTTCTGATTTCTATGGATCACTTCTATTTCATCCCCTGCGGTTTGTATTTCAATGTTCTCCCGGATGACTACCTGCGGGCTCATGTAGAGGACAAGGCCAACGAAAAGTCCCAGGACGGTCTGCCCCAGTATCTTGTATCTGCCTCTCAACCCGTCTTTGTGCCTTTTGAATGTTTTGATGTAATCGTCTGAAAAGCCGAGCATGCCCAGCCAGACGGTAGTGACGAGCATCAATACCATATAGATATTGTCTAATCTGCCCAGCAACAGACAGGGCACCAGAATGGCTACGATAATAATGACCCCACCCATGCTGGGTACTCCTATCTTGTTTACTCCGAACGGATCGATCGCAGCATCCCGTTGCATCTCTGTGAGCTGCTTGCGTTTGAGCAAGGCGATAAACTTTTCTCCGAAGATGCTGGAGATCAGAAGCGCGAGAATGATAGCCATCAATGCCCGGAAAGAGGTGTAGGAAAATACTCCGGCACCCGGGACGTTGTATTCATGCAGCCATTGGAAGAGGTAATATAACATGATGTGATTTACGATTTTACGATTTACGATTTACGATTTTGATAACCATACCTTTTTATATATCTTGGTTCGTATACCTTATTTATATATTTTCATTATATAACTATGATCTATATACCTTAATCTATGTAGGGGGTTATTTGTTCGGAGCGAGGGTCGTAAAAATCTCTCTGATCACCTCTTTGTCGTCGAAGTGGTGTTTGACTCCCTGGATCTCCTGATAATTCTCGTGCCCTTTTCCTGCCACAAGTATCACATCTCCGGGTTGTGCCAGCATACATGCGGTACGGATGGCCTCTTTGCGGTCGGCCATACTCAGGGTTTTGGTCATGTCCGTATCGTCCAGTCCGGCCAGCATATCGTTGATGATATCCTGTGGCTCTTCGAACCGTGGATTATCGGAAGTAATGATGACCCGGTCACTGGCCCTGGCTGCTTCTTTAGCCATGATGGGGCGTTTGCCTTTGTCGCGGTTACCACCGGCACCCACTACAGTGATCACTTTTCCTTTTTCTTCCAATACACCGTGGATGGCGTTGAGCACATTGACCAACGCGTCGGGTGTATGGGCATAGTCTACAATGGCTGTGTATCCGGTGGGAGAGCGCAATGCGTCGAACCTACCTGCTACCGGGTGCAGGGTGCTGAGTGCCAGCAATACCTCCTCCTCTTCCTTTCCTAATAAGACAGCGGCTCCGAAAACGGCTAAGAGGTTGTATGCGTTGAACTTTCCAATGAATTGTACGGCTACTTCTTTGCGGTTGAATTCCAGCAGCATTCCTTCGAAGTGGGCTTCCAGGATACGGCCTTTGAAGTCGGCTAAGCTACGGAGCGAATAGGTATGTACCTTCGATCGGGTGTTTTGTGTCATCACCAGGCCGTTCTTATCGTCGGCATTGGTCAGACTGAAAGCATTTTTCGGCAGATCGTCGAAAAATTTCTTTTTGGCTTTCAGGTAGTTCTCTACCGTTTTGTGATAGTCTAAGTGATCCCGGGTCAGGTTGGTAAAGATACCTCCCGCAAACCGGAGCCCGCTGATGCGTCTCTGCTCCACGGCGTGTGAGCTTACTTCCATGAATACATACTTACATCCTTCATCGGCCATCTGTCCGAGCAGGCGGTTGAGGGTGACCGGATCGGGAGTCGTATGTTCAGTAGGAAGTGCTTTTCCGTCTATGTAATTGCATACGGTAGAGAGCAACCCGGTCTTGTAGCCAAAGTAACGAAACACATCGTAGAGCAGGGTGGCAACGGTGGTTTTCCCGTTGGTCCCGGTCACCCCTACCAGTTCGATCTTAGAGGTAGGATCTCCGAAAAAGCGCGTGGCCATTTTTCCTACGGCTTCTTCGCTGTCGGTAACACGGATGTAAGTCACCTCTTCACTCCGTTCTGCCGGAAGCTCCTGACACACAATGGCAGTGGCTCCCTGTTCAATAGCGGAAGCTATATAATTATGTCCGTCGGTCTGGGTACCTTTGACTGCGATAAACAGATGGCCCGGACCGATCCGGCGCGAATCGGTATGTATATCCGTTACTTCTCTCTCCGAAGAGCCGATCAGCTCTTCTGTCTGTATTCCCTGGATCAATTCTTCTACTTTCATACCTTTCTGGTTTATAGGTGTACGGGATATTCCCGGTCTACTGCAACTGGATGGAGATGGTCTGCCCTTTGCGGATAGCTGTTCCCTGTGCAAGGGATTGTTTTCTCACTTTCCCCACTCCGGAGAGGGAAACTTTCAGCCCTTTGCTTTCCAGCAGATAGACCGCGTCTTTGGCTCCCATTCCTATGACGTCGGGCACCTGGTCATTCGCGATCTGCTGGTCTTCCAGTCTGACATTCTCGGTACTGTGATAAGCTACTCCCCAGACTTCTTCTCCTTTTCTGGTGCGGAAGGGGATCTGAGTCGGTACCTTTAATGCTTCCAGTACCTGTCTGGCCTCCACCAACTGTCCGGGCTTCACATCCGGGATCACAACGGAGGTACTGTCTATCGCGTTGCGGATGTCTAAGCGCAGGTCTCTGGCATATACCCTCTCGGCGATCCGGCCGAAAACACTTCCTGCCATCAGTCCTCCGGATGCGGGCAGGCCCGGTTTCTGAATGGCTACGATGCAGCTGTATTTCGGTGCTTCGGAAGGGAAGTATCCACAGAAGCTGACTAAGTAATTGACGGTTCCGCTCTTGTATCCGGCGGCTCCCTGGGAGATCTGCGCGGTTCCTGTCTTTCCCGAAACATGGAATTGTTTCGACCCTGCGGGTTTGGCCAGTCCTTCGCTTACCACTTTTTCCAGGATCTCCCGGATCTGTCCGAGGGTTCGCTGCGAGCAGATCGCGGGATTGATGATCTCCGTGGGATACTCTTCTACCATCTCTCCGTCGCGTGCAATTCCTTTGACGAATTTGGGCTTCACCATGATGCCGTTGTTGGCAATGGCATTATAGAAGGTAAGCGTATTCAGCGGAGGAATCTGTGTCTCGTATCCGATACTCATCCAGGGAAGGGTGGTTTTGGCGAAATAGCGTTCCTGCGGCCCCCGGATATTGGGCTTTCCTTCACCTGCTATCTGAAGATGGAGCGGCTGGTCGAGGCTCATCCGCTTCAGTCCGTCCACAAATTTCTGCGGATCGTTGCTGTAGTGTTTATCTATTAAATAAGAAACACCGATGTTGGAAGAGACCATCATGATCTGGGTAACATCTAATTTCTGATACCCTCCGCGCCGCCAGTTGTGGTCGCGCATCTGACGACCGTACATCGGCATCACTCCGTTGCCTGTATCTACTACATCGTTGGGGGTAATCTTACCATCTTCCAGTGCCACCATGATGGAGGCGGTTTTGAAGGTAGATCCCGGTTCCTGCATATCGCTGATGGCGTTGTTTCGTATTTCGTAGTATTTCCCGTCGCTTCCTCTGGTCATGTTGACGATGGCTTTCACTTCGCCGGTGGCTACCTCCATCAAGGCCACCACACCCACTGTGCCGTTGATCTCCTGCAACTTGTCGATCAGGGCTTTCTCGCAGATGTCCTGTATGTCCACGTCGATGGTAGAGATCACATCGTATCCGTCTACGGGCGGGATCTCTACCAGGTTGAGGTATCTGTTCTTCACTTTTTGCCGGCGGGTGATCCCGTCTTTTCCTTTCAGCAGGCTGTCGAATGCCAGTTCGATACCGTTCTTTGCTCCTTGCGAAGCATCGGGATACACATCTCCGAGGGTACGGGCCGCCAGCGAACCGAAGGGTTTCTTCCGCTGGTTGTAGGCCAGCTCATGGAAGCCTCCCGCAAACCGGTTCATATCGAATACCGGTAGTTTTTTCACTTCTTTGTATTGGATGTAGGAGATCCGTTTCGGATAGATCAGGTAGTTGCGACTACCTTGCCTGCGCCCTTTCAGTAGGTGTGCTTTGAAGGAAGCGGCACTCTGATCAGGGAAGATACGATGCAGTCCTTCGCAGATCTCATCGAGATGATTCATCAGCAGGGTATCTTTTTTTTCTCCGCCGGCTAAGAAATCCATATAGATACGATATTCCGGCAAAGAACTGGCCATGAGCTTGCCGTCTGAGGAGAGTATATTTCCCCGGGTGGGGGGTATGGCTACATTCTCTTTCACAAAACGGTCGGCCACTTCGTGCCAATAGTCTCTTTCGGCAAACATGATGACTGCCGCTTTGACAACAACAGCTATCCCGGTCAGCCCGAAAAGCAGGATGACAAAGAAATAGCGGGTCATTATGTTTTTCTTGTTTACAGCCACAAGTCTTTTTAATTGTTATAATTCGATTCCTGTCTCTTCTGAAGTTCCGTTCCGAAGGTGCAGGATGTTTTTTGTTATTTCCGGATCAGGTAAGGCGGATGCGTGGAGGTCTGCAGGTCTGTTTCTTTCGCGGATATATATTCTTCTATACGCGATTGACGACTTTTCTCCATCAGCTCCGAGTTGCGTGTCAGCGCATCGTATTTGATATCTGTCAACTCCTGTTTCAACTGATCTATTTCCAGCAATTGTCTCTGGCTGGCGTACCGGTTGTGAATATACACGATCGTAAGCAGAATGATCAGGATCAGCAGTTTCACCTGACGACCGAGAAAATCACTTCCCAGGATATCTCCTCCCAGGATGCTCTTGATCGAGGTACGGCTCTTTTTCTTCTCTTCCTGAGGCTGTGTGGTTACTTTTTCCTCTTCCATGGTCAGACACTCCCTTTTGTTTTCGACTTATCGTTTTTCCGCGATCCGCAGTTTCGCACTGCGCGAACGGGGGTTTCGCTCTTGTTCTTCCGCTGTGGGTACGATCACCTTGTTGTTGATCAGCTTGTACGGGGTTTGCCGGTTCCCAAAGAAATCCTGCTCCATTTTCCCTTCTACATTGCCGGTCTTCATCAGGTTTTTGACCATACGGTCTTCCAGCGAATGATAGGTGATCACTACCAGGCGACCACCGGGTCGCAAAGCTTCTGTGGCTGCCATCAGCATCTCTTTCAGTGCTTCCATCTCCTGGTTTACCTCCATACGCAGGGCCTGGAATACTCGGGCCAGCTCTTTCTTTTCGCGTTCCCTTCCGAAGAGTGGTTTCACGATCTCCAGGAACTGTCCGATGGTACGGATTTTTTCCTGCTGACGGGCTTTTACCAGTACCGATGCCAGTCTGCGACTGTTCTTCAATTCTCCGTAGAGGTAGAACAGATTGGCCAGGTGCTCTTCGTCGTAGGTATTTACCACGTCGGCGGCGGTAAGATGCCCTTTGCGGTTCATGCGCATATCCAGATCTCCGTCGAACCGGAAAGAGAATCCGCGCTCCCTGTCATCGAAATGGTGTGAGGAGACTCCCAGATCTGCCAGCAGACCGTCTATCTGTGTGATGCCGTGGTAGCGCAGGAAGTTGTAGAGGTAGCGAAAGTTGCTACGTACAAATATAAAACGCGGATCCTCTACGATGTTCTGTTCCGCATCTTCGTCCTGATCGAACCCCAGTAACCGACCCTTTTCTCCTAACAGAGAAAGTATCTCACGTGAATGGCCTCCGCCACCGAAGGTGACGTCCACATACGTTCCTCCGGGTTGCAGGTTCATTCCTTCTATACTTTCCCGGAGCAGTACCGGTACGTGATAGGTTGGTTCCGTAGACATCTGTTTTTACTTGTTTGTTGTCATCTTCCTGTTGCTCATGTCCTACACATCCGTTTTCTCCTCTCCCGGTGCCTTCATGATCTCTTCCAGTGCCGCTCCGAATGCTTCGGCAGGCATGAAAGGCTGTTCGGTCTTTTCCCGAGCCCATATTTCGATCTTGTTGTCGATACCGATAAACCGGACTTCACTCCGGATGCCTGTGATTTGCAGGTAACGTTTCGGGATCAGGATGCGTCCGTTGCTATCCGGGGAAATGATCTCTACGTCGCTGACGAACTGACGGAAAATAAGCTGGTGGGTCGCATTCCATTTATTGAGGCGGCTGCGCAGCTCGTTCAGTTTTTCGTTCCATACACTTTCGGGATAGAGGACCAGGCAGTCCTGGAATACATCTTTGCGCATGATAAGCCTCTCTTCGGAAGCAGCCTGGAGCTGTTTCCGGAACTGAACGGGGATGAATATCCTTCCCTTCATGTCGGCCTTGGCTTCGATATTTCCCAAAAAACGTATCATTTCCACCTTATTATAAGATATGACCGTAAAAATACACATTTCTCCACAATTCCCCACTTTTTTACAGAAAAATGTTATAATCAAGTTTTCAACAGATTGTTAATAAGTTGGCCGGACACTGTGAAAGGCATATCGGAAGGGATTTCGAAATGAATGCTGTTTTTGATGGGAAGTATGTGGTGATGAAGGAGAGGCATATTGTTTGTATGTAAGCCGGAGGGAGGGTTCTGCTTGTATGAGATTTCGGTAAAAAAATAATGTTTTATAGGGGTGGTTTCCGGAAAGTAAGATAAGAGATTTACTGCTCCTTTCTTCGGTGATGCTCCTTATTTGATCATTCACAGTAAGTGTCCGTCTATTTACGATTGAATATACACATGATCCAACGTTGCCATCCACCTGTAGAGACGCACGGCGTGCGTCTTTGCGAACCAGGTCCAATATAAATTTGAATGTGGATTCTGTACGATCTCTATCCATTGAAGGATCCGCATACCTGTTCTATGTGAATTTTACAGGATGATCATATAGGAAGGTATATCAGGAAGAAAATGCCTCCTATAGCAATAAATTTTGATGGATAACATCCTCTTTGTGTTGGACTTGTACCGCGGAGACGCACGCCGTGCGTCTCTACAGGTGGATGATAGCATGGATGTATTTTTCTTTCCAATAATAGATCGCCTGGTTTTAATTCTCCTGATGGAGAAATATTCATTTGTGATAGATCAGAAACAAACTGTTCCTGTTTCTTCTTTTCCGGTAAGGATGCCGGGTATGAGTTCGCAGGCCAATACATAGGGTGGTGGCACTGTTCCTGTGTTTGTTATCCCATAGGAAGAGATGGGTTTGAATCCGAACCGATAATAATAGGCCGGATCTCCACACAGGAATATCGCACTGTATCCTTCGGTGTAAGCCTGCCGGAGACCCTCTTCCATCAGGGCTGTTCCGACGCCTTTGTTGCGATAAAATAGTTTTACTGAAAGCGCGGCTACGGTCAGGGATCTCAGTATCGGCTGATCCGCATATTTCACATCTGTACGGGTCAGCATGAGGTGTCCGACCAACTCTTGCTGTTTGTGGGCTACCCAGGCGAGCCGGGGCAGGTAGTTCTCACTGTCACGGAGCCGGCTGATAAAGTCTTGTTCGTCTCCATCTTTTACAGCAGCTGTTTCGAAAGCGGTGCGGATAAATGCATAGATCTCCGGAAACTCGTCCGGTTGTTCGTTGCGCATCGTGAACGTTTTATGCAGTCGTTGTGGTGGCAGCGGTGGAGTCTTGTGGAGGATCAGCGGAATGAGCCGATCCATTTCTGCGGATCTGCCGTAGATCCGCGATTCTTCTCCCCAGGGGTGATATCCCTGGCCGAGATAGGTATATCCTTTCTTTTCATAAAACCCAATGTGTCCGGTAGATAGGTAGAGTTGTTCGTAACCGGCGCGATAAGCATCTGTACGTGCCTTTTCGAGCAGTAAGGAAGCGTATCCGTTGCATCGGTGTTCTTCTTCTACGTAGAGCGCGCATAGCCAGGGCATCAGATCCATCCGGCTGATGAAGTCGTTGGAGACAAGACCCGCGCAACCGATCAGTTGATTGTCTTTTTCCAGTACATACCACTGCGGTAGCGGCGAAGCGGTATTCAGGCTGTTTTCGATGCAGTCGCGATAGATCAACGCGGGTACAGAACTCCATTTGCTCTGAATATACCGGATGATCGGTTCCGTGTATGCCGGAAATTCCCTGACGGAAATCACACGGGGAAGAGAGGTCGAGGTTGGGGGCTGGATATTCATGGGTTTTTGTTTTTAAGTGGTTCTGTTTATCGGAAAACACCTTTGCCTGTTAGCGTGTTTTTCTCAGCGATGTGCTACAGGTATATACACCTCTGTGATCAGTTGCTCTTCTTCTACCTGCCGGGGGCTGTTGAGGTAATGTTCGAACATGGTACAGTCGCGGACATAATATTCGCTTCGGGGGAGCCAGTATCGGTAAATGAAGCAATATACATCGGTCAGCTGATGATGGGGTCCCTGATACGTGAAGACTGAGTATCTGCCTCCTTCCAGTTGTTGTATGCCGAGGGGAGTTTTTACTCTGGTCTTTGTGATCCGGTTAGTCGCTACATAGATGTGTTGCTTTTCCGGCCGGGTGATGGTGGGGGCACTGTGAGAAAAACTGTAATACTGGTTCTGATGGTCGGGCATACCGTTCTTGCCTGTGAGGCAAAAGAGTCTTTCCCATCCTTCCATATAGGCATGGATTTCCTGATGAGGCTTTACCAGGCGTATGCAGAGCACCTCTTTGCGATCCACGATACGTATCTCGGGTTCCAGGAAGACGGCACATTCGGTACGTTGTATGGGTACAGAGAGATCGGAAGGCTCTTTGCGGTATACGGAGGGGCTTTGTCCGAAATGATTCCGGAATGCCCGGGAGAGGGAGTAGTGGCTCTGATAACCAATCTCATCGGCAATCTGCGCGAGACTGTGGGAGGTTGTACGTAGTTTGAAAGCGGCAGTTTCCAGCCGTATGCGTTTGAGGTACTCTCCGGGGCTTTCGTTCATCACTGCTTTGAAGATCCGATGAAAATGAAAGCGGGAGATACAGGCTACTTCGGCTAAGCAAGCCAGATCTATGGGTTGGGCCATGTGTTGCCGCATATAGATCAGTACCCGGTTCACTGCTGTCAGGTATTCGTCCTGTGTACTGTCTTTTACCTGCCAGCGTTTCAGGGTGACGAGTTGCAGACGCATCCGCAGTTCTGCTTCCGGGGTACTCAGCCTGCGGCCATCGTCCGAATGATAGCTGTCCGGGTATTCCAATGAAGAGGTGATCATCTCGTCTAAAGTGAGTTCTTCGGTGTATTTCCCTTCCTGGTAGCAGTAACAGCAATAGTCTGACGTGGTAGATTTATCGGCGTTGGTTCCAAAGTATTTAAGTGCGGTCAGGGGCATGCCGCAGCTCTGGCATATTGGGGTGGGTACGTGTGTCATGGGTGAATTCAGAGTTTTCCGTTTATTCCTACTTCTAATGATGCGTGAACATACAAAAGTAGGGATAAATCGGGGAAAAAGGTTAACCATACTTGCTATATTCGTGTCGTACTGATCAAGGAGCACGGATTGGTTTACTTTATTTATTTGCCTGTTCGATAAGAGATGGGAAAATGGGAACCTGAATCTGTAATTTATGAATGATTACCTCAGTTTCTAAAGACAAAAATATAATAATATCTTATTGTTTCTGTTTTATTTTGATTGTTGTTATCATAATCTTATTCTACTATCATATAA
>JAJBTC010000008.1 GCA_020861095.1 Bacteroides sp.
AAAAGAAAAGACAGAGAAAAGGATTCCATCAAAAAACAAGCAGCAAGGAAAAAACAGGGACTTTTTCAGTGACCTCGCTTCGTTACGGGCAAGGCCCTTACTGCGCTTCACTGGGGGTTATGCACATTAAAGCCCTCCGGGCTTTCAGAGAGAGTTGTGTACCGTAAAGTCACTTCAGGCTTTCAGAGAGAGTTATGCACATGAAAGCCCTTCGGGCTTTCAGAGTGGATGAGTGACAGTTGGATAGTTCCGTAGATCTTAAATTATTTTTCCGGACACTGCTGCACGTCGTGCGTTTCTACAAGTGGATGATTTCATCCGGGGTATTTGTATTTCAAATCGTACATCGTAAATCCGTCCAACGTTCCTTCGTATTAAAAATCAAATAATGGTCATGACCGAAGGGAGTAATCGTAAATCTCTCCGTGTTTCGGGAACTCTTTGTAAGATATATTTTTATAAATTAGTGTAAAGAATGAAAGGATTTTAAAGAGAACCCTTATTTTTGCACCATGTTAAAGTGGAAAGAATACAGAACAAAGCGTTTGATGCGTCGGATGGGCGGTACTTTGTTCCTTATAGGAATGCTTTATTCTTGTGCCAGCATCGGCAGGCCCGATGGCGGTCCTATTGATGTAGATCCCCCGGTCTTTCTGGGGAGCAATCCTCCGCAAGGTGCGCTCAACAATACCCGTAAGCGTATTGTGCTGGAGTTCGACGAATACATAAAACTGGAAAAGGTGAATGAGAAAGTGGTGATCTCTCCGCCGCAGATCAAATATCCCGATGTGAAGACCAGCGGAAAAAGAGTGATCGTGGAACTGTTCGATACATTGAAAGACAATACCACCTATACCATTGATTTCGGAGATGCGATTGTAGACAACAACGAAGGCAACCCTTTGGGCGATTTCGCTTTTGTATTCTCTACCGGAGAAGCCATAGATACGATGGTAGTATCCGGCATTGTGCTTCAGGCCTCCAACCTCGAACCCATCAAAGGGATATTGGTGGGGTTGCATGCCGATCTCGCGGATTCGGCTTTTGTGAGCCTGCCGTTCGACCGTGTGGGACGAACCGACAGCCGCGGAAAATTTTCCATCCGGGGTATTGCGCCGGGTTCTTACCGGATCTTTGCTTTGCAGGATACCGATATGGACTATACGTTCTCCCAGAAAAGCGAAGCCATTGCCTTCTACGATTCCATCGTTGTGCCCCGTTTCGAAGAGCGCATCCGCCAGGATACGGTATGGAAAGACTCGCTCACCATAGATACCATTTACGACAGATCCTATACCCATTACCTGCCTGATGACATCCTGCTGAGGGCTTTCAACGAAGATATTTTCAATCAGTATTTTGTCAAGAGCGAGCGTCTGACCCCGGAGAAGTTTACCCTCTATTTCAACTCTCCCGCCGATACACTTCCTACGCTCACCGGGCTCAATTTCGATGAAAAGGATGCTTTCATTATTGAGAAGAATCCGAGGAACGATACCATCACCTATTGGATCAAAGACTCTCTGCTCTATCAGAAAGATACGTTAACACTGGAGATGAACTATTTGTATACGGATACGTTACTTACACTGGTTCCCCGGACCGATACCCTGGAGCTCTATGTACGTCGTGTGCGGGGAGGAGGAGAAGCCGAAACCTCTTCCCGGAATCGCAGAGGCCGTAGGGGAGAGGTCGAAGATACCGTGCCGCAAACCGTGTTCCTGCAGGTAACTACTTACGCGCCGGGAACACTGGATCTGTACGACTATCTTCATTTTACGTTTCCCGAACCGATAGCCCGCTACGACCGGGAGGCACTCCATCTGCGCGAGAAAGTAGACACGATCTGGGTAGATGTACCGTTCGAGTTTGAAGCAGACTCGCTGGAGTTACGCAGGTACAACCTGTATTATGACTGGGAACCGGAAAAAGAGTATCAGTTCGAAGCCGATTCAACGGCTTTCCATGGGATCTACGGGCTGTTTACCGACCGGATACAGAACAACATAAAGATACGCTCTACGGATGAATACGGAGCTATCTTCTTCAATGTGTCCGGGATAGATACGCCGGCGTTTGTAGAACTGCTGGATGTGCAGGACCGGGTAGTCAGGCGGATGAAAGTGAGAGAAGGAAGCGCGGATTTCTATTACCTCAAACCGGGACAGTACGGTGCCCGCCTGATCAGTGATACAAACGGGAACGGGATCTGGGACACCGGGAACTATGAAGAGAACAGGCAACCCGAAGAGGTATTTTACTATCCGCAGATATTGGATTTAAAAGCTTTGTGGGAGATAGAACAGGACTGGAATGTACTTTCTGTTCCGCTTCCCGAACAGAAGCCCTACGATATGAAAAAACAAAAACCTGATGAAGACAACAAAAAGAATACTGCCGACCAGAACAGGAACAGCAGCAAGAACAGTAGCAGCCGGCGCTAAGAAAAGCTGGCAGATATGGATGTTCTGTATCGGATGGGTGTTGGCCTTGTCGGCTTCTCCTGCCATCCTGCAGGCACAGTGCGCGGCCGCGAATAAGGCTTTTAACGCGGGGGAAACCCTGGAATACGATCTGCACTTCAACTGGAAACTCGTCTGGGTAAAGGCAGGTACGGCCAGCCTGAAGACTACGGCCACTACCTACAATTCCAGGCCCGCCTATAAGATTGATCTGCTGGCCAATGGCAGCAAGCGGGCCGACTTCTTCTTCAAGATGCGTGATACCATCAGCAGCACCATCAGTCAAAGACTGGAGCCGCTCTACTACCGAAAGGGTGCCGAGGAGGGCAAGCGCTACAATGTGGATGAAGCCTGGTATTCTTATGAGAACGGGGTGAGTCACATCAAACAGAAACGGATAAGTACCGACGGGACAGTTAACGTCAATGAAGAGAGTGATAGCCGTTGTATCCACGATATGCTCAGTATACTGGCGCATGCCCGCTCGTTCAATGCGGCCGATTTCAGAGAAGGCGACCGGATTGTATTCCCTATGACCGTGGGCAAGAAGGTAGAAGACCAGACCCTGATCTACCGGGGAAAACAAAACATCACGGTGGAAGACAAAAAAGTGACCTACCGTTGCCTGGTGTTCTCACTGGTAGAATACAAGAAGAAAAAGGAGAAAGAGGTGATCACCCTTTTTATTACCGACGACGACAACCACCTGCCTGTGCGCCTGGATCTGTTCCTGAATTTCGGATCTGCCAAGGCCTTTCTGAACACGGCCAGCGGCAACAGGTATCCCTTCAATTCTATCGTTAAAAAATAAAAGTCGGCGTTAAAAAGTAAAAGGAAGTGCCTCTCCTTTGCGGAACACGCTCGACTCGAACGCCGCGATCTGCTCCCCTTTCTGGTTGCTGATGACTACCTGGTAGTAGGCCGTACTGCGCCCGATGTATTTTTCCTGCGCTTCGGCATACAATACATCCCCCTCCTCTGCCGGCCGGAAAAAGGTAATGGTCGATGAAAGCGAGAAAGCCAATGTTCCGTGTGAATTGGCAGCCGCGGCCAGGGCCAGATCGGCCAGGGTAAAGATAGCCCCTCCCTGAGCACGCTGTCCGGCATTCAGATGTTCCGCCTTTACCTCCATGCGGGCTCTGCTGTATCCTTTCCGGATCTCGATCAGTTCGATCCCTGTCGACAGGGCAAATCGGTCTTGTTTGAAAAAATCGTGTGCATTCATACGGCATCATGTGTAATTATCGTACAAATGTACCAAAATTGTTATTTATTCGGATGATTTGAGACACTCTCTTCCTTTTCGATCCCTTATTTTTGTATCGGAACAGTTAGAAACACCGGAGCCTGTCTTTGATTTCCTGATTCTTTATTCACTATTCTCTTCTGGTTAGTTGGTATGTTTTGTACAACGATGCGAATCGTTTTTGGTTTAGATTTACATAGAGAAACAGCAAGGATTTCCGGGCAACTACAGGTGAAAGATGAATAGGGAGACAGATTTTCGGGACAGGCTCTGCTATCAATTAAATCCGATATGATAAAGACTTTCTCAGGCACATTCGTCCTTCTGCTGCTGGCAGCAGGATGTGCAGGCAACCGGGATGGAGATGATTTTATCCGGGACAATATCCGGCAGGCAGTGGCTCACCATACCCGTCAGACAGAGATTATAGAAGCTTCGGGTAGGGTATTGAACCCCCGTACTATCTACGAAGACGGTAGCATTGTCTATGTACCGATAGAGGATTGGACCAGTGGCTTCTTTCCCGGAAGTATGTGGCTGACGTATGAACTTACCGGAGATGATAAGTGGAAAACGCTGGCCGAAAAATATACCGAGGCATTGGACTCCGTGAAGTATCTGACCTGGCATCACGATGTCGGATTTATGATCGGATGCAGTTATCTCAATGGTTATTACCGCGCAGGCAAACAAGAATATAAAGACGTTGTGGTGCAGGCGGCCCGCTCCCTGTGTAGTCGTTTCCGTCCGGCTGCCGGAGTGATCCAGTCGTGGGATGTAGACAAAGGCTGGCAGGCCGAAAGGGGCTGGAAATGTCCGGTGATCATAGACAATATGATGAACCTGGAACTACTCTTTGAAGCCTTTCTCATGTCCGGAGATCCCTGTTTTTTCCAGGTAGCTGTGGAACATGCCAATACCACGCTGGAACATCAGTTCCGCGCGGACAACAGTAGTTTCCACGTGATAGACTACGATCCGGAGACAGAAGAAGTACGTCACAAGCATACCGCACAGGGATACGCACATGAGTCGGCCTGGGCACGTGGACAAGCCTGGGGATTGTATGGCTATGTCACCTGTTACCGCTATACAAAAGATCCCGGATACCTGGAGCAGGCTCGGAAGATACATGACTTTATATTCAGTCATCCCCAGTTGCCCGAAGACCTGATCCCGTACTGGGACTACCATGCACCCGACATACCCGATACCCCCAGGGATGCTTCTGCTGCTGCATGCACGGCTGCTGCTCTTTACGAACTTCATACCTATCTGCCGGAGAATGGCTACAAAGCCACAGCAGACCGGATCATGCAGAGCCTGGCATCCCCTGCCTATCGGGCAGATATCGGTGAAAACGGCAATTTTATACTCAAGCATTCCGTAGGAAGCATTCCTCACGGTGTAGAAATAGATGTACCTCTTAACTATGCGGACTACTACTTCCTGGAGGCCCTGATCCGCAAAAGAGATCTGGAAAAAGAACAGTTATGATATGGTTTCTGTTGCGCTTACAACGCTTTTCCCCCTTACTTCTACTGTGCGTTGTAGGTCTGTGGTCCCTGTATGGCTGTGATAGCCGTACAGGGAACTCTCCCCCGGATCTGCCTTACGTGATCTATGTGTTTCCCAGCCAGTTTCGCAACCATGCCATGGGATTCTGGAGCCAGGAAGATTTTCGGGAACACGTCACCTTTCAGGGAGATCCCGTACATACTCTCCATCTCGACAGATTTGCCCGGGAGTCGGTGGTGCTGACCTCGGCCCAGAGCAATTGTCCGCTCAGCAGTCCCCACCGGGGCATGTTGATGACCGGAATGTATCCTCACCGGAGCGGTGTTCCTCTCAACTGCAACTCGACGCGTCCTGTGAGTAGCCTTCTGCCAGATGTCGAAACCGTCAGTGATGTCTTTGCCCGGGCAGGTTATGAATGTGCCTATTTCGGTAAATACCATCTGGACTTTCCTACACCCAATGATCCGCAACATCCAAAGAAATACGTAGAAAATCAACAACCTGTCCGGGATGCCTACACCCCTACGGACAGAAGACACGGGTTCCGCCACTGGTACTCCTACGGATTTTCTGACGATCATAAAAAGCCTCATTACTGGGACACACTCGGGAAAAAACACGAACCCCGCGAGTGGTCTCCGCTGCACGAAGCGGAGCAGGTGGTGTCTTTTCTGAAAAACAGGCACAAGAACCGCGATCCTCAAAAACCATGCTTCATCATGTGGGCAATGAATCCACCCCATACTCCTTACAATTCCTTGAAAGACTGTATGGAGGAGGACTATATACACTATCAGGAATACGATCCCGCAGAGCTATTGGTGAGACCCAATGCCGATACTACCTTAGGGAAAGCATCGCGCGTCGGTTACTATTTCGCGTCGGTCACCGGGGTAGACCGGGCATTCGGACATATGCTGGAAGCATTGGAGGAGTTGGGGCTATCGGAAAATACCCTGGTAATCTTCTCTGCCGATCATGGGGAGACGATGTGCAGTCAGGGCATGGTAGAGCCCAGTAATTCTCCTTACACGGAGTCTATGAATGTACCCTTCCTGGTAAGATATCCCGGAAAACTGTCTCCGCGCGTAGAACATCTGTTGCTCTCTTCACCCGATATCATGCCGACGCTGTTGGGGTTGGCTGGCCTGGGCGAACTCATTCCTCCGACCGTACAAGGCAGAGATCTCTCCCTGTTTTTCTTCGATGAAAACGGGGAGGTGGAACCTCCCTCCGGTGTGCTTTATGTACAGAATGTAGATGGAGACAAAGATCCGCAAGGGTTGGTGAGAGATTATATTCCCCTGGCCCGCGGATGGAAAACCCATCGATATACACTGACTCTGTGCATAGACCGGCGAGACCGCAGCCTGATAAAGAGTCTGTTGTTCGACGATCTGCATGATCCTTATCAACAGGTCAATCTGTCGCTGTCCGAACATCCGGAGATCGTGAAAGAACTCTGCCGGCAGATGGGGCAGAAGCTGAGAGAGATAGAAGATCCCTGGTATACGGAAAAGGTGCTTGACGGCCTGATCGTTTATGAAGAGAAGTAACAGTGGATAGGTGGTAAGGAAGAGTAGATAGGTGTCGGATGGAAAGACAGGGTATTCGGAACGAGTTGGAACAGAGGAGGGAATTCACATGGGATATTCTCATACGAAGTAGAAGTTTATCCTTCATTGTATATGATATACGATTCTGCCACCCTGTAGAGACGCACGCCGTGTGTCTCCGCATACCGAATGGGAATGTATCTCTGACGGAAAAGGCCCGGGCCCAAGCTACCAGGCAGGTGGAATTTATCATCCAGTTGCAGGCACCCTATGCCGATGAAGAATACCTGCGTCAGGCCATCCGCAATCTGATCGGGAATACCATCAACTATTCCCGTGAGTCTGTTACGATTAAGATCAGTAGCGAGTATACAGATACACAAACCCTGATCCATATAAAAGACAACGGGCTGGGTATTCCGCCCAAAGATCGGCTCAGGATCTTGAGAAGATCGAACAGGGATACATCAAACTCCGTGATCCGAAGAAAAAGGTTACCGGATTCGGGCTGGGGCATAACTATGTACAACGGATCGCACAGGCTCCCGGCGGCTTCATAGAGATGGAGAGTATAGAGGGAGAGTAGAGTTTGTTTACCCTGCATATCCCCGAAGCCGAGCCTGAGCGGTAAGAGAGAATATACTGATTTACAGTGTAGCTTCTATGCTACTATAACCAGCCGACCTGTAGTTTTTAAAGGAGGTTATTACCTGGCGTGAGATAAGTGAACATAAGAAACCGAAGGGAGAGACGATCCGGCGTTGCGGAACACATGGCAGGATGCATCTTATAGGTACGATACAGATCCATTGAATCTCTCCTGAGTATTTATCACTTGTCTACCGTACTTCCCCTTCCTGAGTCTTCCGGGTTCCGGTATGCTTTCCGAATCCGGGCATACACTATCCGGATGAAAAGTTCCCTGTACGATAACCTTTCATCCGGATACAGTCTGGGTACAGGCTACCCGTATCGTATTGTTTTTCTTTTTTGATACGTTCAGTCACCGGATGGCTTGTGGGATAAGAATTCCTGCTTAGTCGGCGGTGAGTTGTGCTATTTTTGAACCAGCGGCTCGAATCGGATAAATACTCTGTCTGATACTTTCGGTGTATGCTTTTCGGAATTCGTTCCAACTACTACCTGTGATGAGGATATTCGAATCGGTATATTTATATTGGATGCGTTGCTGAGGGATCCACTGCTGTTTTCTGGGATTCCACAGGAAAGACTCTTTGGTGTTCAGGCGATTCTCCGCGTCGTAGGTAAAATCTGATTTCAGATGGTATTGCAATCCCTGATCATTTTTATAAATAAAGCGGGTCACCACTTTTCCCTCTTTCACTATATCGTTGGCCACGTACGGATTGTTGGCCCTTACCGGGGTTGCCGTTGCCATTATAATTACTGCTACACATACTGCTTTGAAGAATACATTTGCTTTCATGGCTTCTGTTCTTTAAGAGTTAATATTCTGATTATCTTCTTTTGATAAGACAAAGATAAGGCAGCCCGGAAGGGAATATACTTATCACATGGTTAGGATTTGGTTAAGATTTCAAGGGGTTTCGGGCAGGAATGTTAACAAACAGAATCCGGAAAGAGCAGGGGAAGAAAAGGCATTTGAGAATCTTTATTCACTTTCCTACGCTTTTGGAGCAGGGCAACAAAAAACCTCACTTGTTTCTTATTCCTTACTGTTTCTGTTATTCCGGATAGAGGCAACGTTAATGGATTGTCAACAGTCAGCAGTCAATTTCTTGTTTGTTTTCAGAGAGACAAACTTTTGCTTTTCCCTGTATACCGACTATCTGTCTGCGGTTCAGAGGGTAGGAAAGGAAGGATTGCGTAGTCATACGAAATAAAAGTAATTAAATAATTTGTTTTTGTTGTTTGATTTGATTACTTTAGTCATTCCTTTTTCCGATAGGCGAAGAGACATTTGTACCCATGTTCTCATGGATCGGCTGTTGAACGTTCTGTTCCGCAACATTGTACACTAATACGATATAACACATGAGAACTTTGAAACTGCTATTCCTGCTTTTAATCCTTTCCGAAGTTTTAATCGCGCAACATCTACCTGTGGCAGGAGATACGTTGTTTGTCGATTCCCTGTCCATTGCATTCTTTGAGCCCCGTCTATCTGCCGGAGACTACCGTGCCGAAATGCCTCCTACGGTGCCCATGACTCCCAATGCCAGTGCTCTGGTGCAATACGCGGATTATCCTGTTTCCCATTATACCGGAGTGCCGGACATCAACATCCCTCTGTACAACATTGTAGTAGACGGGTATACCCTGCCGTTATCTCTGAGTTATCATGCTTCCGGTATCAAAGTAGCTCAGGAAGCCTCCTGGGTAGGATTGGGCTGGAGTCTCCAGGCCGGAGGAGTGATTTCCCGTACCGTGAAATGCTACGATGATTTTCTGGAATACGGGCATCCAACTCTTCCTGTGGAACAGGGATATTACACGGGTCCTGAGATCACAGACGGTACGGATTCCGGTTATTACGTTTTGATGTGGAACGGTAGCCAATATATCAATGTCCTGGTGATCGACTCCGAACCCGATGTATTTTATTATTCCCTGCCCGGTGCTTCCGGTAAATTTCTGTTAGACAAGTCCCGGGGAGCCGTTCTCTTCGATAAAAAGGTCAATATCAAGGTAGATGTCCTGCACAATTCCACGTATGGATATCATTTTCAGATCACAACTCCCGACGGGGTGAAGTACCTGTTCCGTACGAAAGAGATCACCGAAGCCTATTCCAATGAAGGGGCTTTGAATGGTAACACTACAAATATACTGGACGATAATCCATCCGACTACCTGGCCAACCCCGTAAAATATACCTCTTCGTGGTATCTCACGGAGATTACTACACCCAACAAAAGGAAGATTACCTTCACCTACGAGCAGGAAAGTTACCGGTCTCCTACACAGGAGTCCTGTATCAGATACAACTACATATCTCATTCGGGAAATTTCTCCTGCGGCATCACTCCCAGCAATAACTACTACAGCCGCAGCAAGACCGTACACCAGTCTGTCAGGCTTTCCGGTATCACCTGGGACAACGGTCGCGCAGAGTTTACCGCTTCCAACCGCAGCGATCTCAAAGAGGATAACCCCAACTCTATGCCTAAAAAACTGGATGCTCTGCGCATATACAACAGTTCGGGCAGTGTAGTCAGAGGTTATGATTTCAACTATGCCTATTTCAATCCTTCTCAGAGCGGCACCTACGAATATCTCTACAAACGTCTCAAGTTGAGCCAGGTGGTTGATTACAGGGACGATGCGTTCCGGTACGAATTCAACTATTTCGACGGAGCCATGCCAGTAAAGAATACCCGTAATACCGATTACTGGGGCTACTACAACGGAAAGACGTATGGAAACGCGTATTATACAGCGGGATATTACGGTAATACGTACTATTCCGGGGCTTTGAAAACCCCCAATCTCACCTATGCCTGTATCGGTACTTTACAGAAGATCATTCATCCTACCGGAGGAAGTACGGAATTTACCTATGAAATGAATGAATATCCGGCCACTTCTTTTGTGGATGCCAACCGTTATCCGTACACCGCCACGGAGGTATTGCGTACCTACAATCATTACACCAACAACAATGCGTATCCGGAGATACCCACTTATGATTACAAAGACCTGATTTTTGAAGATGTAACTACCCTTACTTACAACGGCCATGTGGAAAATCTGGCATTGAGCGGACGCGATCCGGATTATATCTACAATAATCCTACCAGTTATCCCCTTTTCCGGATACACCGTACTGAACCTACCCACCGTCTGATTACAGAAATAGGGTGTCCGGAAGTATACGGGTCGGTGAACTGGGAGGCCTCTCTTCCACAGAAAAGTTTCACTCTTGATCCGGGAACTTACCGCTTGGAAGCTTTCACTCCGCCCCGGGATGTCCGGTTGTATATCTGGGCCAATTATGATTTTACTCAGGAACCGCAACCGGAAGATCTGGCTCGGGGAGGAGGACTGCGTATTTCCCGTATTCAGGCTGATGATATGACCCGTAACTTTACTTATACCGGCGGACGGCTGCTGGTTAAACCGGTCACTTCCTACAATGTGACGATCAATTGCATCGTCAGTAATCAGCAATCCTCTTTTCTCTATCATGTACAACTTTCCGAATCCACCGTACCACTGACTACATTGAGTCATGGGAATGCCATCGGATACGATCAGGTAGAAGAGGCGGTGTCCACAGGAAGAACCACCTATTATTTCCGGAATACTCCCGAAACCAGCCAGGCTGCCAGTTTTCCTTTTGCGCCTACGCGAACCAATTTCTCCAATGGACAGAATACACAAGTCACCTACGGAAACAGTTCAGCTACAGTCCGGACAATAAACAATACATTTGGCAGTGCAGACAGTCGCACAGTCAAAGGATTTATTTATAAAACGGAGAGCAATCAGGCGGTTGATTATTCGTATGCAGTCTCCTATTACCATCTGACAGCCACGGAAGTCATCCAGCAGGAGAGTTCTTCGTATCCTGCCCTGGTGGTGCGCGATCAGTTTGCATACAATACGTATGCTCAGCCAGTTTCTGATCAGACCTCTATGTATGGCGACGGATACGAGGATAGGATCCTTTATCCTTCGGACTTTACAGACGCAGTGAGTGTCGGCATGACAGCGCAATATTATATCGGTGTACCGGTAGAGAAAATCCGCCTACAGAACGATCAGGTCATCTATGGCAGGAAAACGATCTATAAAGATACATTGGGCATGTATCTTCCCCGGACCATATCCGTAATTGAAACTACAGTCGGTCGGCCACAAAGTACCTATGCTTCGTATTATGTACCTAAGATCCATTACGATCTCCACAACGGTTATGGCAAACCTTTGCAGATCACCGATCCGGAAACAACCACAGTATATCTGTGGAGCTATCAGGGAGAGTATCCGGTAGCGGAGATAAAAAACGCGACCTATGCCGAAGTAGCTGCGATACTGGGCGGTAGTTTTGCAGATACTCTGGCCGCAAAAGCTTCCCCGGCCACCGCCGATATGCAGCGGATCGCCAGTCTGCGCAACAGCCTTTCCGGAGCTTTTATTTCCACCTATACCTATACCGTTCCTTATGGGATCGCTTCCATGAGTGATCCGAGAGGCTTTACTACCTATTATGAATACGATGATCAGGGACGTCTTACAGAGACTTATTTTCTGGAAGATGGAGATACGCGGGTGATCGGGAATTACAGATACCATTACAAAGACAAATAAAAACAAGCTCTATGAAACGATACATATATTTCTATATGCTTTCTATAATCCTGTCAGTGACACTACAGGCACAGATAAGTACCGATCAGAACTATATCCATACCACTGTTCCGACTGTACCTGTCAGCTCCGTGAGTAACCTCAGTACCTCGCAAAGTCTCCAGACCGTACAGTATTTCGATGGATTGGGTCGTCTCTTTCAGACCGTACAGAGAGATATATCTCCTTCTTTACAGGATCTTACGGACTATCAGGAGTACGATGGATCAGGAAAGATCTCCAGGTCATGGCTTCCCGTGAATATTTCTTCCAATCAGGGGGCTATGGTAGAGCTGAGCCAGGTGGAAAGCCAGGCAAGTATAGCTTACAAAGGTGATCGGAGACCGTTTTACAGCAATACCTACGAACGAAGTTCTCTTTTCCGCCTGACATCTACCCTGGGACCGGGAGAATACTGGGATTATCCCGTACAGGAATATGTATATGGCAGCAATATTGCCGGCGACAATATCCGAGGATGTCTGCACTACATTGCAGTGAGCAGTGCTACCGATACATTGGTCACCATTATGCTGGACGGAGAGTTTGATCCCGGAGAACTTTATTACGCGCATGTTACCGATAATGGTTATTACTCGTATGAGTTTGAAGACAAACGGGGAAGGAAAGTCATGAAACGCGTTTCTTTAGGAGTCTATGCCTATGGATGTACCTACTATATCTACGATGATTTCGACCGGCTGATCGCTGTGCTTCCTCCTATGGCCTCCGATGCCATGACAGTCGGTTCGCTCTGGAGCAGTAAGACCAGCACTGTACTTCAGCAGTATGCCTATTTGTATCAGTACGATGCTGCCGGACGTTGCATCGGGAAAAAATTACCCGGTGCCTCCTGGATCTTTTATATCTATGACCAGGCAGGACGTCTTATCTTTATACAGGATGGTGAGAGTCGTCTGCGGGGCGAGTGGGTCTTTACTATTCCCGATGCTATGGGGCGTATCGTGCTTATGGGTATTTGCAGGAATACTATTTCTCATACTTCCTCTCCGTTTGCAAATGCGCTTGTGAAGGCAACCTGGGACAAAAGCAGTAGTTATATGGGGTATTCCGTGTCGGGTGTAGAACTGTTGTCGCCTGTGGTCCTGTCTGCCAATTATTTTGATCAATATGAATTTATGGGGATCAACCACATGCCCGATTCTACGGATGTAGATTTCCGCTACGAAGCGGTGACCGGATACGGACAACGTGCAGGAGGATATCAGGGACTGCTTACCGGAACATGGAACAGGGCGCTGGAGGATACTTCGTGTGAGATCTACAGTGTCATGTACTACGACTACAGAGGCAGACTCATTCAGACTAAAAGCAACAACCATCTGGCAGGCGGACGTGAAAAATTCTATCTCAAATATAATTTCGTCGGACTTCCGGTGAATTCAAAACATATTCATAGTGCCACCGGACAAGCTACGCTTACAGAGTATTATACCTATAATTACGATCATGGAATGCGACCTCAGGAGACCCGGTATCAGTTGGCAGTAGACCAGACCACCT
This sequence comes from Bacteroides sp., assembly GCA_020861095.1. Taxonomy (GTDB): domain Bacteria; phylum Bacteroidota; class Bacteroidia; order Bacteroidales; family Bacteroidaceae; genus Bacteroides. The sequence goes on from JAJBTC010000008.1 coordinate 13,641, forward strand.
ATCCCGAGACTCTTCTTTCGGTAAGGGCATACAATGAACTTACTCAGTTGGGCAGTCTTACGATGAACAATTCTTCGGAATTCAGGTCGGACTATACATACAACATCCGTTCGGATATACATACGATCGATGGGGAATTGTATAAAGAGACAATCTATCGCGCCGAACCTGACAATCACTATTGGACAGAAGATATTCGGGGAAATGTAGCTGCTGTAGAATGGAAGGTCGCCAATGAATCCGCCTGGAGGTTATATGATTATTTTTATGATCAGAATCAGTTACAGCGGGCAGAGTACTCAGAAGGACAGTCCGCGTTACTGAACCAGGGACGCTTCAACGAAAACACGACGTATGATCTCAACGGTAATATCCTCACGCTGCAACGTTACGGTAAAACCTCCGCTACCACTTACGGTCTGACGGAAGATCTGACACCGACCTATACTGGCAATCAGCTCAGTACTGTGACCAACCATGCCGGCAATCCGTTGCAGCGTAGCACGTATACCTTCCGTTACGACACCAATGGAAATTTAACATGCGATACCAGCCGTAATATTGCTGAGATCCAATATAATATATTAAATTTGCCGGATAACCTCCGTTTTGTTAACGGTCATTCACTTGGTTATATGTACACATCCGACGGCATCAAGCGCAGTGTTGTCCGTACGGCAGGCGACAGTTCTTCTGTGACGGACTATTGTGGGAACCTCCTTTACCACAACGGCTCTCTGTCGATGGTCTTTAACGAAGTGGGTTATGTCACCCTGAGCGGGACCACTCCTGTCTACCATTACTTTCTGAAAGACTATCAGGGCAATGTCCGTGTGGTAGCCGATGCGCATGGCAACATCGAGCAGGTCAACCACTACTACCCTTACGGTGGATTGTTTGGCGAAGGTACCTCTGTTGCGGATCAGCCTTATCGGTACGGGATGAAGGAACTGGATGATACCCAGGATATGAATACCTACGACTTCTCTGCCCGTTTCCTGCACTCTTCTCTGAATCGCTTTACCACCATGGACCCATTGGCTGAGAAGTATTACGAATGGACTCCGTATGCGTATGGGGCAAACAATCCGTTACGGTATGTGGATCCAACGGGAGAAGATTGGTATGAAGATAAATATGGGAATGTCAGATGGGAGGAAGGAAATGAGGAAATAGAAGGTTATGCAAATGTTGGTTCCAGTTATTCCGTTGAATTTGGTGATGGAGAATACCTTAATTATTATCAGAATGCGTTGATCTCAACTTCTCAGGCTCCTAAAAACGCTTTTCTTACCATTGCGGAAAATCCGGAATTACAAAATGAATTATTAGGTCCTAATAGTCCTTTATTGGATTATTCTCAATCTCGTTTATTTAACGGCTTGGTGAATCAAATGACTTCTCCCATAGGAAGAGATATAGGACGTGCGGCATTGACTGTAGAAGCCACTGTAAGTGGTGTGCAGAGTCTGGCTTCTTTATGGCAATTTGCGAGATTAATTTATGCTGTGCGTGGAATCACTGTAACAGCCAATGGAATAAGAATTCAGAGCCTTACAGAGCACGGATTAATCAGAATGGCTCAAAGAGGAGTAAGTCAAGTAGCCGTAAAAGATGCCCTTACAAATCCTTTGAAAATAAATCCTGTAAAAACACAAGATGGGCTATCTAGTCAGAAATTTATAGGAAGGCAAGCGTCTGTTGTAATAAACCCAACCAATGGTAAGATTATTACAGTTCATCCAACATCCACTAGTAGGGTTAGGTCTTTATTAAAAGAAAACTAAATAATGGATTTTTAATATTATAATAGTATGTTATATTTATTACGTCCCGAGCATTATGATTATTTAATCAAGAATTATCATGGTACGCCTGTTATAGGAAATTTTAAAGGTGGTTACTATCTCATTGAGGCAAGTGACGAACTGGCATTAGAAATTTGTGAATGGACAGAGGACGAGATCCAAATGGGAGGTTTTGATAGAGAAGGTAGATTGACCCGAAAAGGTGAACTTGTGGAAGATATTTATGATGTTTTCTCTGTTCCAATTCGAGAGGGAAGAATATAAATAGATCTTAATACATCATTTGCACTATGTTGAGTAAATATTAATTTACTACGATAGACCCATCCGCTGAGAAGTGGTACGATAGGACGTGCGGCATTGACTATGGCAGCCACTGTAAGTGGTGTGTAGAGTCTGGCTTCTTTATGGCAATTAGGAAGAGGTTTGTGGAAGACTGCACATAATATAGAAATTATAACAGCTAATGGTATAATGATAAAAGGCTTTACACTACATGGATCAGAGAGAGTAGTAGAGAGAAGAGCACGACAACGTTCAATAAGAAATGCTGTAGAAAACCCTTTAAAAATAAATCCAGTAAAAATTAATACTTCAAGGCCTAGTCAAAGAGTTATAGAAGAAAGTGTAACGGTTGTAATAAATCGGGATACGGGTAAAATTTTAACTGTTTATCCAACATCCACCCAAAGAGTAAGATCTCTGATAAATCAAACAGGCAAATGATTAAAATATAAACTTATAGTATATAAATTGCATAAAGAGCAGTACGATTATTTAGTGAAGAATTATACTAAATCGCACATCTCAGGCGAACTTCGTGGAGGTTATTATTTTGTGCAAGCTGATAAAGACTTAGCATATGATATTTGTGAATGGACTCGAGATATGATTGAAGATGGGGAAATTGAGGGTGATAATGTAAATTCTATTGGTGAACTCATGGAAGATATATTTGATATCTTTTTTGTATCTTAATTATTAAAGTTACGGTTTACTAATTTAATTAGTATAAAAAATTAAGGTATGGAAAGATTAGTGTGTGTTTTATTTTTCTTAAGTTCTCTGTTATATTCTCAGAGAGAAATAGATGATAGAACTGACATGGACTCATCACTTATGTCTTCTTTAAATTATCCATGAGAGTAGGATCCATGGATAATTTAAAGGGGCTTTGTGCCTTAACGGATGGTAGAGAATTCTTATATTTTATAAGTCCTTTATCAGATATATCTTTTAGAATCAAAATATAAATATGATTCTTTTGGAAATCTTGTTAGTGTTGCTATTTCTGCTGTAAATTTTTATATAGGAGAATACCCTATGACAAGTACGTTGGGATTGACAGAAAATACTTATTTTTCTTTTGATGCAGAAGGTGGACAAGTAACTTATTATAAAGTCTCCCAAGGAATTGATAATAGAGGTAAATTTGGAGGTTTTGACGTTATAAATACGGGGAAAATAAAATGAAATAAGAGTTATACATCTTCAACAATTAAAGATGGTATCACCATAAATTTTGAACGTTTGTATACATCAGGTTCTAAAAATAGCAATGCTATTATAATAGTTTTTCCCAATAGGTCTGCTGCTAATAATTATTATAACAAATATAATTCTGTTTTTAAAGGACGGTAAAATGAAGAAAATAATTCTTATAATTTGGATCGTATTTATAGCAAATGATTGTAATTTTATCTTTTGTATGGATAAATATGATGTCAATCTACATTACTCTGAATTGCAAACTCCTGTGGATTCTTTTTTAAATATTCATGTTATTGGTGCTGTAATTAATAGTTATTATGCTGATTATTTGAAATATCCTAATAATTTAACTGATATTATTTCTTATATTCAAGACATAAATGAGGTTTATCCTTATCCTGATTCATTTCCCTGGGATTATATAAGATTAAAACTATTCCCTATATTTATAGAATATCGCGATACTTTAGCTATGATTCGAGAAGATGATAGCTTTTCTTTCTTTTTTGCAGGGAAATGTATAAGTCAGATTATGATGTCTTGTTCCAGCTTGAATCCATGTACAATGTATCAATATGTAGGAATTAGTGGTAGTGAATATGCTGTAATACGTAATCGTTTTTTATCTTTTAGATATTATGATTTTGAAGGTAAAGTTATTTTTAAAACAGAAAAACTACAAGAAGTTTTAGACACACTTATAAGAGAATGCCAATCAACGTATTTACTACCTGATAGATTCAAGAAAATTATGTTTGAAGATGTTATTCAACCTTATTATCTGGTATTGGAATATAAATATAAAGAAGGCCTTTATTTATTTTGTGAAGAAATTCCTTTTTTTTACTGAATTGGAGTACTATAAAAAATTAAAAGAATATTTAGAGATCTTTTGTAGAGATAATTTTTTATCACGTATTGTATTTATAAGTCCTGACTATTATTAAATTTGCCGGATAACCTCCGTTTTGTTAACGGTCATTCACTTGGTTATATGTACACATCCGACGGCATCAAGCGCAGTGTTGTCCGTACGGCAGGCGACAGTTCTTCTGTGACGGACTATTGTGGGAACCTCCTTTACCACAACGGCTCTCTGTCGATGGTCTTTAACGAAGTGGGTTATGTCACCCTGAGCGGGACCACTCCTGTCTACCATTACTTTCTGAAAGACTATCAGGGCAATGTCCGTGTGGTAGCCGATGCGCATGGCAACATCGAGCAGGTCAACCACTACTACCCTTACGGTGGATTGTTTGGCGAAGGTACCTCTGTTGCGGATCAGCCTTATCGGTACGGGATGAAGGAACTGGATGATACCCAGGATATGAATACCTACGACTTCTCTGCCCGTTTCCTGCACTCTTCTCTGAATCGCTTTACCACCATGGACCCATTGGCTGAGAAGTATTACGAATGGACTCCGTATGCGTATGGGGCAAACAATCCGTTACGATATATGGATTTAAATGGAGATAGTTTAATTCTTATAGGAAGTCGTAGTGATTTGGAAGCGACGATTAATGTTTATAATAATGCATTAGGAGGATTTTATACAACTTCGATTGATGCAGGTAGTAGGGTAAATATTTCACAAGTTTCAGGGACCGATCTCAATAATATGACTTCTCAACAATCTCATTATTATAATGCATTAAATCAAATAATAAGTGATAATGGAATTACAACTATAAATGTAGTAAATTCTACACCAGATGTTATTGGGACAGCAGCGACAGCAACTGTAGATATCGCTGATATCCAAGCCTTAGGAGATGGTGCATATATAAATCAAAGTAGTGCTTTATTACATCAAACATGGGAGCAGTATGCTATTCAGGTAAAAGGTCAAAATGTTACGAAAGCTCATTTAAATGCAGCTGCAGTAGAAAATTTAGTAACTGGTAGTCGACCGGATCCTTTACATAGATATTTGCAAAATGGGTGCTTAAGTGTATCCATATTAGATAGTTCAGGCAATATTCTCAGAACAGTAATTATTCAGGTAAATACTATGGGAAATGTAACAGGTATAACAAGATAAATAATAAAATCATGAAAAAATAGTTTTAATAGTAATTCTGATTTTTGTGGTATGTATGAAGTCAGAAGCATATGAAGTGAATATAGACTCGTTGTTTAAAACAAAGATATTTGAATTAATGTATGAGGTTTCAGACTCATCCGAATATATTTATATTGAAGATAAAGATATGTTAGAGTTTCTATATGTGGTAT
>JAJBTC010000006.1 GCA_020861095.1 Bacteroides sp.
GATGTAAATTATAAGAAATATACATATTATTCTGAGGATTTCGACTATGGAGAGTTTTATAATTTGCATAGTGATAATCAGATCACTGGAGCTGGCTTCGACTTTAAATTAGGTGCTATTTTCCGTCCGTTCGAGACTTCTCCTTTACGTGTTGGAGTAGCGGTACATACTCCTACCTTTTATAACTTGACTCAATATAATAATGTACTTCTGGAAGGTAAGTTATATTTTGAAGATACAGATATGATCGAATCTGTAGTTGTGGATAGCTACGACTATTTGAATAACAGAGACAACGCCCGTGAATTCCGCTTGCATACTCCTTGGAAATACAATTTTAGTTTGGGTTATATCGTAGGGAATAATTTGGCATTAGGGGCTGAATATGAATTCCAGGACTATTCTACTATCAAATTCCGTGATCCGGACTATGGCTCTTCCTGGTTTGAGTATGAAAACAGCACGACAAGCATGTTGAAAGGGGTGAGCACTCTTCGTCTGGGAGCTGAGTACAAGGTGATTCCTGAGTTCGCTATCCGTGCAGGTTATAATTATAGTTCTGCTATTTTCAAAAGCGATGCATATAAAGCATTGCCTTTGAATTCTGTAAATACGGACACTGATTTCTCAAACTCCAAGTCGATCAATAACTTTACAGTAGGTGTAGGTTATAGAGGAAGATCTATATATGCTGACCTTGCTTATCAATATACCGGATACAAAGAAGACTTCTATGCATTTGATGAATTGTATCTGAACAAAACAGATGTAAAGAACTCAAAGAGCCAGGTACTCCTGACACTGGGTATGCGTTTCTAAAAAGAAATTTTTTTCTCCATAGCAATATAACTTTTTTGTGTGTGAAAAGTCTCTGTGGCCTATATGGCTATGGGGACTTTTTTATGTGTAAGATTTGATAAGAAAAAACGGGCGCAGGAAAATAGATTTTGTTTATGGGTGTATTCATAGAAGGGAAATATAGTGAAACATATAGAAGCAAAGCCTGATAATTGATTTGTTAAATACGGAGATGTATTTAATTAATTCATTTATTATCTTCTACAATAAATGAATTATGTCTGTATATTTTTTATATTTGTGACTCAGGAAACTTTCTATTTGGAAATCATCAATCCTGGTATTCGGAACACAGAATAGGGGTATAAGCAGACATATACTTATACCACTCTGTTGTAAATGATTTATTCTATCAACATATAAAGTAAAAATATGAATGCACAAGTAAAGTACGATTTTAATGGTTGCGTGGCAGTGGTCACAGGTGCAGCGTCGGGTATTGGCCTGGCCACAGCTAAAGCTTTTGCCGCATCGGGCGCGGCTGTAACAATGGCTGATAACCGGGGAGAATTGCTTGAAAAAGAAGCAGAAGAATTGATCCGGGCAGGTAATAACGTATTGCCGGTCACATGTGATGTAACCAAAGACATGGAAATAAAGCACATGGTAGATCAGACCGTTTCTGTTTTCGGTCGGTTGGATATTGCTTTCAACAATGCCGGAGTGATCTGTTCGTATGCCGATACACACACACTTTCCGAAGAGGAGTGGCACCGGGTGATGTCTGTCAACTTAGACGCTGTCTGGAAATGTATGAAATATGAATTGGAGCAGATGACGGTACAGGGCAGTGGTTCTATTATCAATACCTCTTCGTTGGGTGGACTGGTGGGGGCTCCCTATCAGGTGGCATACATTACTTCCAAACATGGTGTTGTGGGATTGACGCGTGCAGCTGCCTTAGACTATGCTACCCGGGGTATCCGTATCAATGCTGTATGTCCCGGTTGCATCGAAACACCTATGGTGACTTTCCTGGGTGAGGATAATCCGGAACTGTTAGAGGCTTATATCAAAGCTGCCCCTATAGAGCGTCTGGGACAGCCCGAAGAGATTGCTGCTGCCGTGTTGTGGCTGGCCAGTCCGGCATCCAGTTTTGTGATCGGCCATACCCTGGTAGTAGATGGTGGATACACCATACGATGAAACAGAGAATGGAGATGTAACCTGTAAGGGATTTCTGCCCAATCTGTATATTTCGGTTCGCCTGTTAAAAAAAGGAATAGGAATAGATAAAAAGAACAAAGGGTATGCTCCATCTGCATACCCTCTTTTATATGGTTCGGAAAGAACATTTAATATTCTATTTTATCCTCTTTTTCCGTCCACGCCTCAAAGGCTTTGATGGCTTCGTCGTGCAACAGGATTTCAGATGGCAGTTTGCGCTCTTCCGGTTTCAATGCGATTTCGTCGTAAATAAAAGAATCATCAAATCCGATCTCTTTGGCATCCGTCTTGTTATTTCCGTAGTACATCCTGTCCAATCGTGCCCAATAGATCGCTCCCAGACACATGGGGCAGGGTTCGCAAGAGGTATAGATCTCATATCCGCTCAGGTTAAAATCCTTTAGCCTGGAAGTCGCTGCCCGGATAGCACTTACTTCCGCGTGTGCGGTAGGATCGCATGAATCCGTTACCCGGTTCACACCGGTAGCCACGATCTCACCATTTTTGGCTATGACAGCACCAAAAGGACCACCTCCATTCCGTACATTCTCTTTGGAAAGCTCAATGGCTTTCCGCATCAGTTCTTCTTTTGTCATCTTCCTATTTTTCATCTTGGTTTGAAGCAAAAATAAGTATTTGTTATGAATTTTACAAAGTAAAGATTTAATTCTTTAGTTTTTGATCTTAAATGTGAATGAATTTATTATAAGCATACATATAGGAT
>JAJBTC010000186.1 GCA_020861095.1 Bacteroides sp.
GTACCACAATCAGCAGAACTTAATGAGATAATATTTATACCAAATTTAGAAGGTTCATTTGTCTTTTGAGTAATGAGATTTGTGATTTTATATATTGTGAAATCAGTTGTGGGTGCGAAATGCGTTATTTTATTTGTTATATATGTTTCTGAACTCATTAAGCCAGGACTATCAGTAGTTGCCAAAGGCATCAGATCACTCTTCTTAATCATTACACTACCACCATCCGCAGCTACCGCCCGGATATACTCACTATCCTTGAGTTCCGTTACCTTATTCAGATCCTTTTCTTTCTTGTTCATCTTCTTGTCTATTTTTAAGGGGCAATAGAATACCGCAATTTCCTTATATTTGGCTGTTACTAAACTGTAATAAAAATGATTTACGCATATATCAGAGTAAGTACAGACAAACAGACAGTAGAAAATCAGCGGTATGTAATTGAAGAATATTGCAAAACCTACGGTATTGTCATAGATGAATGGGTGAGAGAAATAGTCTCCGGAAAGAAGGCTTCCGATGAGAAGAAGTTGGGGAAACTCCTTAAAAAATAAAAAAGAGAGATACATTGATCTCAGTTAATTTTACACGTGTAGGTAGGAATGTATTTAATATCATGGCCAATCTCTATGAACTGCAGCAAAAGAACGTATGTGTCATTCTGTTGGATGAAAAGTATGAATTGCTGAATACACTGGATTCCGCCATAAAAGCGGTGATCTATTCGTTGAATGCCCACATGACGGGCGTAAAGATCTCGGAAGCCACCCGACAGGGGTTGGCACGTCGCAGGGCAGAGGGAGTGATCCTGGGTCGTCCGGTTGGTAGCAGGAATGTGATCTACAAACTGACCGGGAAAGATGCTTTAATAGATAAAATGCTGGCAGAAGGAAAGAGTAAATCTGCCATTGCCCGCAAGTTCAAGGTGCATCGGTGTACATTGATCAACTGGCTGAAAAGACGCGATCAGGAAAACCCTATGGAGGCTTAGCCAGAAAAGTACTGAATACTTTATCTGCTCCCACACCTCACACGGAGCAGTGATCCGCGGCTATAGTTCCGGATCCGCTACACCAGCGAACGATCCATTCTGTATACCAGCGATCTGTAGAGAGCTTAGTTGTATCTGGCAGATACCACTCCAAATGACATCTCTTTACACACCCTTTTCCGGGAACCTGGAAAAAAAGTGCATTTTTTATGTAAACCATTAAGAAATAACGGATTATTATCAGATATTTTTTTATGATGAACGAATAACTTTTCATCATGACACGATAACTTTTCATCATGTAATTTCCCTTTTGGAGCACCTTCCTTTTTGTTCTATTTTTGTGAAAAGAGTCCTTTCGTCTTCACCGTTCCGAGGAATACGGATCGCTGTAAATCATTGGTTTACGCGGTACAAACTCAGGCGATGTGATCACAGGCAGATGATCCGGATATACGGATGATCACGGATAAAAACAGAATACTATACAGGAACTTATATGATAGAGATCAGAGACATAACCGGAAAGCTGCTTTTTACCGCCCCTCTTACGGAAAGGTGCATCTACCGCCACGACCTGATGAAAGAAGAATATGTACAACTCTCTTTCCGGCAAGATGCGTGCATGACCTGGCCTGCCGGGGCATGGATGGAGTATGAAGGCAAGCGCTTTTCGTTGCTCGATCCGTATACCCCTACCCGCGACAGTGAAGATGCGTATACCTACGAGCCCCGTTTCGAATCGGTGGTGATGAGCTGGAAGAAACAACCTCTGTTTTTCTTCACTACCAACGAAGCCGGAGAGATAGACTCCGCGATGGAGACCGATTGGAGCGGTACGATGAAGCCCGGAGAATTTATGGATATCGTATTGCGCAACCTCCGGCACTTCACCGGAGAGCAGTATGTAGCCCTGATCGATACGGCACTCACAGAGATCAGACACCTGCAATTCCAGTCGGCCAGTATCTTCGAAGCCCTGTGCAGCATAGCCGATACCTGGGAGACCGAGTGGTGGGTAGCGGGCAACGAGATCCATCTGTCCCGCTGCTACCGCGATCTGACCACCGATACACAGACCGGAGAGATTGCTTCGCTGACGCTGGAAGTGGGACGCAACATACAAGTGCCCCAGGTGAATACCGACAAAGAGGGCTACTACAATCGTTTCTATGCCTTTGGCTCTACCCGCAACTTAGTGCCCGGTGATAAACCGGACGAAGGTACGGTGGCCCATCTGGTACACAACCGCCTGCGGCTACCGGAAGAGAAATATCCCTATAGCTACAAAGACCTGACAGCCGAAGGAGAATCGTTGCGGCCCGGAGAGATCTTTGTGAAAACCTTAGTGTTTGATCACATCTATCCGAAGTCGGAACTGACGGTAGGAACTGTCTGGTCTACCTTTGTAGAAGTGACGGACAGCGAAGGGAACCGGATCGTAGTGGGAGAAGAAGGAGGAAATCCGTTGTATAAGGTACAGGAGATCTTCTACGTGCAGCTATGTACCCCTTCGCAGGAAGAGGGAGTAGCGGACAAACCCTTTACGGAAGCTCCGGAGGTGATCTCCGGAAAGGCACTCTCTCTGCTATTCGAGAGCGGGTCGCTGTCGGGGTGGGAGTTCGAAGCCCAATACTTCGAACGTACACAGATCAGGGTCGGAAAGGATCAGACCGAAACGGTATTGACCCACGTCTACCGGATCCATTACGACGACAGTACCGGACTGAACATCCCCAATACGGTGATGCACCCTGCGGAGGGCGATCGGCTGATCTTGCTGAATGTAGAACTGCCCCAGGCCTATGTGACTGCCGCGCAGCTTCGCCTGGAAGAGGCGTTGGACGAGGAGATGGAGCGGCGGCGCAGGGACTGGAATACGTATGAGTTTGACTCCAACCCCGTTGCTTTCTATCAGCAGGCAACCGATCTGCACGTAGGCCAGAAGGTGGTGTATGTGGATGGAGACCATCGGTTAGAGACACGGGTGCTTTCTGTGGAGAAGAACCTGGACGAGCCTTTCCGTCAGCACGCGACGATAGGAGAGGAGCGCATCGTAGGAAGTACGCAAGCCCTGCGGGAAGAGGTGGCCGAGATCAGTGAGAATGTAGAACTGCTGCGCGCGGTGAGCGAGATGCACAGCAGCATCGTGAAATCGTACAAAGCTACCCAGGAAAAGATACAGGACGGGCTTGAAGCGATCGGACACATGTGGGAGTTAGACAAAGGCAATCCGATCAAAGACGAAGCGGATTGGATCGTGCGCTCCCGGTACAATGTGGTATCCGAGAAGGCCATAGTGGCCCAGATGATCGGCCGGGATCTGGAGACAGGTAGCGGATCGGGAAACGGTGGAGGATCCTCTTGCCTGCATGAACTGCTGGATGTGGACGACGCGGTGGAGCAGGCTCCCGCACAGTCGCTGCTCTATAAACAGACAGAGACGGGGAAGTGGACTACGCTGACCCGTTCCGGCCTGTTGAATGGCTACGTTACCCATACGGAGTTGGAGAGCAGGGGATACCTGGATTCCTCTTCTATGCTTGCAATGAATCAGGTCTCCGGACTGTCTGCCGAACTGGCCAGGAAGGCAGATAAAACGATCTCTGTGACGGCCGGAACAGGGCTGACGGGTGGAGGTACGCTGAGCCAGAACCTGACCCTGGCGTTGGCTACTTCCGGAGCTGCCGCGGGCACTTATCCGAAGGTGACGGTAGATACGTATGGTCGGGTGACTAAAGGAGAAGTCCTCACGGCGGCTGATATCCCTGCTTTGTCTATGGCAAAGATCACCCACCTGGAATCTACCCTGGAAAAGAAGATGGAGCAGGCAGACTTTGACGAACTGTTTGAGAAGGTGAATATCGGTACTTCCGCCCATCCGGTATGGGCCATCCGTGCGAAACTCGGGCTGTACTCCGATTCTTTTCTGAGCGCCTCCGGCCTTAATGACGCTTCCGGGAGCACGAAGGATTATTTCCTGCTGGAGGATTGGGACAGATACGATGGTTCGAAGTCGGACTTCGTACTCTCTGCCTTCCTGGGCTATGACCTGCATACGCGGGTGTTGTCTCTGGAAGATAAAGTAGTTACTGTAAAGGAATCCGGAGATGGAAACGCGTATACTTCCTTCCGGTATGACAATCATATCCTGACCTTAGTTAAGGGAGCGACCTTTCTGACCTCTTCCGCGCTGACGGGTTACGCTACTGAGTCGTGGGTAGATTCGAAGGGGTATCTGACCGCTTCTTCGGCTGCTTCGACGTATGTGACTCTTACCACTACCCAAACCCTGTCCGGGCAGAAGACTTTCACGTCGAATATAAACTCCTCCAGTCTATTGCCCAGAACGGATGCTACCCATTCCATCGGTACGGCAGCACTGAGATATCTGAATATATATACCTCTTATAATATATACGGAGGAGCTTCTATCTACTCGAATGGTAAAACCAGTACCACAGATGGTGTGGCAGGAGGGGTATTGGGAGCATCCGGTAATTTGAGTCTGACTTCCGCGACGAATGCTCAGATCGCGTTTTATGGTAACAACCAGGTTTCTCAGAATGCGTATATACGGAATAATTACAGTCAGTCAGCAGTTGAGATAGCAAACAGGCTGTATGTGGGTACGGGTAGTTTGACTACTACAAGTTATAGATTGTATATAGATGGAGCCAACTATTTCAACGGGACAGTGACGGTGGCTGGTGCGCTGAGTACAACCGGAAATACGACGATAGGAGGAACAGTAACCGTAGGCGGTTTGGGTACCTTCAGCAAGAACCTGCAGACCAGCGAATATATTCAGATCGGTACCATCCGTATCCAGTACGATAAAGAGAACAATGGACTGAAAGTGGTTGGTTCCGGAGGTGAAGCTGCAGGTCTGTATGCAACAAGCTATCTTTCTGCTGCAGGTATTGGCGGTATCTCTTCCGGAGGCGGGGGCCTGATTGAAAGTGTATACAGTGTTAATAATTTCGGAGAATCTTTTAGTGCATCTGACTATACAAATACGTTCAATGCTCATGCGATCAATTCATTGTATAATCGTATAGTAAGTCTGGAAGGAAAGGCGATTACGGTTGCTCAGTCAGGTACAGGCAATGCTTATACTTCATTTACCTATACTAACAACACCCTTACTTTGGTCAAAGGGACTACATTTGCAACTACCAGTGATTTAGGGTCATATGTAAAAAAGGCAGGAGATACCATGTCTGGCTCTCTTACGGTATATAATCCGGTTACAGTGTATTATGGGGGAAGTACTGCAGGCAAACTGTTGGTTACTGGTTATACAGGCGCGTCTTGGGGAACTGGTTCTGGAGCATTAGGAGTTGCTATATCAGATAATGACGCTCAAACACCACTAATAGTTGGTTATAGAAACGGTTCAGCAGTAAATGCTACAGGTACGAATCGTATATTTTCGATGGAGTTATTAAATAGTGGTACATCAATGAGGTACTATTTTGGTGGAGTTGCTAATTTTATTATGGCTCGCACTTCCACAACTTCAACATTTTATATTGGCCCTAGTAAGTCGGCATCAAATGATGGTATAGGAGGTCATGTTTTTTATAGTTCTTCCGGTAGACATTATCTACAGTCAGGTACAAGCGGTACGAATCCCGGATTAGACTTTTATCAATATGGTACAACTGAAAGAGACGCGTATCTAATTAATACAAATGGTGGATTATATACTACTAGATTTGCTATTAATACTACACCGGATTCTAATTATAGGTTATATGTAAGTGGTGTTGCAAAAGTTGCTGGTAATTTTATAGCTGGAGAAATAAATAAGACTAGTGGTACTGATGGGTATACCGGTATGCTTATTAATAGTAGCTATGGTAGAGTCTATCTGACAGGTTCTGTTAGTTATGCACCAGCGCTATACTTATTTCAAAACGGTAGTGCATCACAACTTGGTACAATTACATTAGAATCAGCAGCAGATAGTACTGCAAGAATGTCATTTAGTGCTTCAAATGGGTTATATACAGGAAGTAGATGGTATTCTACTGCTGTATATGCTTTTACATTAAATTATAATGTAGACAATGCACCACCAACATTTATTTACAAAGACACTACAAACTTTTATATACTATTAGGTAATACTGGTAGTAACACCTATAATTCACTAAGACCTTTCTATATTAATCTTACCAGTGGTAAAGTGAATATAAATACTGATTTTGCCGCAACAGGTGCCACGTCAATTAGTAATCTTACAGCTATTAGTACAGCGACATTTAACTCTATGATAAGACCACCTTTTGTTTCTTCTACATGGTTAGCTGTAGCTTCTACTACAAATATAATTGAACCTTCGAGTTGGGTTACTGGTTCAGCTACTTTACATGGATTATTTAGAATTAGAACATACTCAGGACATTCTGTAGCTTTTGGAGGATATGGAAATACTGTAGGATTTCACGGAGTTAGTAAAAGTAATATAGATGCTGCTTCAAATACAGTTTCATTCAGAACATATTGGACTCCAGCATCTGGATTGCTAACCCATAGTGGAGCATTTAACGTATCAGGAGCTGTAACCTTTAGTTCTACCTTATCTGTTTCAGCCCAGATCTATGGTAAATCTTCGGTCTATTCCGGAGGTAAAACCTCCACAACAGACGGTGCTGCAGGAGCTTGCTTAACAAATACAGGTAACTTATATTTAAGTCATGCCTCTAATCCGGCGATATTTTTTCATTATGCAAATACCACTGCCACTACTACGTATATGACAGGAGATGCAAACGGCGGTATCAGATTACAGCCAAGAGTAGGGATTGGAGCACAATCAAATACTAGTTATACTTTGTATGTGTCCGGAGCATCGTATTTTGCAGGTGCTATATCAGGTTCATCTACATTAACTATAGCCGGTAATTCAACCCTTACAGGCAATCTTTATGAGAGAAGTAATATGTATGTCGGTGCTACTAAAACTTCTGCAACAGATGGTACGGCAGGAGTATCTGTATATGCAACCGGTAATATATATATGACATCGACATCCATTCCATACATATACTTCTACTATGCGGGTGCTACTTCTGCGACTTCATACATCGGAGATACAGGTTCAGGAATAAGGCTTCATCCAAGGGTAGGTATTGGTGTGGCTCCGTCAACATCGTACGCTCTGTATGTCAGTGGAGCAAGCTATTTCAACGGGGCAGTGACGATGAGTAGTAATGCTACTATTTCGGGCAGTGTACATATAACATCTACGGTTAATTCCTCTTCTTCTGTTTCAGATGCATCTTTGAAAATAGCAGGAGGTGTGTCCATAGCGAAAGATCTGTGGGCAGCTAATGTCTTTTCTACAGGAGCAGTTACAGCACAGACCACCTCCGACCGGAACGCAAAATACGATTTCCAGGCATTTGATGCCTGTCAGGTATTGCTGGCACTGGGACAGGTGATGCGATTCAGATACAAAGAAACACATAAGGAAGCCATTGGACCGGTATACCAGGATGTGGTGCGCGTACTTCCTCAGATGGATGCCAGACAGAAAGGAGACAAATACGGAAGTCTGAATTACCTGCATCCGGATTATATCAACCTGATCGCGGCTTCGTGTCAGCAGACCATACAAAAAGTGGAGACCATCGGAGAGCGAGTAGATCGTTTGGAAAAAGAGAATAAGGAATTGAAACAACAAGTAGAACAATTAAAACATACCTATCATGCCGGTAAATAATGGAATTATAACAGCACCTATCAGTGTAGATGATGTCAGACAGTGTTTGGGAGTATCTTCAAATGATGTCGGATATTTGTGTAGTAATCAGCATAAAAAGATTAATATATGGTCAAAATTCAAGCCGATAAACTATAGAAGTTACATCGGCCAATCTTACAACTCCACAGATGAAAATTACATTGCAGGAATGTGGAAAGGAGAACAAGGTAATTGTGGACTTTCTCTTCCTCAAAGAGTCTCTACCTCAGGAACAGTCATAGAAAGAGCAAATCGCATCAGAGGACTGTATGAAGAGGGTGATAATGATTATCTGTGGGCTTCGTGGTATGAACCACCCACAGGAGGAGGGAACTCACCATTTCGTCTATTGGACTTTTGGGGATATAATCACGAAGCCAGCCCTTTTGTAGTGAGATCCGGAGATAGTTATGAGTTTGATGTCACCGGCAGTGCTACCTATTTAAGAATATTATTTACAGCGGATGCGGGCGACAGCAGTGACACTCTTCAATCATATGATTTGGAAGGAGCGGATGTTAATTTAAATGATTTCAGACTTGTGTGCGCCGTATTT
This sequence comes from Bacteroides sp., assembly GCA_020861095.1. Classification (GTDB taxonomy): domain Bacteria; phylum Bacteroidota; class Bacteroidia; order Bacteroidales; family Bacteroidaceae; genus Bacteroides. Next base: position 8,302 of record JAJBTC010000186.1, read on the forward strand.
AGTTATAACGGAAGTCTAGCGGGAATCTATAGTGCGAGCCAAAATATACTAGTTAATGGAGAAATAAAGGGAACATGGATTGATTTGCCTTTAAAAGAATTATTTGCTAGCCTACAATCTCAATTTACAGCAAAGTTATACTTTGCCATGCAAAATACAGCAGAAAGTAGTTATGCAAATGGGTATTACCGTCTTCCCGAATCTTTAGGCACAAGAGTATTTAATTTATCACCAGTAGATTGCAAGATATTATGGAATACTGATTTCATTGTTGAAAATAAGGGTTCAGACGTGCTGGTAGCCAATTGGGATATGGTCCTATTCCGACCCTGGCGGGAAATCTCATCTGATGATGAAGGAGATATGGCCAGTGTAGAAAAATACTATCTCTGTAGCACAGATGATGTGACCACAAAGTTGACTATTAAGAATCCATCCAGTACAGCATCTAGCACAAACATTTCGACTATCAGTCTAGTAGGCAGTTTTAATTTGGGAGCATACACGTTATGGGCAAATTATGTATATGATGAAAACATGAACAGGATATCTACAATAGATATACCTGCAAATGGTAAAACGACAATTATTATAAGATGGCCGAATTTCTTTGCAAATGCCAGGGCACATTCACAAGACAATGGAGATGTGCAAAATATCGAGGTTAGAATGTACAAAAGTGGTGCATATATAGTAGGTGGAGATATTTGGTATAAATATAAATATATATATCCAAATGGATTTGAGCAAGTAAAATAAAAAAGATATGAAAACAGAAATTACAAACAAACGAACAGTGATCAATATCACAAGTGGTAACGATGAACAAACATTAGGGTTGCGTGGCAGCGCTGTCTTCTCTCAGGAACATGACCTGCAGAGTTTCTACGGAAATTTTTATAGTCTGGAAGAGGAAGAAGAGCACCTGGGCAGTTTCAATTACAGTTGTGCACAGGAACGCATTTCACAGAGCTTGGATATTGCGACAGAATATGAAGAGCATGCTGAAGCATTGATGTTCGGGGTGCTCAGAGAGATACGGACACAGAAAGATTAATTCAATGGAAAAGAAACAAAAGAACAACATGGAAAAGAAAGAAACACTGAAAGTAAAAGACATCGTACGCTTCAACGAAGTATTCAAGGATGTAAAAGTATCGGGACTGAATAAAGAGGCCACGGTAGAGTATCTGAACCTGAAGATCTGTATCTCGGAACTGGTAGAGAAGTTTGCCGAACGGGAGAAAAAGATCTTCAAAGAAGCTATACCGGAAGGCTATAAAGAGGGGGATAAATTGCCACCGGAGAAATACCAGGAATTTAAGAGCCTGATCGACGGACTGATGGAGAAGTTCCACAACGAACCCATCAAAGAAGAGATCGATACCCATGTACTTTCTTTAGACGAGCTATTTGATTCGGTACTGAATATAGAAGAAAATAAGAACATCTCTTCGGAAGGAAAGGCGCTCCTGATGAAGTACCTGAAAAAATGAACCGGATGAACGAACGAAATATATTGGGGGGGGGAGTGACAGCTACTTTCCTGAGCGGTTTCGCAGAGTTTTTCGGACCACTCAAATGGTTTTTCCTCTTGGGTGTTGTGTTGGTACTGGCCGATCTGCGTTTTGGTGTGGAGGCAGCCCGGGTAAGGGGAGAAGATATACGCATGAGTCGTGCCATCCGGCGGACATTGAATAAGGTAGTCGATTATCTGTGCTGGATCTTCCTGGCCGGAGCATTGGGAGCAACTTTCGGAGGAGCATTTGGCACTACCATGCTTCCGACCTTGGTGATGCTGGCGGTCTACGGTATTGAGATCAATTCCTGTTTTGCCAACTATTTCGAAGCGAAAGGGAAAAAGATAAAGATCAATATCTTTAAATTCTTCAGCAAACGCGGAGAGATCCTGGAGATAGAGGAAGAGGAGGAAAAGGAAAACAAGTAATTTACGATTACTCCCTTCGGTCATGACTCCTTATTTGAGAATTAATACGAAGGAACGTTGGACGATTTACAATTTACGATTTGGAAATGCACAGGAAAGGGCTTAGGAAAATGAAATGTGTCACCCTGCTTTTCTCAATCAAAGATCAACGAACCCCGCCTCAGCCACAAACATCCGCAACACGCCTGGGACAGGCGTTGGGTCCCCTTTGGTCTCGCAGCGTAAGCGGAGTGCAGAGGTACGCCGACCCGGGAGCAGGATCTGTCTGAGCGGAGCGGGTTTATCCTGCTCGTCGCCGTATATCAAACGGAGTAGTGAAGTCACGTAAATCATACGGGATGCGATGTATCTTCAATCGTAAATAGTAAATCGTCCAATCGTAAATCTCCTGGTGTTGCTCTCTTTGCTTCGTTTCTCTGGCGGCCCAAAGAAATGAAGAGTAATAATAAAACAGAAAACATGAAAAAAATAGATTCTATCATCATACATTGTTCCGCCACACGCGAAGGGCAGGACCTACGGGCCCGGGATATCGACCGGATGCACCGTCAGCAGGGGTGGGCAGAGATCGGCTATAACTATGTGATCACCCTGGATGGTACCATTGAGAAAGGGCGGGCCCTTACCAAACCAGGTGCCCATTGTCTGGGATACAACAATCATTCGGTAGGCATCTGCTACATCGGTGGTCTGGATGCCGCTGGTAAAGCCAAAGACACACGTACTCCGGCACAGAAGAAGTCCATGGATCAACTGATCCGACAAGTGTGCCGGGAGTATGAGATCATCGAACTGTTGGGGCACCGGGATACCTCTCCCGACCTGAATGGGAATGGCATCGTAGAGCCCCATGAGTGGATCAAGATGTGTCCCTGTTTTGACGTTCGGGAAGAGTATCCGAATTTTATGAAACCCATCATCGTGAAACCATGAAAAAATACCTGTTCTCAGCCATCGGTCTTTTGATCCTGCTGTCGGGTCTGCTGATCCGGTGCAACAGGCAACTGCGGGAAGAGGTAAACCGGCAGAGTCGTAACCTCTCTGTACTGATGACCGAAGCAAAGAGTTACCGGTTCCGGGATAGCCTGTATATACATTCCGTAGCCGCGTTTGAACTGCGGATTGCCGAGTTGAAGAAGTACAGGGAAGCGGATGCGCGGCTGATCCGGGAATTGCGGATGCGTCCCCGGGATGTGGAGTACATCACACATACAGAGACAGTGGTCAGAGACAGTCTGATTTACGTATTACAGCCGGATAGCTGTTTCCATTACGCAGATCGCTGGCTCACGGTAGATGCCTGCCTGCGGGATTCGTCGATGTATATAGAGAGTAGAGATAGCTTGGTGCAGATCATTCATAAAGAATATAAACATCGTTTCCTGTGGTGGAGATGGGGACTGAAAGGAGTACGGCAGGAAATTGTGAATTTCAATCCGAACGCGGCAATTACGTATAGCGAATTTCTGCATGTCAGAAAATAAAATGCCATACGGGCGAGGCTTTATAATACATTACCATACGTGTTTTTTAAGAGAGAGGGGTAGTTCTTGTGAAAGAATTGCCCCTCTCGTTATGCCAGGGTACAAGGTCTTTTACCAGATAGATCCGGAAAACCGGGAATGACAACGAGCCCATTGTCATTCTACCCAAGGTAGAAATACAGACCGGTGCCCCTTTGTTTTTCTATATTTGCTCCGTATCTCCGGCCTTGCTTCATACAGAAATATCTTGTGCCGCACAGAGATGTGGCATGAGACAGGATAAATGGCAACAGGGGAAGATATAACCTCTTTGAAGGTATGCGAATAGAAGATCTATATATAATAGATATATCCATTCTTTTTGTTGAATTAAAACGTATGTTATTATGGCAATTTTTTCATCTACAGGCTTTTATGGATTTGTCAGTTCGGTCAGGAAAACAGTGGAAGGACTGTATCAGAAACACTTTCTTTCGGGTGCGGCCGGACATGGCTGGGAGATCGGCGAAAGAAGCAATGGTAAGTATTGTCTGGAAATAGACGATATTGTAGTGCGGAATACGATGACAGTGTTCGAACTGCTGATCTCTAAGATCCGGGCAGTCAAAGGAGCGCTGGCCATTACCCAGGCTTCCGGAAAGATAGGATCTGTGTGGGACGATGAAGAGAATTATTACATCACCATAGAGGATGAGATGACTTTTGTTCCTTATGACTGGATCCGCTGTCAGCGTTTTTCACACGAACAGCGGTTGTACCATGTGATGGTATATGAAGTAGAAGGGAATGTGATCGTCATACCTAAATATGAATTTGACGATCAGCCCAGTCGGCCCCAGGCAGGAGACGAACTGGTACAATTTGGCAATCGGATCGACAAGCACAGACAAAGTGCCATTTACCTGCATGCCGACGAGAATGGCATCCCGGCCGTGGATGTAATGATGGGAATTACCTCTAAAGACTGGAGCAAGTGTGTGAAAATGCGTATGGGAGGCGGATTGCCCGACGCTCCTTCGGATTGGAACGGATTGTATTGCGAGAACGGAACGATCAAAGCGGTAGATGAAGATCAGAACGAGATCTATATGCTGCGTCCGGACGGATCGGGTTTTGTGGCCCGGGGAAATATCCGTTGGGATGCGGAGGGGAACGGAGCCATATTCAACGATGCGATTGTATGGGATGAGAACGGATTTCGTTTCGGACCTGATATTTCCCTTTCCTGGAACAACCTGGCAGAAGATGCGAAAGTCAACCTTAAAGGAGAGAAAGGGGAAAAAGGAGATCCCGGAGAAGACGGAGCCAATGGAAAAGATGGAATGGATGGAAAAGATGGAGCAGACGGGAGGAATGGTGAAGACGGAAAAGATGCCAATCTTCTGGATTGGGTAGAAGATTGGGACGGTAGCAATACTTATATAGATGGAAAGAAACTGTTAACTGGCCGTATATTTGGCGGAAAGCAGGAATCGGACGGAAGTCTGACCGGAGTAGCCATGGGATATGAGGTGTTCCGTAATAAGAATAATCAGACCTGTAGTGGTATATTCGGTCTGGTAAAAGATGAACCTAAATTTATCCTGGATCCTCAACACAATGATTATCAGTTCCGGGGTGCCGTATATGCGGAAGAGGGAACTATCGGTGATCTGGAGATCAGTAACGGAGAAGTGATCGGACGTGATAAAGAGGGCAATACACGTATAAAGATCTCACGTGGTGAGTTGAAAGATTTCAGTGAATTGGAAGAAGTGAATAAAGTGAAGGTAAGTGTAGCAGGAGATACGGGCTGGTTTGATACGTTGGTTATGAGTTACGATGAAAGATTTCAGCCCAGTCCTTCAAACAGGCAATCTGTTGATACTTATATCTACACAGATTTTTTTCCATAGATAAAACCTGTGAAGTAAATATAGATTATATAGTTAGGCATGAGAGTAGCACCAATAATGATTTCAACATCAGGACTTCTATGAGGTACACCAGCTTTGAAGTAGTTAATTCAAAAACCGGAAAAACGGTTTATAGTGTAACCCGGAGTTATGACGAAGGTTCAGGAAAAGAGACACTGGACATGGAAGAAGCTGGTAATTATTATATAAAAATCGGTGCGACTGTGAGGATGGACCTGAATGCTCTTGCTGCGGGATACTATGAAGCGGATATACGTATTATGGTGACAGCCGATGTCGGTATTTTTTATGGAGAGAGCTGTACGTTGATCGGTTCGGATGGGTTTTATTCTTTCTGGAGCCCGCAGGATTATATTTATGCCAAAAGAGATTCCCATGGGAAACTGCAGATTAGGATGCGGGGCGATATAGATATACGGGATAGGGCAAACAATAAATTAGTATGAGAAGGAGGGAGCCGATAGCCGGACTTGAACCGGCGACCTACGCGTTACGAATGCGTTGCTCTACCGACTGAGCTATATCGGCGGAAAGGGTTGGATTTGCGGTTGCAAATATATAAAATTAATTTTTAGGATAAAGTCATTTTTGGTTTAGTTTTTAGTTTTTCTTACTCCTGGCCTCTCCTCTCTGGTGTAGAAGTAGCGAAGTACCTCCGGAGTCCATAAAAATAACTTAGGATTCCGGAGGTTTTATGTTCATAGAAAACAGAGAAAAAGAAAATATTTAACCTCAAAGGTTTCAAATTTAACACTCATCAGCAAACTTCGGTTACGAAAAGTAAAAGGAATAAAAAATATTATATTACTTTTGTAGCCGGTTTACTTTTTACAGAAATATATTTTAAAAGAATAAGCAACTCTGAAATATGCGTAAATTATTTACACTATTATTGTTGACCTTTACCTTTTCCGGGATGATTATGGCTCAACAAATGAGTGATAGCCAAGTAATTGAATATGTAAAGCAAGCTCACAGTGAAGGGAAAAGTCAGAATCAGATCACTACTGAACTGATGAGGCGAGGTGTGACTCAGGAGCAGGCCCAACGTCTTCAACAACAATATGAAGCTCAACAGGAAAGTGTAACCGTACAGCATACGTTTGATGCCATGGAAAACCGCCAGCGTACTCCGGATGCGGAGGAAGGGGTAACCACAGGCACAGGTGTTGTGAATGCCCCTATCCCTTCTGAGCCCAGATCCGAAGATCAGATATTCGGACATAATATTTTTACCAGTTACAATCTGACTTTTGAACCTAATATCAATCTGGCTACTCCACAGGATTATAGGCTGGGTCCCGGAGATGAGGTGATCATTGATGTCTGGGGAGCCTCCGAAACCACCATCCGGCAGCAAATATCTCCGGAAGGAAGTATTCTTGTAAGCAATATTGGTCCGGTCTATCTGAATGGCATGACAGTCAGGGAAGCCAATGCCTATCTACAACGTGAATTCTCTAAAATATACGCGGGTATTTCCGGAAATGAGCCTATCTCGCAGGTCAAGATGACTCTGGGTGAAATACGTTCTATCCAGATCAATATCATGGGAGAGGTATCCGTACCGGGTACATATACGTTGTCTTCTTTCTCTTCTGTGTTTCATGCTCTGTACCGCGCGGGAGGAGTAAACGACATTGGTAGTCTGCGTAATATACGTGTGGTACGCGACGGAAAACCTTTGGTAGAACTGGATATGTATGATTTCATCATGCGTGGTGTATGGCAGGATGATGTCCGTTTGCAGGAAGGAGACGTTATTATCGTAGCGCCTTATCAGAATTTAGTAAAGATAACCGGTAAGGTGAAAAGACCCATGTATTACGAGTTGAAGCCCGAAGAAACGATTGCTACACTGATCAAATATAGCGGGGATTTTACGGGAGATGCTTACAAAAAAGCCGTACGTATTATCCGGAAGAGCGGCGGACGGGAATATCAGGTGTACAATGTGGAAGAAACTGATTTCTCTGTGTTCCGGATGGATGATGGCGACCGTCTGGAAGTGGATTCCATTCTGGATCGTTTTGAGAACCGTGTAGAAGTACGCGGGGCGGTGTACAGAGAAGGTATGTATCAGGTGAATGGAACTGTACATACAGTAAAACAGCTGATACAGAAAGCCGAAGGTGTCCGGGGAGACGCGTTCCTGAACCGTGCGATCCTGGATCGGGAAAATGAAGATCTGACCCATGAGATTATCCCTGTAAATCTGCGGGGTATTCTGAATGGCACCGTTGCGGATATTCCTTTACAGAGAAACGATGTACTCTATATACCCAGTATACATGAATTACAGGAAGAAGCTACTGTGTCTATTCACGGACAGGTGGCACGTCCGGGTACTTATCTGTTTGCGGATCAGACAACCATAGAAGATCTGGTGCTCAGAGCAGGCGGTCTGCTGGAAGCTGCCTCTACTTCGAAAGTAGAGGTCGCGCGGCGTATTAAAGATCCGAGAAGTATCTCGACCTCTAATCAGATCGGTGAGACCTATACCTTTGAACTGAAAGACGGGTTTGTGATAAATAAAGAAGCAGACTTCTACCTCGAACCTTTTGATGAAGTATATATCCGCAGGAGTCCTACTTATCACAAGCAGAAGAATGTGGCAGTAGGAGGGGCAGTCCTGTTTGAAGGAAGTTACGCGCTTTCCCGGAAAAATGAACGCTTGAGTGATCTGATAGAGAAAGCCGGAGGACTGACACCCGATGCCTATATCCGGGGTGCAAGGTTGATCCGCGTCATGTCGGAAGAAGAGCAGAAGCGTAAAGAAGATGCGCTTCGTATGGCACGTCTCAGCGAAAAAGATTCTATTTCCTTAGAGACTTTGGATGTATCGAATCGCTATTCGGTGGGGATTGATCTGGAGAAGGCACTGGAGAACCCGATGTCGGACCATGATATGGTACTGCGTGAAGGAGATATTCTGTATGTGCCTGAACTTATAAGCACAGTTAAAATAAATGGTGCTGTCATGTATCCGAATACGGTTTTGTATACCAGCGGCAAGTCGTTGCGCTATTATATCAATCAGGCGGGAGGATTTGCGGATTCAGCAAAAAAGAAAAAGACATATGTGATCTACATGAATGGTACCGTATCCCGGGTGCGTTCCGGGAATTTAAATAAGATAGAACCAGGATGCGAGATCATTGTTCCCAGCAAAGAAGAAAAACGCAGAATGTCTACCGCGGAGATCCTGAGCATCAGTACTTCTACAGCCTCTCTTGCAACTATGGTTGCTACAATGGTGAATCTGTTTAAATAAAAGAAAGAATATCCTTATGGCAGAGGAAACAAAAGACACGAAACATACAAACTATCCATCGGAAGAACAGGAAATAGATTTAATTGAGTTGGCTCAAAAAGTCTGGGCAGAGAGAATGTTGATATGCAAAGTATGTGGCATTGCCGTACTGGTAGGGCTGATTGTCGCTTTCAGTATTCCTAAGGAATTTGCTACCAGTGTGACGCTGGCACCTGAAGGTAGCGGTAGTGGCAGTTCCGGAGGAATGGGAGCACTGGCTGCTATGGCGGGTATTAATCTGGGATCTACTTCCGGTGAGGATGCGCTTTCTCCGGACTTGTATCCGGATATCGTTAGTTCCACCCCTTTTCTGATCGAACTTTTTAATGTGCCTGTTACGGATGATAAAGGGGAGATCCGGACAACTCTTTATGAATACCTGAACGACTACCAACGTGGTCCCTGGTGGAGTGCTATCATCGGATTTCCTTTTAGGGTATTGGGATGGGGGATGTCTTTGTTCACGGATGAACCCGAGGAAGGAGAGGGGGGTATTAATCCTTTCAGACTCACAAAAGAGGAAACAGAAATAGCTAAAAATTTAGATGGTCGTATCCAGGTATCTGTAGATAAGAAAACAGGCGTTACTACATTGACAGTGGTGATGCAGGATCCATTGATCTCTGCTGTGATAACAGATACCGTTCTGGCCCGCCTGCAGGATTATATCACTGAATACCGTACCAATAAGGCTCGCCACGATCTGGCTTTTACGGATAAGTTATATGAAGAGGCGAAGGCGAATTATTATGAAGCTCAGCAAAAATATGCCCGTTTCTTAGATTCCAATCAGAATATCATCCTTCAGAGTTTTCGTGCCGAACAGGAGCGCCTGCAGAATGAAATGACCCTGGCCTATGGGGTTTATAATCAGGTGGCACAGCAACAGCAGATGGCTCGTGCCAAGGTACAGGAGATCACTCCGGTATATACGGTGGTGCAGCCGGCAACGGTTCCGTTGAGAGCTGCTAAGCCCAGAAAAGCCCTGATCTTGATCGGGTTTGTTTTCCTGGCAGGTGTGGGTACAGTGGGATGGATCCTTTTCATCAAGGATTTTATGCGTAGCTGGAAGAACCCGGTAAAGAACTAAAAACAGATCTTTCACACAACAAGGGGAAAAAAGAAGAGATAAGTTCTTTTTCCCTTTTCTGTATAGCTGATACAAGAAATAAACAAACGATCTGAACCATGAAAATAATAGATACCTCTCTTCTCGATACGGTCTCTTCGCAGGCACAAAGTAACCCGCGTTTGCGAATGAATTACAACTTCCATACATCTATGGAAGAACCCATTCATCGGATGCTTAATGCCATGGAGCCGGGAACATTTGTGCCTCCCCATCGGCATATGGACCCGGACAAGCTGGAAGTATATATTGTATTGAGAGGAAGTCTGGTGGCTGTGGAATTTGATGAAGCCGGGAATATCTTACAGAAGGTGGTATTGGGACCGGAAAGTGGCAGATATGGTCTGGAAATACCCGCCCGTACCTGGCATTCTCTGGCCGTACTGGAACCCGGAACGGTCATTTATGAAATAAAAGAAGGACCTTTTGCTCCGGTTGTTCCTGAAAACATGGCTCCCTGGGCACCTGATCCGGAGGATAAGGAAGGCATAGC
>JAJBTC010000080.1 GCA_020861095.1 Bacteroides sp.
TGATTCATATAATATAATATGTCGTTTTTATAAATGGGATTTTTACATATATTTTTTACTCTTTCCCTTTCAGATATTATAAATCTTAGTATCTATCCAACAAGCAGATAAATAGATTCAGACATCGCAGTATATATACTGCACAAAGATATGTATTAAGTTCAGAATTACAAATTTCTGTTTTTGTATTTTGGTTTCCGGCTTCCATAAAATGAGATCAGGGGTTCCGGAGAAACAAGAGATCTATTATTCTCTTTTCGTTTCACTTGAATGAATTATGTCCTCTCTCCGGAAGAAAAGACCGGAAACGAGATCAGGCTCCCTTTAACTTAACTAAATAAGTAAGCTCTCCGGATAGACAAAAACCGGGCAAACTCCCGATTTTGTCAGGTCGGGTTTACAATCTACGGAATACACTTCCAATAAAACCGTGTATTCATAAAAAAGTAATAATTACTGCGTTGCAGAAGTGAGGAAAACCGTTAACTTTGTAGACGATTTAAAACACGGTTACGTAATTTATAGTTTAATCACCAAAAAAAAGAGTTAATTATGACTTATTCACACGAAGTGGAACACATGTGTGTTGTGAAAAAGGGTCCGAACCATGGGCCTGCTCCTATACCCGAAGAAGGCAGATGGGTAAAATCCAAAGAAATCGTTGATATTTCCGGTCTGACACACGGTGTAGGTTGGTGTGCTCCTCAACAGGGTGCTTGTAAGCTTACTCTGAATGTGAAAGAAGGGATCATTCAGGAGGCACTGATCGAAACCATCGGATGTTCGGGTATGACACACTCCGCTGCTATGGCCTCAGAGATCCTTCCGGGAAAAACTATCCTCGAAGCATTGAACACAGACCTTGTATGCGACGCGATCAATACAGCTATGCGCGAACTTTTCCTGCAGATCGTATACGGACGCACTCAGTCGGCCTTCTCAGAAGACGGACTGCCTGTAGGTGCCGGTCTGGAAGATCTGGGCAAAGGTCTGCGCAGCCAGGTAGGTACCATGTACGGTACACTGGCCAAGGGTCCCCGTTACCTGGAAATGGCAGAAGGTTACATCAGCCGCATCGCCCTTGACAAAAACGATGAGATCTGCGGATATGAATTTGTGCACATGGGTAAGTTCATGGACGAGATTAAAAAAGGAACCGATGCGAATGAAGCATTGAAAAAAGTAACCGGTACCTACGGACGTTTTACTCCGGAAACCGGTGCTGTTAAATTCATTGATCCACGTCACGACTAATTATAAGGAGGAAATACAAAATGGCATTATTTGAAAGTTACGATCGTCGTATCGAAAAAGTGAACGCGGCATTAAACGCCAATGGAATCGCAAGCCTCGAAGAAGCAAAAGCTATCTGCGACGCTGCAGGTATAGATCCTTATAAAACGTGTGAAGAGACTCAACCTATCTGCTTCGAGAATGCCAAATGGGCATACGTCGCAGGGGCTGCCATCGCAATCAAAAAAGGGTGTAAAGTAGCTGCGGACGCGGCCGAAGCAATCGGTATCGGGTTGCAGGCTTTCTGTATCCCCGGATCAGTAGCCGAAGACCGCAAAGTAGGTATCGGACACGGAAACCTCGCTGCCCGTCTGCTGCGCGAAGAGACCAAATGTTTTGCTTTCCTGGCAGGACACGAATCCTTTGCTGCTGCTGAAGGTGCGATCAAGATCGCAGCCAAAGCAGACAAAGTACGGAAAGATCCTCTTCGTTGTATCCTGAACGGACTGGGTAAAGACGCTACACAGATCATCTCGCGTATCAACGGATTTACATACGTACAGACCGAATTCGACTATTTCACAGGAGAGCTGAAAGTAGTCCGTGAGATCGCATATTCCGAAGGAGACCGCGCGAAGGTAAAATGCTACGGCGCGGACGATGTACGCGAAGGGGTAGCTATCATGCGCAAAGAAGGTGTGGATGTATCTATCACAGGTAACTCTACCAACCCGACCCGTTTCCAGCATCCGGTAGCCGGTACCTATAAAAAAGAGTGTCTTGAAACAGGCAAACAATATTTCTCTGTCGCTTCCGGTGGTGGTACAGGACGTACCTTGCATCCGGACAACATGGCCGCTGGTCCTGCTTCTTATGGGATGACAGATACTATGGGACGTATGCACGGTGATGCTCAGTTCGCAGGCTCTTCCTCAGTTCCCGCTCACGTGGAAATGATGGGATTCCTGGGTATGGGTAACAACCCGATGGTAGGTGCTACTGTAGCCGTTGCCGTAGATGTCGCTACTGCTCTGAACAAGTAAGTCCAGCAGTTACATACTGAATATAAACGAAAAGCCTGTGAAATAGACACAGGCTTTTCTATTTTATCCACCAAACCCTTCTGAACAAATTGTGCCCGACAGTTTTTATTATATAAGTAATTGTTCCTCATTCATTGGTTGTATCCTGCTTCGTTGTGCAGTTGAGAGGCGGTATACGATTTATAATCGTATCCACCATATTGCATCTACAGAAAAAGGGATTCCCTGTAGAGACGCATAGTTGCGTCTCCGTGATGTATGTCTAATAAAGGAGGGTGCGCCTCCGCAATATACGTCCAACCCGGGAGTATGCGTCTCCACGGTGCAGATCCAACAAAACAAGCATCCCGCAGGGGATATGCCTTCCCATTCGGGATGCCGAGACGCACGCCGTGCGTCTCTACATCACACCGGAGTAGTATACCTACAATGAATGATGAACAGCTATTTATATGTACATTCCCTATAAACAGCCCTTATGGAAAACAGGATCACTCCCGAACAGATCACTCAATTGGAGCCCGGACAGGTCTTTGTGTTCGGAAGTAATGAAGCAGGACATCATGGCGGTGGCGCAGCGCGGCTTGCTTTCATGAAATGGGGTGCCCAATGGGGCAAAGGCACCGGACTGCATGGAAAGACATACGCCATTCCTACCATGCAGGGAGGCGTAGAAACGATACGTCCCTATGTAGATGAATTCATTGAGTTCGCGCACGATCATCCGGACCTTACCTTTCTGGTCACAGAGATCGGGTGTGGTATAGCAGGATTCACTCCCCAACAAATGGCTCCACTTTTTATAAAAGCGAAAGACAAAGACAACATCTGGTTGCCACGCCGTTTCTGGGAAGTGCTGCTAACGGAATAACACAAACAGATCCGGAGCCGGAAATACATTCCAGCCATCCACACACTGCGTAAATAAGAAAAATCATTTTCTCCCTTGAACAGAGTTTATTATCTTTGTTCCATTATTCATTTATACACATCTTATGATCCGTATTCTTGTAGTCGAAGACGAACAACGTGTGGCAGAGCTCCTGCAACGAGGCCTCGAAGAGACAGGCTACCAGGTAAGCCTTGCCTACGACGGACAAATGGGCTTGCGTCTGTTCCGCAGCGGAGAATACCAATTGGTCATTTCAGATATTATCCTTCCCAAAATGGATGGCTTCGAGTTATGTAAAGAGATCCGGCAGATAAACACGAAGATCCCGATCCTGATGCTTACCGCACTGGGAACTACCGACGACAAGCTGGAAGGATTTGATGCCGGAGCAGACGATTATATGGTGAAGCCATTTGATTTCCGCGAACTGGATGCCCGCATCCGCGTACTCCTCAAACGAAGAAATCCGGAAGCCACAGACAACAAGCCCAAAGAACTCACCTACGCCGACCTTAAGATCGACCTGTTCCGCAAAAGTGTCTACAGAGGAGAACAGGAAATACACCTCTCTCCGAAGGAGTACAACTTGCTGGTATACATGGCCGAAAATCCGGAGAGAGTGCTCTCACGCATGGAAATAGCAGATAAGGTATGGAACACCCATTTTGATACCGGAACCAACTTCATAGATGTATATATCAACTACCTCAGAAAAAAGATAGATAAGAACTTTCCGGTAAAACTGATCCATACCAAACCAGGTATGGGATTCATATTCAAAATAGAAGGATGAAAATACGTACCAGACTTACGTTACGCTACAGTAGCGTAACCGCCGCGGTACTTCTGCTGCTGGTATTGTTCATCTACCTGTTTTCGGAATACAACCGGAGCAACGAATTTTTTCGCGATCTCAGAAAAGAGGCCATCACCAAAGCACACCTCTTCCTCGAAAACCGTGTAGACGCGGAAACCATGCAATCCATTTACCTCAACAACAGAGAATTTATAGATGAGGTAGAAGTTGCTATTTACGATACCGGATTCAACCTCCTCTATCACGATGCCAAACAGATAGATATCGTGAAAGAAACAGCGGAAATGATCCAACGCATCCAGGAAGAGAAATCCATAGAGTTTTATCAGGATGAATACCAGGTAGTGGGTCTGGTTTATCCCTATCAGGGAAATTCTTATATCCTGACAGCAGCCGCATACGACGGATACGGCAAAGCCAAAGAAGAAACCCTGCGCACGATGCTGATCATACTTTCTATGATCGGACTGCTGGTGATCATCGTTGTCGGGTATCTCTTATCGCGCAGTGCGCTGGCACCTGTGTCGGGCATGGTCCGGGAAGTAGAGACCATTACTGCCTCTAATCTGGACAACCGGGTAGCCGTGAAAAGAGAACAGGACGAACTGGGCGAACTGGCCATCACTTTCAATCACATGCTGGATCGTCTGGAGAGCTCATTCGAGTCGCAAAAGATGTTTGTCAGCAATGTATCTCACGAACTGAGAACTCCCATGGCCGCCCTGACGGCTGAGTTGGAACTGGCATTACTCAAAGAACGTACCCAGGAAGAATATAAAGCAGCCATCAGACACGCGCTGGAAGATACTCACCAACTCAAACACCTTACAGAAGGCCTGCTCAACCTGGCCAAGGCAGACTACCTTCCCGAGCGTATAGCCATGCAGCAAGTGCGGTTGGACGAACTCCTGCTGGATGCCTGCGAATTAGTATTAAAAGCACATCCCGAATACACCATAGAGTTGCTGTTTGAAGAAGAATCCGACGACGACTCCGTCATTACCATATGGGGCAACAGCTATCTGCTGACCACTGCTTTTCTCAACCTGATGGAAAATAACTGCAAATTCTCGGAAAACAAGACTTCTACCGTACGCATCACTTTCTGGCAAGGCAAAGCGATCATACGCCTGTCCGATACAGGAATAGGGATCCCCGCAGAAGATCTCAAACAGATATTCTCACCTTTCCACCGGGGTAGCAATCGTCAGTATGCCCAGGGATATGGGATAGGCATGGCACTGACACACAAAGTCATACTTCTGCACAAAGGGACTATACAGGTAGATTCACAACCCGGCGAAGGGACTGTATATACATTGGAGTTTTCTCATATCTGATCCATTCATTTACAATCTGATCCCTGTCTTTTATAAAAAAGCATACAAGGATCCTCCTTTCACTTTCTAACCACATTTGTCATTAAATCAGGCAATATGCTGACCTTTTGATCCTTTTTTCAGGATTTCCCTTTTCTTTACTTCACAACAAAAAGAGCAATCAGAAACTAAAAACGCATACAAATAGTATATAAATCCCATTTTACGCATAAAAAACACGCAAATCATACACTTTTTACGCCGGTTGGCTTCCGGAAACGGAGCGCTCAAGTTTCCGAAATGGACAGCTCTGATTCCGGATCTTGACAGGCACAACTCCACACGCTCGCATAGAAAGACTTGAATTTGTAAATAAAACCGTCTTTATGAGCTAAAACTAAGTAATCCACACCTATTTCCAGAACAACAAAAGTCAGATAAAAAAAGAGAAAAGCCTGACATCTTATCAACACATCACAACTGAAACAATCACTTCCACGCCTATACTTCGCATAAATCGACAAAAAGAATTTCCCTAACCCACCAGGGATCGCCTCTTTTTTCCGAATCAACTATAGATCCGGAATAAAGCAATCCTCACGATCGGATGTATCAGATTGTCATTTTGTCAATCCCGGGAAAGACAGGCTATACACGTTCGGAGACTCTTCTAATTGTTTTCTAATACCACTCTAACTATACTCTAATCCCTTTTTGAAAAAGCGGGAACTAATTTTGCCACATCCTACTCACATACACATAGAGTGCCTGTAGAACCATATCCTGCAAAATAACAATACAGCAAGGAATTGTCGCCACCGAACAGCAAATATATGTATCAAAAGATAAACAGTCATGATCCGGAGAAAAAAAAGAAACCGTAAATCACCGGCCTTCAACAGCGAAAAGGTTTTCCTGGCAGCCTCGCAATCCTTAGAATCGGTGAATACCTATTTTCAAACCACATCCCATGGCCTGACCCATGAAGATATAAAAGTACGCCAACGCCTGTATGGCCTCAATGAGATCATACACGAACGGAAGCAAAACCCGATCCTTATGTTCTGCAAGGCCTTCATCAATCCGTTTATCGGAGTATTGATGGCTCTGGTGATGGTCTCCCTGTTCATCGATGTACTGATGGTCACTCCCGAAGAACGGGAGTGGACCAGCATATTAGTCATCACGATCATGGTGCTGTTGAGTGTCATACTCCGATTCACACAAGAGTGGCGATCGGGAAAAGCCCCCGAGACCCTTAAGAAAATGGTAAAGAACACAGCCAGTGTCTACCGCGACGATAACCTGAGCAGTCGTGAAGTAAACATCACGGAACTTGTCCCGGGCGATGTGGTCTATCTTTCCGCGGGTGATATGGTACCTGCCGACATAAGGATCATTGAATCGAAAGACCTGTTTGTGAGCCAGTCTTCTCTTACAGGAGAGTCAGATGCCATCGAAAAGCAACCGCTCCTGCCGCGGAAAGGAGTACGGAGCGGCAGTGTACTGGAACTGGACAACATCTGCTTTATGGGTTCAAATATCGTGAGTGGAGCTGCGCGCGGAGTGGTATTTGCCACGGGAAAACAGACCTACCTGGGCACCATAGCCAAAAGTATCGTAGGAGTACGCGCGCAGACGGCATTCGACAAAGGCATCAGCAACGTCAGTCTATTGTTGATCCGGTTTATGCTGGTGATGGTGCCTTTTGTCTTCCTGGTCAACGGCATCACCAAAGGAGACTGGTTCGAAGCCTTTATCTTTGCCGTATCCGTTGCAGTGGGACTGACCCCGGAAATGCTGCCTATGATCGTGACAGCCAACCTCTCCAAAGGGGCATTGGTGATGGCGCGCAAAAAGACAATTGTAAAGAACCTGAACGCCATCCAGAACTTCGGTGCTATGAACATCCTCTGTACGGATAAGACAGGTACACTCACCAGAGACCAGATCATCCTCGAACGCTATATAAACTCCGACGGAAGTCAGGACGATAAAAAGCGGATACTGCGCCATGCTTTTTTCAACAGCTATTTCCAGACAGGTCTCAAAAATCTGATGGATCGCGCTATCCTGTCACACATACAGGAACTGGGCCTGGAACATCTCAAAGAGAACTATACAAAAATAGATGAGATACCCTTCGACTTCACCCGAAGATGCATGTCTGTCATCGTGGAAGACAAACAGGGAAAATGCCAGATCATTACCAAAGGAGCCGTAGAAGAGATGCTCGCGATCTGCACCCATACAGAATACAACGGAGAGGTATACCGGCTCACAGAAGAATGGCGTGAGAAGGCATATAAGATATGTGAGCGCATGAACAAAGAGGGTATGCGCGTATTAGCGGTGGCTCACAAAAGCTGGGTAGGAAAAGAAAGAGAATTCTCCATTGCCGATGAATCCGGAATGGTACTGATCGGCTATCTGGCCTTTCTGGACCCTCCCAAACCCTCGGCAGCGAATGCCATCCATCAATTGCACGAGCATGGAGTGGAGGTAAAAGTACTGTCCGGAGACAACATGGCGGTGGTAAAAACCATTTGCCGGCAGGTAGGAGTAGATACGACACACACCCTCACCGGAACAGATATCGAAGCCATGAGCGACGAGGAACTGAAAGAAAAAGTGCTCCAGGTGAAGATCTTTGCCAAACTCACCCCCATGCAAAAGACACGCATCATCACCTTACTGCAGGATTCCGGAAATACAGTAGGTTTCCTGGGCGACGGGATCAACGATGCCTCCGCCCTGCGCCAGTCCGACGTAGGTATCTCCGTAGATACCGCTGTGGATATAGCCAAAGAAAGTGCGGACATCATCTTATTGGAAAAAGACCTGATGGTACTGGAAGCAGGAGTGACAGAAGGCAGAAAAACCTTCGGCAACATCATGAAATACATAAAAATGACAGCCAGCTCTAATTTCGGAAATATGTTCAGTGTATTGGCTGCAAGTGCTTTTCTGCCCTTCCTGCCGATGCTTCCCATCCACTTGCTGGTGCAAAATTTGCTTTACGATGTATCGCAGACAACGATCCCTTTCGACAAAATGGACCCGGAATACCTGCGCAAACCCCGCCGTTGGGACGCGTCGGACCTCAGTCGCTTCATGCTCTGTATAGGACCCATCAGTTCCATCTTCGACATCGCCCTTTTCTTAGTGATGTGGTATGTCTTCGCCTGTAATTCTCCGGAACACCAGGCCCTGTTCCAGTCTGGCTGGTTTGTAGAAGGACTCTTGTCGCAGACACTGATCGTACACATGATACGTACCCGCAAAATTCCTTTTGTTCAGAGCCGCGCCTCCTGGCCTGTGACCGGACTCACCCTCCTGATCATGGGAGCAGGAATCCTGCTGCCTTTTACAGGCATCGGAAGTTCCATTGGTCTGGTGCCTCTTCCCTGGAGCTATTTCCCCTGGCTGATCGCCATACTGCTCAGCTATTGCATACTGACACAATTTATCAAAAACCTGTATATAAAACATTTCACCAGATGGCTGTAGAACAGCTGCCTGCATCGGAGAGAAAATTCGTTCCTCCCTCCGATGCAGGAATGATCCGTTCTTTTGTATTCAGTATTTACTTTATTCTATTCTTTATGGACTTCTTTATCTGTCTGTTGATATACGTGGCCGGATGCATCGCTATCATGTGTAAGCTGAGCCGACACAGCAAACGTCACCATCGGAAATAGACCTGTTTTCCTGTCTCACTCCTATGGCACTTTCCCGCGGATTGGCTGTCCAAGGCAACTCCCTGTACAGACTTCCCCGGATCTGCCCCATTCGATAAAAATTTTCCTGTTCTTTTTTAAAAACAATGGTTTCTTTTAACGGATATAGAGTGAAATCGTATCGCGTATCCCCTGTTCTCCTCTCCTTTCTTCATTCATTTCTCTGATCGGCTCCCTGTTACCTCTCCAGGTTTCTCATTTGTCTCTGGTTCCTCTTCATGTTCCATCAATCATTCGGTTTATATATACTCCGAACCGGTTTTCCCCTATACTTTTCACCCATCCGCAGAGAGAGGCACCGAGAAAAACAGATGTATATCTAAGGAATAAAGAGGCATATCGAGCGTATAAAATGTACAAAATAGTCTTTTTACATGCCATAATAGTCCAAATGGACTTCTATCTCCCCTAAATGCGATAATATACACGGATATTGTTAAGGCATCTTAATTACGTTTGTGCACAGAATGTGATAACCTGATTAAGAATTAACCTTAGAAAATGATGAAGAGAATTATCCTGCTGTTGTGCGTCAGCGTGCTTTCCGCTTATGTATGCGCGCAGATCCCTTTTACCCGTTCAGAAGTGGCGCGGGACATGAGGCGTGTGGCAGACTGGCAGATCGCTCACTTCAAAGAAGTTCCGCACGACGAACTGAACTGGGTGAACGCGACTTTTTATCTGGGACTTATCAAATGGGCGGAGATCTCCGAACAAGTGTATAACGACGACTTTTATTACCAGTGGATGCTACGGCTGGGCCGTCGCAACTACTGGCAGGTAGATAAAAGGATGTACCACGCAGATGATGTCTGTATCTCACAAACCTATCTGGATCTTTACCGCAAATACGGACGTCGGGAAATGATCGTTCCCACCATAGCCCGTACGGAATGGGTGATGGCCCATCCTTCCGAAGGTCCGTTCGAACTGGACTATCGCAAACCGGAAACCGTAGAACGGTGGACCTGGTGCGATGCCATATTTATGGCTCCTCCCGTATATGCGCGTCTGTACACGATTACCGGCGACAAAAAATTCCTGCGGTTTATGGATCGTGAATTCAAGGCTACCTATGACTACCTTTTTGATGAAGAAGAAGATCTCTTCTACAGAGACCACCGCTACTTTACCCAGCGGGAAGCCAACGGAGAAAAGGTATTCTGGGGAAGAGGCAACGGATGGGTACTGGGAGGACTGGTAGAAATGTTGCGTGAACTCCCGAAGGGGCATAGATCACGTGATTTCTATGAGAACCTCTTTATCCGCATCAGCAAGCGTATAGCACCTCTCCAGGGAACAGACGGATTTTGGCGTGCCAGTCTGCTCGACCCCGATTCCTATCCCTCTCCCGAGACCAGTTGTTCCGGCTTTTTTGTCTATGCCCTGGCCTACGGGATCAATGAAGGACTGCTGGATAGGGATGAATTCCTGCCTGTAGTAGAAAAAGGGTGGAAAGCGCTTGTTTCGGCCATAGAAGAAGACGGAAAACTGGGATGGGTACAGCCCATCGGTGCCGATCCGAAGAAAGTGTCTCAGGATATGACTGAAGTATACGGTCCGGGAGCCTTCCTGCTGGCCGGAGCAGAAGTTTACCAACTGGCGCAAGAAGGCACAAAAGCCTTGCATTATATTTCGCCCGAACGTATCCAACAGATCAAAGCGATGTTGCCCGACCCGTGTCAGGGCATCGGACTCAGTTATAAGAACAGAGAATATTGGGATGAATTGGCAAAAGGGCAAGCAGCCATAGAGTTGGTAAATGAAGCAGAAAGACTGGACAAAACAAGTATGCCGCCCTTTGTCGATTCTCTCTATCTGGATCTGCTGTCATCCGGTGTCCGCCTGCCGGGAGAAGACATGGTGAAAGCCCGGTTCAGCTATGTCTGGAAACTGGGATTTGCCGAATGCCTGGAAAACAAAAGAAGATTTATTCCCGCCATAGAGAAAGGCATCATCGCCCTGTGTGAACAGAAGCCCTGGTCTATACCCGCCCACGACCGCAGTTTGCAAAACTACAACGGCACAGATTATTATGTAGATCTGGTAGTAGCCACAGAAGGCAACAGCCTGGCTCAGTTGGTATATATGCTGGACGATAAGTTGTCTTTTGAGGTACGCGCCCGCGTGCAATGCGCCTTGCAGGAAAAAGTATTCCGTCCCATCCGCAAGTGTATAGAAAACGATAGTTTGTTCTACTGGTTCACTGTTACCAACAACTGGAATTCGGTCTGCCTGGCGGGTGTCACAGGAGCAGCGACAGCAGTGCTCACAGATAAGGAAGAAAGAGCGTTCTTCATTGCCGTAGCTGAAAAATCCCACGAGTATGGAATGAAAGGTTACGGAGACGATGGCTATTGCAGCGAAGGTGTAGGATACTATAATTATGGATTCAGAGCATTTATCTTACTGAGAGAACAGATATGCCGGGCCACAGCAGGGAAAATCGACCTCTTCCAGACCTCCAAGTTCGCACGGATTGCACAATATGGAAGAAATATTCAAATTGTTGAGAATGTGTGCCCGGCATATTCCGACTGTCGCATCGGTCTGTCACCGGAATCAGCTGTGGTAGATTACTGCGATCAGGCTCTCGGCATATCCGACAAAGAGGAAACCCTCCATTTTCCAAAGCTGGACAACCTGTCTCTGAACCTGATCGAATGTTTTCCCAACCAGGCATGGAAAATCGCGCGCACACCGGAGATAGAGCAGGTACTGAATGAGGGAAATGATCCGTTGCGTACCTATTACCCTCTCTCGGGGGTTGCCATAGCCCGCCCTGCTGAAGGGAGCGAATGCCGGCTGGGCGTGTCTTTCAAAGGAGGCAACAACGCGGAAAACCACAACCACAACGATATCGGTTCCTATACGGTGGCTCTGGGAAAAGAGACCATGCTGGGCGACCAGGGAGGCCCCTTCTCCTATCCCGGTGACTTCTGGGCAAGAGATGCCTACGAAAAATATAAATCGAAAGGCTCTTACGGACATCCGGTACCTGTAGTCAATGGCCATCAGCAACAAGCCGGCAGTAAAGCACAGGGAAAGATACTGAGAAAAGAAGATACCGCTGCGAAAGATCTGTTTGAGATCGACTATACCTCGGCCTATCCGGACCCGGAACTGAAAAAACTGGTACGTACCTTTACATACGATCGCACCGGGAAAGGATGTTTCATTGTCGAAGATACATTCGACCGGACCTCTTCGGGTGATTTCGAAACCGCCATTACCACACGTGCCGATTGGGAACAGACAGACGCGCAAAACCTGATCCTCACTTCCGGAAAAGAAAAAGTGAAAGTACATATCGAAGCATCGGGTGCTGTAGAATTGAACCCGGAAGTGATTGAAGAGAACGCTCCCTCCTATACACGTGTAGGCATCCGACTCAAAAAACCTGTCACCAACGGCTACATACGCCTGACCATCGAACCTATACACCTATAATAACATATCAGAAATGAAAACCGTGTTAACTTATTTTTTTACTAACCTATCAAAGAAACGAATACCATGAGGAAGAAAAAAAATCAAACCGAAAGACCTCTGTTAATCAGAAGAGTGTGGCTGTTCTTCGCCCTGCTGGTCACAACCTTCAGCATGATGGCATCAGGAAGAGAACACACTCTGACAGACGGCATCCGAAACACCCAGCAATCGGGAACTACGATTACCGGGGTTGTAACCGACAACAAAGAACCTATCATCGGTGCCAGTGTCCTGGTAAAAGAGAACCAGACAGGTACTATTACTGATTTTGACGGGAACTTTACTCTACACAATGTACCTGCGGGTGCTACTATCCAGGTTTCTTACATTGGCTACCTGACACAGGAAGTCAAATTAGGCAGCGAACGCCACCTGCTTATCGTACTGAGAGAAGACAGCCAGACACTGGATGAAGTCATAGTAGTAGGATACGGTACTCAGAAGAAAGCGAACCTGACAGGTGCCGTCGGGCAGGTAGATTCGAAGATCATCGAATCACGCCCGGTAATGAACGCGGCTGCGGCTCTTCAAGGTGCCATTCCCAACCTGCAGATCCTGCCTTCGAGCGGTGATCCTGCCGCATCTGCTACACTGAACATACGTGGTACAACCTCTATCAATGGAGGGGGCCCGCTGGTACTTGTAGATGGCTTAGAGATGAGCTTAGATATGGTCAACCCCAATGACATTGCCAATGTAACCGTATTGAAAGACGCGGCTGCGGCAGCCATTTACGGAGTACGTGCCGCTTTCGGGGTAGTACTGGTAACGACCAAAAGCGGAACCACGGATAAAACTACGATCTCTTATTCCGGTAGTGTGGCATTTTCCCAGGCAACCCGTCTGCCCGATATGGTAGATACCAGTTGGGAGCATGCGGAGTTTATCAATACAGCGATTAAAAACGCAAGTGGTACTCCGTTTGATCTGGCACATATTGACAAAATGAAAGCCTACGACAAAGATCCCAAGAACAATCCGGAGTATGACATTGTAGACGGTAAATTTTATTTTTACGGCTATACAGATTGGGTAGGTCGTATGCTCAAAAAATTCACGCCCTCACAGCGTCACAATGTAAACATCTCAGGAGGAAATGACAAGACGAAGTTCTACTCCTCCATCGGGTATCTCAATCAGGAAGGTATTTATAAGTATGGCGATGATAACTTCAAGCGTCTGAACACGCGACTGACGGTAGAGAACCAGACTACTTCCTGGCTCAAATTAGGGGCTAAGGTCTTGTACAATTATTCGAATAACTCGGAACCTGTCAATTACAAAGACAATATTTTCTCTATGATGGTCTTTTCCGTACCTACCAATATGGCAGACCCTTTCCCGGGAGTAGCAGGTTACCCGGAATACGACAAATACATCGGAACCTATTTCGATGACCAGAATGCGATTGCCTATCTGGATATCGGAGGTCGTAAAAATACCATGAAACACGATGTATGGCTCACAGGAAGTGCCGACCTTACCTTTACGAAAAACTGGAAAGCCCGCGTAGATTTCACTTATAACCTGAACTACACCAACATTGCGGAGAATAAGAAACGAATGGATATGATGACTAATTTATTCAATCCATCTCAAGGCAGTACAAGCACGAATTACTACGAACGCAGAAATAATAATAAAGATTATTATTCATTCAATGTATATACCGAATATGAAAATACATTCGCCGGGAAACACTATCTGAAAGCCATGATGGGTTACAACCAGGAACTGACCAAATATAACTATTTCTGGGGCAGAAGATACGACGGACTGATCCCGGATCTTCCCAGTCTATCCCTCGGTACCGGGCAACATGAGGTAGCAGAATCCGGATACGAATGGGCACTTCGCGGAGCCTTTTTCCGTCTCAATTACATCTATGATAGCCGGTACCTGTTCGAGATCAACGGACGCTACGACGGAACCTCACGGTTCCCTTCAGACGATCGGTTTGTATTTCTTCCCTCTTTCTCCGCCGCGTGGCGTATTTCAGAAGAAGCATTTATGAACTCGACGCGCGGTTGGCTCGATAACCTGAAACTTCGCGCGTCTTACGGAGTACTCGGCAATCAGTTACTGACAGATACCAGCTGGACAGAGAACAGGAAATATTATCCTTACATTCCTTTCATGCCTTCCGGTACAGGTAGCAACTGGCTCTTCAACAGCAACGGCAAAAGTCCTTATATCAATCCCGCCTATCTGGTAACAGAAGACCTGACCTGGGAAAAGGCTTCCACGATAAATGCCGGAGTCGATCTGACCTTGCTTGATCAGCGATTAGACATGTCTTTTGACTGGTATCAAAGAACGACTTCTGACATGCTGATGATGAAAAAGTATCCCGGTATTTTAGGAGCTACTGCTCCTCCGGTAAACGGAGCTACTCTTCGTACCCGTGGTTGGGAATTTATCCTGAAATGGAACGACCGCATTGGTAAAGATTTCACCTATGGTGTAACTCTTATGCTGGCCGATTCACAGGCAGAGATCACAAAATATGAAAATGAATCAGGTGCGATTGACGACTACTACGTAGGCAAGAAATACGGAGACATCTGGGGATACGAGACAGATCGTCTGTTTACAAGGGATGACTTTGATATAACCATAGATGATAACGGAACAGAGATCTATAAACTCAAGGAAAACATTCCCAATCAGAACAGGATAAACTCCAACTGGTCTCCCGGAGATGTAAAATACAAAAACCTGGATGATGATGATACAGCTATTACTGACGGAAGTCGTACGCTGGACGACCACGGAGATCTGAGAGTGATCGGAAATACAACTCCCCGCTATCAATATGGGATCACAGCCAATGTAGCTTATAAGAATATCTGGGCAAGTGTATTTTTCCAGGGAGTAGGCAAACGCGACTTCTATCCCGAAAGTCAGCAATGGTGGCCTGCACCCACCCAATATTACAATACCCAGAAGTGGTTTATGAGAGATTCCTGGAGTGAGGATAATCCCGATGCTTACTTCTACAAACCAACCATAGGAGCAACTAAAAACCGTGAAAAGCAAACCCGTTATCTACAGGATGCTTCTTACCTGCGTCTGAAAAATCTGACCATAGGTTATAACATACCCCGTGTATGGCTCAACCGGATCGGACTGTCACAGGCATCTGTATATGTAAGTGGAGAGAACCTGCTGACCTTTACCCCTTTAAAAGGTGCACTTGATCCTGAAGCTGCGGAGAAAAAGGGAGAGATGGTATATCCCTTCCAGAGAACTTATTCTATAGGTATTAATGTAACCTTCTAAAAATAAACAGAAATGAAAAAGAAGATAATAAATATCCTTGTGGTGGTATTTCTGTCAGCAGGATTTACCTCATGCAACGATTCTTTTCTTGACCGGAAACCAACTACGGATATCAATGAGCCTCAATACTGGAAAACCAGAAACGATCTCGAATTATTTGCCAACGGCATATACAATAAAGCGGCAAATAATAACGATTATGATTTCATGTTAGGACATACACATGACGCGTGGGCCAGCAATACACACGCGGCTTTCTGGTGGGATGTCATGTCTGACAATTTTGTATCCAGAAGCAGTAATCATGCCTGGGCCGCACAATATTCGGCCGGACAAAACACCATTCCTGCCAACGCGGGACGTGGAACCTGGAAATGGGAACTGCTGTTCCACTGCAACAGCCTCATCCAGTTTGGTCCTACGGTAGAAGCGGTAAGTGAAGATATTATAAACTATTATACCGGTGAAGCCTATTTTTTCCGGGCCTGGTTCTATCTGGACAAAGTGCAGAAGTACGGAGATGTTCCC
The DNA here is from genome assembly GCA_020861095.1 of Bacteroides sp. Lineage (GTDB taxonomy): Bacteria > Bacteroidota > Bacteroidia > Bacteroidales > Bacteroidaceae > Bacteroides. The sequence continues at coordinate 16,347 of JAJBTC010000080.1, forward strand.
TGGATCAGCACTCCGTTAAATACGGAATCCGAAGAGCTTTACAAACCACGTGACAAAAGAGAGGTGGTAATGGATTCCGTACTTAATGATATCACTCGCGCCGCATCCTACTTACCTGTAGTCTGGGACGACAACCGGCAAGGACGGATAGACAAAGGTACCGCCCTGGCTCTCAAATCCCGCATCTGCCTGTATGAAGGAACCTACCGCAAATATCATAACCTGCAAGGTGGCGACAAATTCCTGGAAGAGTGTGTAAAAGCATCGGAAGAACTGATGGCTTTGAATAAATACGAAATCCATATGACCGGAAATCCGAGCCAGGATTATGCTTCTCTTTTCACTTCCGATGATCTGGCAGGTAATAAAGAGGTGATACTGTATCGCAAATACACTACGGGTATATTAGGCCATCGTCTGTGCGGATACATTGTGCAGAACGGAGTGGGGGCTACCAAAGATTTTATCGACGATTTCCTTTGCATTGAAGACGGAAAAGCATTGCCCCTGAGAGCAACAAAGCGCTATCAGAACAACGAATACGAACCTTTAGGAGGTTACCGTTTAGAAAATGTATTCAGAGATCGTGATCCCCGGCTTACACAAATTGTACTTGATCCCGGAAACTCCCAGGGCATACTCTTCAACAGAGATCAGTTTGAGTTCCCACGTATAGCCGGAATGACCGGATGGCAGTCGGCAACCGGATATCACGTCATCAAATACTACGAAAAGAGTCAGGATGCCAAAGGATATGGTAATGAGTCACATGATGCCCCGCTGTTCCGCTATGCGGAAGTATTGTTGAATCTGGCAGAAGCAACCGCCGAACTGGGAACCTGTACACAGGAGATCCTGGACAAAACGATCAACAAGTTGCGTGAAAGAGTGGATATGCCTAAACTGAATATCAATGATATTCCCATAGACAGTAAATACGCAAGTGAAGGCTTAAGCCCCTTGTTGGTTGAGATTCGCAGAGAGCGTCGGGTAGAACTTTGTTTCGAGCAACACCGCTATCAGGACCTGATGCGTTGGAAGAAAGGAAGCTATCTGAAAAACCAGATGTTAGGTATGAGGTTCGAAGAATCTTACATCGATGAATATTATGAGTATTTCGGAACAGGATTAGAGGGAGAAGAAAAAGAAAAAGAAATAAGTAATATCAAAGCCACTCTCTTTTTAAGACCTCTGAATGGGGTAAACTATCTGGATGCTTACGGAGGAACTAACTTCACAAACAGGAACTTCGATGAAACAAAGAACTACCTGTGGCCTATCCCATCCGGAGAAATAGCCAGGAACCCGGAATTGGGACAAAATCCGGAATGGTAAGATAATTTATATCTGTATAATCCGAATAACCGGATTGAACGTAAAGGCTTGAATTCATAAAGTCCCCCTTTTTACCATATGGTAGCAAGGGGGATTTCTTGTTTCAGAAGTGTTTGAGCACCTTTTTAAATTTTTTTCGAGTAGGGAAACTGAATTATCCAGTAGCCTAACCGAATTATCTGGTATTAAAACCAAATTATCCAGTAGGGAAACTGAACTATCTGGTAGTAAAACTAACCTTATCCAGTAGGGAAACCACCCATTAGTCGTAGCGTTACTATCTACTTCCAGTAGTGAGACCATCACTGTGTCGTAGTGGGACAATCGCTTTGATAGGGACAGTTAAAAGAATTACAAGGTATGACTTGAAAAAACAATCTTATCTAAACATATTTCATGTGCTCATCCACTTGTTGTAGAGACGCAAAGAGATTTACGATTGGACGAACCAACGGTCGACGAAGTCAACCAACGGTCAGCGAAGGGATTTACGATGTACGATTGAAATTACAGAAAGAATAGGTTTGTAAATCCCTATGCGTACCATTTTATATGCAAACATACGAGACGCAAAGAGATTGACGATTTACAGATTTACGATTTACGATTGAAATTACATTTTGTAAATCCCTATACATTACATTTCAGATGCAAACATACGAGACGCACGGCATGCATCTCCGCGGTGCAGGTCCAACAAAAAAGCCTCCTGCATAGTATATGCATTCCCAT
>JAJBTC010000218.1:0-6220 GCA_020861095.1 Bacteroides sp.
ATATATTCTGATCGTAGTTTAATGTACCTCCTACAATGATGTACCTGTACCTACCCTCTTCATCACAGACTACCTCTATGTCATAAGCCATGCCTGTGGGGTCTGTATACCTTACCGGATTATTCGCGCAATAGGCATAGGGACTTGTCGAGTAATACTTCTCCGCCAGCGGGTCCATGGTGGTAAACCTACCGATGGCCGGGTCGTACTGGCGGGCGTGGTAGTCGTACAAATTCAGTCCGTTGTGGCTATCGAGTTCCTTTGCGTTGTATTTGTAGGGTTGTACCTGTTGGTGGGAGAGGCTGACATCCGCTACAGAGGCGCCGAAGGGATAGTATGACTGGTGCTGCGATACGGTCTGTCCGGTGCGGTTGGTAGTCACTACGTTGTTGCCTAAGTAGTCTTTGACATAGAAGTGATATTGACCGTTTTCGATATATCCGTTATCTACTAAGATACGTTTGAGTACTCCGTTTTCGTAGACCTTGTTTCCCACATAGTCTGTGCGCAGGGATTGGTTCAGTGCCGCGGTATGGACGGCCGAGCCGGGTGTGGCACCGACCGATGGGGCAGCGTTCCACTGTTGCAGCTTGCTGAGCAGGATGCCATCCGCGGAATAGGTATATGTGTTGCGTGCTTCGGCCACGGGATTTTTCATGTCTAAGGTTCGGGGCAAATTTAAGTAATTATACGCAATGGAGGAAATTCCTTTATTTAAATCTTTCGTCATGGCACCATTCGCGTTGAAAATATACTCTACACCTGTGCCTTTGGTATAATCTTTAAAGTCCATAGAGCCGTTGTAGGTTCCGTTGGGTCCGGTATCGTTCACATAGCGGAGCTGGTTGCCCGTATAGCTGAATGTCAGGTTGTCCAGTATACCGCCTGAGGTAGCACTCAGCGGGCCGCTTCGTTGCAGGGTCAGCAGGTTGCCCTGCTTGTCATAGGTATACTTCGTGCCGGCAGACTGACTGCCGGTATAGTCGGCCTGTAACAATCGGGACAAATGATCATACGTATAGGTATAGATCTGGGTCTGGTTGTTCAGGGTCCATGATTTCTTCCGGATGTTTCCGTTGTAGGTATAGGTCAGATTCTCTTTGTAATGAGTTCCGGTATTTTGTGTGATCCATGAACGTACGTTGTATGTATAAGCGGCGCGTAAGATGTCCCATCCGCCTACCAGAACGGAACTGAGCCGCCCCCGTTCGTCATAGTTATTTTTTGCCAAGATGACGTCTGCCGCGCCATTGAGACTGTGTTTGGTCTGTGTAAGCCTTCCGGCATGGTCGTAGGTATAGATATATTCTTCGGTCTGCTGAGGGTTTCCGGTAGCGGTATGTATCGAAAAACGGCGCAGGGGCTTCCCGGTGAAGTCGTAATAGCAGAATTCCTGCTCTTTGCCTCCCAGCAGGTGGGTGGCCTGTTTCTGTACCACCGCACCCTCTGTGTTATAGTAAAATACTTCGTACGTATACTTCACAGAAGAGCTGCCATCCAGCACAGCTACCGCCCGTCCGGTGAGCAACCCGTTGGTGGTGAAGGGCTCGTTGCGGTCGCCATACCGCTGTCCGGTATATCCGTTGCGGTTTACATATCCGAGGGAGGAAAATTCCGGTTTGTCCAGGATGGCGTGGCTGTCGTAGTAGTTGGCCTCCAGCAGGGTCACCGGGGCGGTCAGGGTAAGACCTGCTCCCAGGGTGTAGTAGAGATAGGTGGTGCCACCCCGGTCATAGGCTGCCTCAACGGTGATTCCTGAGAGGTAGTTGGCATCGGATATCTGGTTTTTACAGATCCCGGTCAGCACCGTGCGGCCGTGCATATCGGGTATGGTGAACAGCCATTCTCCGGCCTGTCTTCTCTCCCCATCCTGTGTGAAGATCAGTCTGTCTGCCTGATCGTAGACATAGAGGACAGGTTCTACTCCCGGCAACTTCTTATAAATGCAGCGGTTGCGCTGGTCATACCGGTAGATGTACGCGTATTGCCGCAACGTGGTGTTGGTCTCGTCCCAATACCCATTGACTGTGAGCGCGTCGGCGGCCAGCGGAGGTAATACAAAGCAGAGGTTGTTCCATGTGTCGTAGACATAATAGGTATCGTGTTTCACCTTCGTGGTGCCGTTACGGCCGATCTGCCTGCTTAGGATCAGACGGTCTTGTCCGTCGGTAAACAGGAAAGCGGTATGTCCTGCTTCGTCTTCCACACGGGTTACCTGCAACGTGCCGGTGGCGTAGCTGCCACTTTTGCTGAGGGTCTCTCCGTTGCCCGACACACTGTACCGGACACAGATCAGGGTGTCCGACTGATTGTTGGTCAGGTACTGCGTACGTACGCTTTTGCGGTTGTTATACCATTCCCGGCCGGGGTGATAGTGTTCGGTGACACGCCCCAGCGGCGAGTCTTCATACACCGGGCGGGAGTATGCCGAGTCGGCATAGAAAGCCCATGCCTGGGTTTTCAGAGTAGCCGGAGCAATAAATGCTCCGTATGTGGCTGTGCTCTGAGGGGTCGGTAGCCAGGTATGGGATTCCCGTCCTGCAAGGTCGTACTCTTGCGGGCTGACGATATCCCGTTGCCGGGGAGAGGCTTCCCGGAGTACCTTCTGCACAGGGCGTCCCAACCCATCCACATACTCGATCTGGTCGTTGAAGGTACTTTGATTTTCTGTGGTGAAGGTACGCGTCCATACGTAATTGCGGCTATGGGTTTGTGCCTGTGCCAGCGTGGAAGCGAGTAGCAGAGTCAGCAGCAGGGCCATCTGCCTCAGCAGGGGATGAGAGGTATAGAAAGTTGTGTTCATGGTGTATAAGTGATTAGTTGTTGACATAGTTGTACTTATATTCTTCTTTCAGCCGTGTCTCTGCCTGCTGAGGGTATCTCCACCAGGCAGAGAGGCGACCGTAACTGTCGTATGTATAGCTGTCGAAGATATCCCGCGGGTCGTTGAACTGCCGGATCCCGATCAGCGGATGGTATTGCATCAGGGTACAGTGTACACCATCCAGGGTGCTGCGCAGGGTACGTAACAGTACGAAGTGTCCCGACTGCAACGTCGCGTTCTGGGCCATAGCATCCAGTGTAGCTTCCGGGATGTAGCGTTTAACAGCTACCGGAGTGGCGTTTCTGAGTTCGGCAACGGGGTACATGCCTTTGTAGCCCCAGATGTAGAAAATTCTCTCACAGTCGTCTTTCACCACATAGCGCGGGTTGCCGAAGTTGTCATATTCCTCATACCTTACCCGGATATTGAAATATCCGTTGCCCTTTTTCTGATAGAGCGTAGCGGGGCGCATCAGCTTTCCGGTCACCGTTTTATAGCTTACCAAGGTGCTGGTTGTCACTGAGCCGTTGTGCAGACGCACCGTTTGCATCGGAGCGGTCACGTAGTTATTCGCAAGCATGGTGGCCATAGCCAGTTGTTCGTTCCAGGTGAGCGACCTCTGGTCGGGTAACTCGTTGTAGCAATAATAATACTGCTCGGTCAGTTGTTCTCCCGTAGGCAGAAAGGTATTTTTCCGCGTCACGTTGTAGGGGCGTTTGCTGTCGTAGCTCAGCGTAGTGCGGTGCACTAAGCTGTCGCCCCCCAGGTAGGTGCGCTTCTCTACGGAGGTAGTGCGGACATCGCCTGTATAGAGGCTGTACTCATGCATCAGGATCGGATCTTCTATCTCAGAGCACTCGTAGTACCGGGTCGGATAACACACATACGGCAGCGGATCCAGATAGGCGCAGTACGAACTGTGCGAAACAGGCAGTACGAAAGGGAATACCATGTGCTGTGCCTTTCGGGAAAGCGAGGTCGAATACCCGTACAGGGTCTTCTCTACCGGAGTGTCTTTGCCTGCTTCGGTCTTGTAGTGGGTCTCCGTCATCAGGAGCGGAGCCCGGCGCGCATAGCGGTAGATGGCTGTGGTGAGGTAAGTATGGTTGTAATAGGAGCCTACCTGTCCGGGAGTGCCCGAGTTCCACTGATCGGTCTGGTGCGTATAGGTATACACTGTCTTTCCGGCAGCGGTATGCTTCGTCACCTTGCCGTACCAGACAAACAGCGGGTTGTTCTGGAAATAGGGCTGTTGCGGAAAGGTGCTGATCAGCCGCTTGCGGGCTATGTTGTAGTTGTTGCTCAGGAAAGAGACGCGGGAGGTCTTTACCAGGCAGCGGGTGTCGGGGTAGAACTTTCCGGTATAGTGGGGCTCTTCGTAGGTATACGTCTCGGTGATGGTCTTTCCCGATACCGGATCGTAGGTGTCGGTACGCTTCACCCGCAGCCCCGCGCCGGACTTCTGCTGCCCGTCTATGGCAAAGCGGTGCGGCTCGTACTGTATCGTCAGTCTTCCGCCGGTGGGGTAGTGCACCTCTTTCAGGCTGTGTGCGGACATGAAACTTTCCGAAGGGGCTCTGCTTACATCGTATCCCACAGACAGGGTCTGGAGCGTCAGGCCGAACTCCGTATCTATGGTGAACCGGGGCACATTGGGAGCATAGACCTTTCCGGTGTTGTTGTAGAATCCCCACCAATCGAAGCCTTTGTTGCGCAAGGTGGTAGCAGTCTCTTCGTAGTAGGTGAAGCGGTAGGCGCCCTTTCCGCCGATGGCCACGCGGGTGAGCAGCGATTCGCTGTTGTAGGTCAGGTTCACCGAGCGTACCTGTTTGTTCTCTACGTTGTGGGCCACTAAGGAGGTGAGCCGCTGGGAGGTTCCGGTGGCGGTGGCGTAGGTCAGCTTCACTGTACCCAGCGGAGCGGTGATCTGCGTGAGTACCAGGGTAGAGTAGGCCTGTGTACGGTTTCTTTCGTAGTCTATGTTCTGGACTCTCCCCGTGATCTGGTACACAGGAGCTTCTCCGGGGTGACAACCCAACCCTTCCCATCTCTCCATATCGTAGACAGCCAGTGCTTCGCTGAAGTCGGGATACGATTGCTGCATCTTCTTGTAGGTGAAGTCGATCGTTTGTCCGTTGTCAAAGACAATCTGGCGCAGCATCCAGCCCACGCGGCGTCCTACACCGTCTGTCTCTACATAGCCGTCGCCCGTGAGCGCGTTATTGCCCACGGCAAAGTGATAGGTGATGCCCTGGTCGTTGCGTACGCGGAATCCGGAGATGGAGTTGCTGAGCGGATTGCTGGAGGTCGTGACCACCGGAGTAATCTCCAGCGGCTGCCCGGTAAGCATCTCCGCGGTGAAGGTATTGCCGTTGCGGTTGAGCACAAAGGAGGTCTCCAGTCCGGGCATCTGGAGGGTGAAGATGTCCTGCTCGGCATCGATATAACTGGTAGGCGTTCCGATCAGTTGCCTGCATTCTCCATCCCCCGGTCCGGCGGCTAAGTAAAAGAGTTCCGGACCTCCGGTAGTCCAGATCTGTAGCAGTCTCTGCTGGTCTATCACCTGGTAGTGCTCGTCGGCCTTGCCCCGGATGGTGCGGCTGATGCGCAGTCCCGGTGTCAGCGTCCAGTTCTGTCCGGTGAATCCCAGCGGGTCGCGCACATTCACCCCGCCGGAGTGGTATTTCAGTTCCAGCGGGAGCGACAGTCCGTAGTAGTCGAGCGAGTAGAGCGGTATGCCCACGTCGATCAGCCCGGTGGCGGGCGACACGGGATAGCTCGTGAATTTCTCTATCGCCGCCGCGGCGGGGTCGGGGGGATCACCTGGTTGAGAAGCGGATCCTGTGCCCGCAGGGGCAACAGGGAGAGCAGCGCGAACCACAGGGAAAGCATCAGGGGGGTGCCGGCCCTGCCGCGGGAGTGGCGCCGGTGGTTGTGCCGGCCGGTGCAGGAGCGGGGGAGAAGCAGAGGGGCCTGTCTCAGGGGAGGGATCGCGGCGTGCGCGGTCCGGAAAGCGGAGCGGCCTTGCCGCTCTGCTTTTTTATAAAAAGGGTGGTTGGATTTCATTGTTTGTTTCATTGTTTGTTTCATTGTTTGTTTGTTTGTTTGTTTGGTTGATTGGTTGTTTGATTGATTGGTTGTTTGTTTGTTTGTTTGTTTGATTGGTTGATTGATTGTTTGTTTGGTTGATTGGTTGTTTGATTGATTGTTTGATTGGGTGAAAAAAATGGAGAAACACAGACACTTCGCTGTATCAGATGAACCACATCTGCCTGTACTGGAAAACATCCACCTGTAGAGACGCACGGCGTGCGTCTCCGCGATGTACGTCCAATAAGAGTGTGCGTCTCCGCGATGTACGTCCAATAAGAGCGTGCGTCTCCGCGATGTACGTCC
>JAJBTC010000218.1:6320-18175 GCA_020861095.1 Bacteroides sp.
GTGCGTCTCCGCGATGTACGTCCAATAAGAGCGTGCGTCTCCGCGATGTACGTCCAATAAGAGCGTGCGTCTCCGCGATTTATGTCCAATAAAGGAAGGTGTCTTTGTCATATCCTGTCTGTGATTGGAAGAGGGCTTGTGTTTCCATCCTTGTGTCTGTCCGGTAGATGTCTGTTTCTATCGGTTACTTCTCTGTATGAGAAGTATATCACGTGTATGGAATACATATCCTGTGTGCCGGGAGTATGTCGTCTGTGTTGGACGTATACCGCGGAGACGCACGCCGTGCGTCTCTACAGGTGGATGAATCCTTGCCTGTTCCCTGGCAGGATCGTTCTAACTTCCGGCAATCAGCTTAGCTCCTTCTTCACGTCGAAGCAGGGACACTGCCTGGTCCATTCGTGGGGTTCTACGATGCCGTTGCCGTTGAGGTCCGGGCTCAGGTCGCGGTGTCCGCAGACGCGTGCTCCGGGGTAGTCGGCCAGCAAGGCTCGCACCAGCACCCGCAGGGAGTGTTTCTGCCACGGGGTGCGGGTATCCGCCGGGCGGCCGTGGGTGTCGAGTCCGCCCTCGTAGCAGATGCCGATGGAGTGGGCGTTGTACCCTTTGGCGTGCGCGCCGGGTTTTTCCACGTCGCGCAGGGATCTGATGTCCCCGTTGCGACGGATGTAGTAGTGATAGCCCGGCCCGTCGAAGCCGCGGGCGCGGTGGTCTCGTTCGAGTTGTTCCGGTGTATAGGCCACCCCGTCGCGTGTGGCGGTGCAGTGGATCACCAGCAGATCAATGGCTCTGCGATTTACGATTTGATTTTTCATGGTAAGTTGTTTTTGGACATACGTATAAAGTACAAGGATATAGAGAGGGAAAATTCGTTTTCAGACAGAAGAACAAAAGAACATATAGAGAAAAAATTCAATGTTCAGACAGAAGAACAAACGAACAGATAAGAGTTCCAGGTTCTAAGTGGTGACGTACTACTCATCATTCACTACTGGTAGATAGATGTCATTTTATACATTCTTATCTTTCTTCTTGTGTTCTTCTGTCTGTTTTTAAAAAAAGAGATAAGTTATGTCCGGATCTTCTCTTATAGGTTCTTCTGTTCTTCTGTCTGATCTTTATTCTCTCGTTTTGCAGTCTTCCACCTTGCATTGCATTTTGAGGGCCTGGTTGAGTTTCTCGTTGAGTTCCCGGATCTCCTGGTGCATGTCGCGGATCTTTTCGCTGAGGATGAAGTACTCTTTCAGGGCGTTCTGTAACTGTCCGATCAGGAATTCGTACTGATCGGTGATCAGGTTGGTAAAGGCTTTCAGCTCTTCCGGGCGGCTGCGTTTCAGGAAAGGCAGTACTACGGAAAGCAGGTCTACGGTTTTGTTAAGGATGGTTTTCATCTGAAAAAAATAAGGGGTTAAAAGGGTGAAACACAGGTACGGGAGTTCCCGCGTATACATCAGAATTTCTTCTGTGGGATATACCGCTGATCCGCAGGCCCCGGCAGATGGCGAAAGGCATTCCGATGCCGGGTCGTTGGCGCGCTGTGCTTTCCGGTGGCGGAGGAGAGCGGGCGTCCGGGGTGCATCCGTCGCAGGGGTCGCGTACGGATCAGGGGTCTATCTGTGAGAAGAGAACTACCGGCACATCAATCCAGTAGATTGCCGTCGTCGTCGTCGTTGCCGTTGCCGGGGTTCCCGGGGTTGCCACTGTCGGAGGTACCCTGGTGGTCGGCACATTTGCAGAGTTCGAAACTCACATTGTTCTCACTGTCTGTGAGCGCGTGTGAGGCATTCACCAGGCGCAACGAGTTGTCTACCATAAAGCGGATGTTGACCCGGCGGATGCTGCGCACGGTGCACTCTTTCTCCTCCTCGGCAGGGGTGGTGTTGAAGGTGGTGAAGAAGGTACCCAGACCGGAGATCTTCACCTTATCGCCCTCCACTAATTTCTTGCGCAGGTGCTTCACCAGCTCTTCAATGGTATGGCTGATGTCTCCTTCGGTCAGCGTACTTTTGGCCTCTATCTCCCGCGACAGATCGGCGATGGTGTACGTACGGGTCGTTTCCGGTTTGCGTTTAAGCAGGTAGATCTCTCCGGAGTCAGGATCTCCGAGAATGCGGGGTCGTTTGTAACGTACCACCGGAACTTTTACATGTGTACTCATACTACGTAATGGTTTAAGTTGTGTAATTAAAAAATATAGGGTGTGATCACAGAAACAAAGATACGGAACGGCGGGAGCGCAAATTCGACAAACTGGTAGATTTGAGACTTTACGTGACTTTACGTGACTTTACGTGACTTTACGTGATCGTTTTTCTGTTTTTTCTGTCCGGGATGAATAGAGGTGTTTTCTGTTCTTCCGGACAGATGCCGGAATACTTGAAAAACTTGGGAAAAGAGAATTATATATCTGATAAACAATCTATTATCTATTGTTTTTCTCCCATTTTATGTGTATCTTTGTGGTATATATCGAAGCCTTATAATTATATGAAAAAACATCCTGTAACCGTCTGTCCGGAAGAAGACGAACGTTTTCCGATCCGTACCTATCTCAAGAGAGATTTAGTGCATCTTTATCTGCCCCATCTGCCTATACGGTCTGCCTTGCGTACCTGGAACGAATGGATACAACTGCATCCTACTCTTCTGGAAGATCTTCAATGCACCGGCTACCGCAAAAGCTGTAAAAATCTCAGTCCGGTACAGGTAAAAATGATCGTAGAGGCATTGGGAGAACCCTGACCAGGGGGAGTGCATTTCCTTCATTGGACAGATTTTATTTTTTCAGACAGAAGAACAGATAAGAGTTCTGAGTTCTAAGTTCTGAGTTCTAAGTTCTAAGTTCTAAGTTCTAAGTTCTAAGTTCTAAGTTGTGAGGTACTACTCATTATTCACTACTTGTGGATAGATGCCATTTTATACATTTTTATCTTTCTTCTTTTGTTCTTTTGTTCTTCTGTCTGAAAAAAGGAACACGTACATCCTATCCGGTGTTACCGGGACTTTCTCCGGGTCCCGGTAACACTTGCCGCAAGTCCCGGTGATACATGGCTCATGTGTCACCGGGACTTTTTTCTGCCTTCGTTTTGTTCGGAAACGGTACAGGATATCCGTGCAAAAAGCCCTACATTTAGGTCCTGGGTCCCAGGATTTAATTAAACTATAATTTATAAAAAGCCTAAGATCTATGAAAAATGAAAACAGAAAAAACGTTGTCCCGGGGGAAATACAGGACATTATCCGACTATTAGACACAGCTATGCATGCGGTATCCGACGCGAAAGAGGAGTTACAAAAACTGAAACAAGAGGAGGTGTTGCATACGCAACGACTGGTGGTGCACCCCGACGCAGTACCTTTGGTCATGGAGCTGATGGTGTGGGGATTGCAGGAAAAGTGGATACGGGCCGAAACCGACAATTCCCGGGGAGCCATCGCCGATCTGCTGGACAGAACTTTCTTTTTCTGTCAGAAAGATGATCCGGAAAAGTGTCTGAGTCAGAGCTCCATACTTAATTACCTGAAAAAGATCTATGCCGGAGAGGTGCCGAGAAAGGTGACAAAAAAGTGCCTGTTGGAGCTGATCCGGAAGCTGAAAGACTATTTACCGGATTAGGTCTCAGGGAGTTGTCCGGAAGGAAAAATGTTAATTAATCCTACGTTTCAGGGCCGCGGAACGGGGGTAAATTTGGTTCCGAAAAACCGTGCGGGGCTACGTATCTTTGCACGGTTTTTAATCCCGATAAAAAAAGTTATTTTTCATGTTTAACCTAAATGGATCTGATACAATGAAAGAACTTCAGATTTCTGTGTTTCGCAGCGTGGCCAGTGGCCAGCTGGTGAATGTGAGTGTAGAACAAGTAGTGTCCGGTATCCGCGGCGGGCGTTGGCAGCAGGCGGTGGAGCAGATCCGGCAGGCACAGGCGCGGGGCGACAAGCAGGCGGTGGCGGATGGCAAGCGGTTACTCCCCTTCGTGGCCTTCTCCGGGGTGTTCGAGGGTGGACACCGGGCCAGTCAGTTGCGGGTGTACAGCGCGCTGGTGGTGCTCGACTACGACAAGATCGCCGACCCCGCCCGGTTGGTGGAGATGCGCTCCCGCTGCGCGGAGCATCCGTCGGTGGTCTCCGCGTTCGTTACCCCGTCGGGAGAGGGGCTCAAGGTGGTGGTGCGCACCGCAGGCAGTGCGGAGCGGCACGGGCATACCTACCGGCAGGTGGCTGCCCTCTTCGACCGCCTGCTGGGGTGTGCCTCCGATCCGGCCTGCAAGGACATCAGCCGCGGACATTTTGTTTCGTGGGACCCCGAAACGTTCTATCGGGCAGATGCCTGTCCGCTGGATCTTCCGGAGGCGGTGAGCGAGGGGGCAGGGGCGGTACAGGAACTGCCTGCGATTGCCTCGATCTCCGGTGAGAGCCTGGGAGCAGCGGATCTCTCCGGCCAGGCAGCCTGCCGGAGCGAATGCCCTGCTGCCGGCACGGAAGCACCTCCTGTAGGGATAGCCCCGTGCTGCTCTACCAACGAGTGGGTAGCTGCCTGGCAAACGCTGTATCCCGCCGTGGAGGGGCAGCGCAACAACCTGCTTTTCCGCATGGCCTGTGAGGCGGCGGGCAGGGGCATCCCGCAGCAGGAGCTCTACCGGGCCGCAGTGGCGCGGCTGGCACAGCCGGGATTCGACAGCCGGGAGATCGCGGCGGTTGTCAAATCGGCTTACTCCCGCGCGACCCGGGAAGAGGCATCCGACGCTCCCTCTTTGTGCCACGGGAATGCCAAAATGCCTTTAGTGGCACAACAGCAGACAGACGGCGGGGAAGAGGAGAGGCTGTGGGACGAAAAAATCGGTGGTGAGAGCCTCAGGGAGCATACACCCACGTTTCCGGAGCGTGTTTTTGAGGCTCTGCCCGCCCTGCTCCGGGAGGCCATGGTGTACACGAAAGAACCGCGGGAGCGGGATGTGCTTTTGTTGGGATTGCTTACTGCCGTAAGCGCTTGCCTGCCTCAGGTCCAGGGGTTCTATCACTACAAGGCTTACTGGCCCAACCTGTATACCTTTGTAGTGGCGGCAGCAGCCAGCAACAAGAGTGTACTGGAGTATGCCTACTCGCTCTTCCAGGTATATGTAGAGCAGGCCATGCGTCGCAACCAGGAGCTCAGGCGGCAATACGAGGCCGATCTGGAAGCCTATCAGAAGGCGGAGCGGCAGGCAGCCCGCAGGCAGGGCTCATCCGCCTCACCTGACCCGCAGAGGGTTACTCCCGGGCCGGCGGCGGTGGCTCCGCCCGAGGAACCGCGCTACTTCTTTCCGCATATCCCGGGGGATACGAGCAAGGCGCGTATCCTGCATCATGTCCGGGAGAATGGCGACCGGGGCGGATTGCTCTTCGAGACCGAAGCCGACACGCTCTCGGGAGCGGGCAGGCAGGAGTATGGGAATTTCTTCGACTACCTGCGCAAGTTTTTCCAGCACGAGTCTACCTCCTCTTCGTTCAAGGTGAACGGCGAGCCTATCTACCTGCACCGCCCGCGCCTGGCGGTGTTGCTCTCGGGCACTCCCTCTCAGCTCAACCGGCTGATCCCTACCTCGGAAAACGGGCTCTACAGCCGTTTCCTGTTCTATACCTTCCGGCAGGCTCCCCGGTGGAAGTCTGTGGTGCCGCTGGGAGAGGAGGAAGATGAGGTGGAGAAGCATTTCCAGGCCCTGTCTCATCGGCTGGCGCAGGCGTATGCCTGGCTGGAGAAGCACCCCACCCGGGTACGCCTGAGCCACCGGCAGTGGGTGCGTATGGATGAGGTGTTTTCCGACCTGTTGCGGCAGAGTAGTTTGCTGGAGCGGGAAGACTTTCAGAGTTGTGTGAAGCGGCACGGACTGATGACGATGCGTCTGTGCATGGTGTTCACCGCGCTGGAGAAGGCAGAGCAGGGATATACCTCTGCGGTCTGCTATTGCAGTCAGTCCCATTTCGAGGCCGCCCTCTCCATAGCTACTACCTGCCTGGAGCATAGCCGCCTGTTGATCACCTCCGTGCAGGCGGGAGACGGGGAGGTGCGGGAGTTGGAAAATCCGGACAAACTGAGCCTGATCCTGGAGCGTTTGCCCCGGCAATTTACCACCCGCCAGTTCATGGATACGGCTGTACATTTAGAGATTCCCAAACGCACGGCTTATCGGTTGCTAAAGAGTGCTATTGGGTTAAAAATCAATAAGATTTCTCACGGCCTGTATGAAATTTGTGCCTAAAGGCATTTTGGCACATTTCGTGGCACTATTTCCTCCGAAAAATGGGGGAACGGCTCCTGAAACAGGGTTCAGGAAAAGGATTTCCCCTTTCCGGAAACAGGCAGGCAAGGTAGTAAAAAAACAAGATAAATTCCGCGGCGGATCTGCTTTTTTCCGGCGACGGGATCTTCTTGCTTTCGCTGCCTCTATTGCCTGCGGTTTCCTCTGCCTGCTCTCTGTGATTGGTAACTCAATGATAATTAAAAAAAGAATGTATGATGGAAAAGAAATGGAAGATCATCCGTGTAAGCAAACGTGTCAAACCTATTCATTATTCCCTGAGGCCTCCGTTGCCGTTGGAGCTGGGTAAAGACTACTATGTGAGTTTCTGTGTGGGTCAGGCCTATCATTGCCGCCTGACGAATATATATGAAGAGAGAAGACGCATAGAGATCGAGATCCCCCGACGGCCCAGTAGAAGCTGGATGGAGCGGATGTCCCGAAAACGCATCCCCCGGCAGCAGTGGAGAGAATGGCTGTCTGTCTGTGAGAAAGAGCCTTACTCCTGTGTGGATGTGTATCTGCTCTTTCCCGATGAGATCGGATGCACACCCGAAGAAGCGGTGCTGCACCAGGTCACCATGTGAGAAGGATCTACGATTGAAAATGCAAATACCCCGGCAATTGTCGGGAAAGGCTGGGGTATTATACGATGTATTCGACCGGGATATCACTCACTTTATATGCTACCAGATATCGTGCCGGGGCTATGTGGGAAAATAAAACGTTATCTACCCGGATAAAGATGCGACATAATTGGTAGAAATAGTGTATTTTTGTAGTACAAATGAGTAGCATATATGGGAAAAGACCTGTTTGGAGATACATATGATTGGGTGGATAATATAAAAAAAAGAAGAAAAGGAAGAAAAAAACACTTCCCTTTCTTTAAAGAAGGCTACGATTTCTGAGGAGACAACAAAGAAATTCGCGGCAAAGTCTACGCCTACTCCCGTTACGGAGAAAGCAGACGATGAAATAGAAGAGGAAAAGGATGACCTGAGTGGGAATATCATGGAACAACCTTTCAATCCTGCTAAAATAGATATCACCACCAAAACTTTGACTATAGACCTACTTATCAAAAGGATGCAGGCAGAGCCTATGGAAATAGATCTTTCTCCGGCTTTTCAACGTAAGGGTGATCTTTGGGATGCCAAAAAGCAAAGTCAGTTGATCGAATCTTTATTAATAAACTTTCCTCTGCCTGCTTTTTATTTTGACGGAACCAACGATAATCAGTGGTTGGTAGTAGATGGGTTGCAAAGACTGAGTGCATTGAGGAATTTCGTCATTTTAAAAACATTGAAATTGACAGGGCTCGAATTTCTAAACAAATTGGAAGGTTTAGGATTTGGTGATCTCCAGCGAAACCAGCAACGGCAGATAGAAGAAGCCCAGGTCACAGCATATGTCATTAATAAGGGAACTCCTGAAGAGGTAAAATTCAATATTTTCAAACGTATCAATACGGGCGGACTTATATTGAATACACAGGAGATACGGCACGCGCTGAATCAGGGCATTCCTGCACAGTTTGTAGAGGAACTTGCAGGTACGAAAGAATTTAAGCAGGCCACAGGGGGAATTTCTCCTGATCGGATGCAGGACAGAGAATTTGTAACCAGATTCCTGGCTTTTCGTATGAGCCCGGTATCTGCATACAAACCCGATCTGGACCCTTATATGAATCAAAAGATGGGAGAGATCAAACTCCTTACAGAAGAACAGAGAGAAGAGATAAAATCCGTTTTTATTTCCAGTATGAAGGCCGCTTATGGGATATTTGATAAATGGGCCTTCAGAAAAGTATTTAATCTGCAAGAGCCCAGGAAACCTCTCAATAAGGCACTGTTTGAGGTATGGAGTGTGGAATTGTCTAAACTCACAGAAGAACAGCAACATAGATTGATAAGCAAACGTCAGGAAGTATTGGATCGTTTTATGGAACTTATGAACCAGGATGATAAATTTGTCACTTCCATCTCTTCGGCCACAGGCCATAAGAGTAGAGTAAACTACAGGTATGCACAGATACGCGAAATCATTCATCATACATTAGAGTCATGATAACCCAGGTAGCTATTGAAAATTTCAAGTCACTCAAGAAAGTCGAAGTTCATACCCAGGCGTTGAACCTGTTGATGGGACTCAATGGAATGGGCAAAACTTCGTTTATCCAGGCTTTGCTTCTGCTGATGCAAAGTGATAAGCTGGAAGATCAGGTGTTAGATTTAAATGGAACACTGGTACGGATAGGTATAGGCAAAGACGCGCTGTATCAGTTTGCGGAATCGGAGCACATTGTTTTTGAACTGTGCTTTCCACCTGACTCCGTATTCAGATGGAACTTCCTTTATCAGAGGGATCGGGAAAAACTGTTGTCCGAAAATCAGATAGCGGCAGACCAGATGGCTCTTTTCAGAAGCCAGACCCAACTGTTCCAATACATCAGCGCGGAACGGATCGGACCGAGAGATATCTATGAGGCTTCCAGTATTGTGGTGGCAGATAAAAAACAATTGGGACTTCTGGGTGAGTTCGCAGCCTATTTTATCAATGTCTTCGGACAGGAATATACGGTTGCTCAGGGTCTCAGACATCCTCAGGCTACGGCTCCTAATCTGATTGCGCAGATAAATGCCTGGATGCAGGAAATATCTCCTGGTGTCACGATCAATACCCGATATTTGCCTGAAATAAATAAGGTGATCCTGGACTATGTGTTTAAGCATGACCAACATAAAACGAATGCTTTTTTACCCAAAAATGTAGGTTTTGGTATTTCGTATGTGTTGCCCGTTGTGCTGGCATTGCTTACTGCCCGGGAAAATAAGATCATCGTGATCGAAAATCCGGAATCTCATATTCATCCCAGAGGGCAGGCAGAGCTGGGCAAACTTATAGCCTTAGCTGCTCATACCGGAGCACAGTTGTTTGTGGAAACTCATAGCGATCATATATTAAACGGCATCCGGGTAGCAGTAAAGCAAAGTTTTATCGACAGATCCCAGGTGAATGTACTGTATTTCGACAAAGTAAATAATGAGAGAGAACAATACACCCGGATTACGCCCATAAAGGTAGGTCAACAGGGAGAGTTGAGCGAGTACCCGAAAAACTTCCTGGATGAGTGGTCCAATCAATTATTTAAATTGATGTAGACATGGAAGTTTTCTATAACGAGTTATCTAACCAACCCCTGGCCGGTTGCAATGCCGAGGCAAGAGATCGTATCATCGCCCTGCTAACCACCCTGAAAGGTCTTCGGGAACACTATGAGGTGAACGTTATGAGAGCCCATCACCACTTCTATACCCAGCAAATCTCTCCGGATTACCTCATTTCTGACTTTCTTCGTGACTCTTCTGTGGGGCGAACTTTACAAGATCTGTTAGCTACCCTTGTCGCTTATCCCTACATTAAAGACGACGATTCACTGGAAGCGGAAATGTTTGTGATGAATGATTTTTCGACTCTGGACCATACCGAATCTCCTGTTTGTCCGGAAGGGTTGGCTGCCGCCTTTGTTTTTGATGCTCCTGTGGTCAGTATGCAATCCGGAGAATATTGGCAAAAAGAAACGCTGGAGTTGTTCGTAAAAGAGTCTTCCGGCGCAGTGGAACGTCATACTCTTCTGAATGTACATTCCCTGGCCTGTTTTTCAACCGATTCTTTCCAAAACTGGTGGGCGGCGCTCCATCCGAATGTACCTCTTGATTGTAAAGAAAATATTTGCAAAGTCTTTCCTGAGCACCGGTTCCGGTTTGAGAAAAGAGCGGTTGACGATATCATTTCCTGGTTTTATGACGATAAAAGATACCTGAAAAAAGTGAAAGACCTGATCGAAGATATCGTATCTCATCCTTTTGCCGGAGAAAAAGGACATACCGAAACACTAAGCTACGAGGCGGGTAAAGCCTCGAAAAGAATCGTAAAGAAAGACAGACTTGTTTATACCTATACCGATACACTCATTACCATCCACCAATGTAAAGGACATTATGAGGATAGATAATAAGTGGTAAGTTTTAAATTATGAGTTTTAAGTACCCTGCGGATACGAGAAAGTTGTAAGTTTAAAGTACCATACGGATACGAAGGGAAGTAAAATTTACACATGGGAAAGTACCATCGGGCCTGTGGATGGCTTTCATATATGTATCGGATCACGGATAGCTTCTGATTTATTGCATATGATTCAATACTCCCCCAAAAAACAAAACTTATCACTCAAAATTTTAATAAGCAAATATACAAAACGCACGGTGTGCGTCTCTGCGATATATGTCCAACACAAAAGGGATAATGTATGGTATATACATTTCCATTCGGTACGCGGAGACGCACGCCGTGCGTCTCTACAGGTGTGTTGGACGTATGGTTATTTGTGTTGGACGTATGGTTATTTATATGGGGTGGATTATGGGTTGCATGGGGCGGATTGTTACAATTATATGGGGCAGATCGTTTTTTTAATAGCCGTATGGGAATATGAGGATTATTTTTTATTTTTACGCACATGGATAAGTACCGTAACCTATACCGTATTCCTTCGGCCCGTGCGGCGTGGTGGGATTATTCTGCCAGAGGATGTTATTTTATTACGATCTGTAGCTTCAAACATACCTGTCTGTTTGGTACCATCACAGCAGATGCTACGGTGCAGTTGTCTGTGATCGGGAAAATAGTGGAGCAGGAGTGGGAGAGGTCTTTTACCATCCGGAACGAATTGTTTTGCGACGCTTTTGTCATCATGCCCAATCACATCCATGCTATTTTATGGATAGATACTTCTCCGGTTCCGGATCCTGTTTCTTCTGCTTCCCCTGCCTCTGCACCAACGTCGGATGTGCCTGTTTCGGACACCGGTATCCGTGACGTGTCTTTTCCGGTTGACCCCTTGCCCGTAGTATCCGGGCAGGAAAGTTCCGGTATCTGCCGGCCTGCTCAATCCATATCTTCCTTTGTAGCGGGGTTCAAATCATCCGTCACCAGACGTGTCTATGAAAACCACGCTGCTTCCGGAAAACGACGTCTTCTCTGGCAACCCCGTTTTCACGACCACATCATCCGTAGTTTTCATCATTACCAGTATATTCTGAATTATATCCGTGAAAATCCAGCCCGATGGGCAGACGATAAATTTTATATTTCCCCCGTATCGCCCTGAATTAAAAGCGTTTCCGATCGTTTTATCCAGTCATTCCCCGTATCGGATCCATGATACGCCAGCCTGTCAGACGCTCTCCTTACCATCGGGAATGCAAAGATATGAACGTCCAACCCACCTGTAGAGACGCACGGCGTGCGTCTCCGCGATGTACGTCCAACAAAAAGAGGTGTGCGTTTTCGCGATGTATGTCCAATCCGGGATTGTGTGTTTTCGCGATGTATGTCCAATAAAAAGATGTACCCCGCAGGGTATATGTATGTACTCCCATTCGGTACGCGGAGACGCAAATATGGAGACGCAAATATGCGTCTCTACAAGGTATATTGGACCCAAGGTGATGGTTTATTTTTTTTCGGTCTTCTCCTTTTCGATCATCTGCCCGTATTCGTCCAGACGCTTTTTAC
>JAJBTC010000060.1 GCA_020861095.1 Bacteroides sp.
GTTTATATATTTGCTAAATATAGGATGTGCCTTAGTATTGCCGGAGTACACTTTGCTCTGCATTTGGCTTTCACTATTTCTATCAAACACAAATCAAAACGAATTAAACGATGAAATGTAAACTATCTACCTCTACCCTATTTGTGTGCTCTCTCATCTTTCTGACAGCCTGTGACAACGAAAATGGCCCACAAGTGTCTTCCACTTATGAATTTCACTCCATCCAGTGGAAACTAAATGAAGGAGAAAGTCTTGAAACCTTTGAAGAACTACTTCCGGAAACAGTTATTCTGAATCGGGAAAATACGGATATTCCTATTTTATACACGACGAAAGATCTGGTAGAAGAAAGTTCTTATTTCTATTGTGAACATACGGATCTACTCAATAAATGGACAGAGGATCTTCTGGTAACGATCCCTACAAATACTTATTTCTTGTCAGAAGAATATTCGTCTTTTATCGGAGAACCCAAAGCGCCTTTGTATGCAGGAGAAAAAATAATACTCGAACCCTCTTCGTACGCAACGATGACATCCGATCTGACTCCCCTGACTAAAGTAACCTTTGGTGGAACTGTACATTACAGAAAACTAAGTGCCAGTTATTGTGCCCGTTTTGTCGGAGAAGAATATCAGGATGTACTTGAGTTTCAGGGAACCTGGACGGGGGTATTTATCGATAAAACAGATCATTGGGTTCTTTATGAACCTCTTGAAGAATAGATTTCATTCTACGCCTTTCAGGATATAGTTGCCCAGGTAAGAAGTATACTCTTGAAAAACAAAATAAAACTGTCTCAACATAAATTTTACATTCCTAAAATCTAACCGTTTTCAACCTCTTTCAAGGAACAGAGATGGTTCCAAGTCCTGAAAAGACTTACAGATACCTTTATTTTTCTATGTTGAGACAGCCCGACATATTTGTCTTACTACTTTTAGTCATCAGACTTACTCCCACAAGAGCCAGGATGGAAAGCGGTAAAGCAAATAAGATAGGATCTACTACCGGAAAAGGATACGTCTCAATCAGAACATCCCGCCCGAAAATGGCTTTACAAATGCCCAATGCCGCAGACTCTTTCTGATGCAGAAACACCAGGGCAAATACACTGGCAACAGTTCCTGTCCAGAGACTGGCAAGTACCCCCTGACGGGTAGCGCGTTTCCAGTAGAGGGCACAGAAATAACCAGGTAGGAAGGCCGCGGCATATATCCCCATAAAGATGGAAGTTCCCCGTGCAATGATATCATTGGGGAGCATGTAACAGATGATGTAACTGACTAAAATAGCAAATAAAACTCCCAGACGGATCACGTTGGTCATTCTGCCCCGGGAACGGGGTTTATAGGTGCCGTAGATATCTGAGCCGGCAGCAGACCCCATGGTATGGAACTGCGAACTGAGCATAGACATACTGGCCGAAAGGATACAAAGCATAAATACGGCGGAAAACCATTCGGGCATGGCCTTATTGATAAAAGCCGGAATGATCTTATCGATATCACCTATTACCTCCGTGGCAACAGCTCCTTCGGTCTTCAGAAAGAAAAGATTGCTCAGGGCTCCTGCGTGATAGATCACCCCTACGGTAATGATGAGGAACAGACAGCCAATGAAAACACCCCGTCTGAGCTGCTTGTCACTTTCGACCGTCATAAACCGAACGACCAGCTGAGGTTGAGCCAGACACCCGATACCCACTCCAAGGATCAGCGAAGTCACCAGCGTATACCACTGCGGAGAGCCTGCTACAGGCATGGCTGTCCATCCCTGATGCCCCAACGCCTTATATTTTCCGGGAACCAGCGGAGCGATGTCTGTTAGCGCCTGATTGGCCTCCGTGAAACCCATACCTAAGGTACGGAACAAAGAAAAAATAAGGAAAGCCATACAGCAGAACATGATGACAGCCTGCAACGCATCGGTATACATCACTCCTTTTATCCCTCCCGCGATCACATACGCGGCAATCACCAGCGTAAAGATCAGCAGGGAAATATTGAAGTCTATCCGGAAGATCTCTTCAATAAATACCGCTCCCCCCTTCATCACCACCGCGGCATATAGCGGCATTCCAAGGAAAATGACTGCTGCTATAAATACCTGTATACCGCGCGAACGGTAGTAACGTCCCATAAGCTGGGGAAAGGTACTCACATTCAGTCTGGCTCCCAGACGACGGGTACGCAGACCGAAAAAGATAAAAGCGATCACTACGCCGACAAACATATTGAGGAAACAAAGCCACTGGATGCCCATACCGAAAGCCGCTGCCACTCCGCCAAAGCCAACAATGGCGGAAGCGGAAATGAAAGTAGCTCCATAAGAAAGCGCCATAACGATCGGATTCATCTGACGCCCACCTACCAGGTAATCACTGGCAGTAGTTGTTTTCCTATAACCCAGAAAGCCCAGATAGGCCAGAGAGAGAAGATAGGCTATAACAATCAGCCCCAGAGAAAATGTGCTCATCGTGTTTCGTCTTTTTTGTCGTCCTTATTCCAGTTTTTCAGGCCATACCAGGCAGCAAATACAACGCATGCCACAGCAAGCAGGTAAGTGGAGTATATCCAGGGATCGTGAATTCCAAACATAACCGGTATCAGATTTATTCTGTTTAAGGCACAAATGTAATGCTTTTATTGAAAAAATTGAAATAAAAGTAACGGATGATAAGAAAACAAAATCAATATGTCGTCAGACAACGGGAAATAATGGAATAAATGACCGCGGACAAAAGATATGTACTTATGAAAACAAACCCGAAGTAATCAAAAGAAAATCCTCTGTACAGAAGATCTCATTTCCTGATTTCTATACAAAGGATAACTTTTATACCAACAAATCCCGATTACATAGTGTCTGGCTCATTCTTTATAAGCTTTACCAACCGCAAAGCTAAACAGACAATTAAAAACAATTCATAAAATTTCCATCTCACTACTCACAAGCGGATGTAACCCATATAATACGTAATAAAGTAATCCCAAAGATCCATAACATACCTGATACAGGCATTGGCCTGCCTTTGGTCTTGCAGCGTCAGACACAGTGCAGATGGAAAGAAATACGGAGATCATCCCTTATAAGAGGTATTTTGAATCGTACTTCATAAATCAGTAAATCGTAAATCTCTTCGTTTTTTGGGCGGAACAAAGAAACGAACCATCCATATTACTGATTTCCAAATGTATCCCTATGAATCCGCGACGGATCATACTTATCCTTGGCATGCTCCGGAGCAGTGGGATATCCGAAAGGAATCACACACAACGGTGCGATATGCTCAGGCAGTCCCAGATAGCGGCTTACGACCTCCATACGGTCTTCGTACGGATAAGCAGCCGTCCATACCGTCCCCAATCCCATAGCCTCAGCAGCCAGCAGGATATTCTGTGTGGCAGCCGAACAGTCGAGGTACCACATCGGAGATTTCTGTGTATCTCCACAGACTACCATCGCATAGCGTACCTGGGTGAGCATCTTCGCGTAAGGAAGTTCAGACGCCAGACCATCCAGCAGGGTGCGGTCTGTGACCACCACAAATTCCCAGGGACGCAGGTCACGTGCCGAAGGCGCGGCCATACCCGCCCGCAGCAACATATCTATTTTTTCCTGCTCTACACCTTTATCTAAGTAAGAACGTACACTCTTGCGGGAAAATATATTCTCCAATACAGCTTCTTCGGGATAGACAGCCTCGGAAGAAACAGAAGAAGAACAGGATACACCCATAAAGGATACAAACACAGTGGCAAACAGCCAGAACAAGTAAAGATTGTTTCTTTTCATGATTTTCTGATTATAGGATGATACTTCTATTCGAACAGGTTGAGGCGCTTTTCACGGGACTCTTCCAGAGAGACGATCTCTTTCCGGGGTTTCCCTCCCTGAGCGCGTATCTCTTCATACTGACGATCCAGTTCCTCCGCCAATTCCCTGCGGCTCTCCGGATTCATCAGACGAGCGGCTACACCGGCATTCAGGGAAGCATCTTTGAGATGGATCACCGGTGCCTGGTAGACCGGAGCGATCTTCAGAGCCGTATGCACTTTGGAGGTAGTAGCTCCCCCGATCAGTAAAGGTATATCCGCACCCACTCTTTGCAATTCCGCGGCTACATGCACCATCTCCTCCAGCGAAGGAGTGATCAGACCGCTCAGTCCGATCATATCCACTTTTTCTTCCAGCGCGCGCTGTACAATGGTCTCCGCAGGTACCATCACCCCCAGATCTACAATTTCGTAACCGTTGCAGGCCATTACTACCCCAACGATGTTCTTACCGATATCGTGTACATCACCTTTTACTGTAGCCAGCAAGACCTTTCCGGCAGAAGCACTGCCCTCCTGCTTTTCAGATTCAATAACGGGTTGCAGAATAGATACCGCTTTCTTCATGGTGCGGGCTGTCTTCACTACCTGAGGCAGGAACATCTTACCGGCCCCGAACAGTTCGCCCACATCGTTCATTCCATTCATCAACGGCCCTTCGATGATATCTACCGCTCTGGCATATTGAGGCAATGCCTCGGCCAGATCCTCCTCCAGGAAATCTCCGACTCCCCTGACCAAGGCGTATTTCAATCGTTCTTCTACCGGACCTTCGCGCCAGGCATCCTGACGAACCGTTTTCGAGGAAGGAGAAGCGGTATCACGAAGCGACTCGGCCAATCCGATCAAACGTTCGGCCGCATCCGGCCGGCGGTTCAACACCACATCTTCGATCTTTTCCAGTACATCGGCAGGAATATCGGTATAAAGCACCGAAGCAGCGGGATTGACAATCCCCATATCCATTCCCGCACGGATGGCATGATAGAGGAATACGGCGTGCATGGCCTCACGAATATAAGTATTGCCCCGGAAGGAGAAAGAAAGGTTACTTACTCCACCGCTGATATGGGCACCTGGCAGGTGTTTTCTGATCCAGCCGGCAGCCCGGATAAAATCAACGGCATAATTGTTGTGCTCTTCGATCCCTGTAGCCACCGCCAGTACATTGGGATCGAAAATGATATCGTTCGGGGTGAAACCGGCTTTGTCGACCAGTAACCGATAGGCACGCTCACAGATCTCTATCTTACGCTCGTACGTATCTGTCTGCCCCGTCTCATCAAAAGCCATCACCACTACCGCGGCTCCGTAGTCCCTGATCTGAGTGGCATAGGATAAGAATTTATCTTCTCCCTCTTTCAGAGAAATGGAATTGACCACGCTTTTTCCCTGCAGGCACTTCAGTCCGGCCAGGATCACCTCCCATTTGGAAGAGTCGATCATCACGGGTATGCGGGCAATCTCTGGTTCCGAAGAGATCAGATGGAGGAACGTAGTCATCTCCTCACGGGCATCCAGCAGCCCGTCGTCCATATTCACATCGATAATGAGAGCACCATCTTCTACCTGCTGGCGGGCTATGGAAAGGGTCTCATCGTATTTCTTTTCGTTAATCAGCCGCAGGAACTTACGCGAACCGGCCACGTTGCAGCGCTCACCGATATTCACAAAGTTGATCTCCGGCTTCACTTCCAGCAACTCCAGTCCGGAAAGCCAGAGATGATCCGGCTTCGGAGCAGGGATGTGGGGAGTGGCTCCCGCTACCAGGTCAGCATATTCGGCAATATAGGCATCGGTGGTACCACAGCACCCACCGATAATGTTGACCAATCCTTCCTGTATATATTCACGCACTTCCAGGGCCATCTCTGCCGGGGTCTGATCGTATCCCCCCAGACTGTTGGGCAGTCCGGCATTGGGATATACGCTGATGTAGTAAGGAGCCCGCGAAGCCAGTTGCCTTAAGAAAGGTTTCATTTGACGGGCACCAAACGAACAGTTGAGTCCGATGGAGAAAATATCCGCATGCTGCACAGAGGCCAGGAAAGCATCTAAGGTCTGCCCGGACAATGTACGTCCTCCGGTATCGGATAAAGTAACAGAGAGCATGATAGGTACGTCTCTTCCTGTAACCCGCATCGCCCGTCTGGCGGCATAAAGGGCGGCTTTGGCGTTGAGCGTATCGAATATCGTCTCGATCAGCAGCGCATCTACCCCACCCTCCAGCAGAGCCTCCATCTGTTCCTGATAGGAAACGGCCATTTCGTCAAAACTGACCGCCCGGTAAGCGAGATTATTCACATCGGGCGACATGGAGCAGGTCTTGTTGGTGGGCCCTACCGAACCGGCAACAAAACGCGGTTTCTCAGGAGTGCGCGACGTATATTCGTCGGCTATCTCCCGGGCCAGCCTGGCCGCTGCCAGATTCATCTCACGTACGTATTCCACCACATGGTAGTCTGCCATGGAGACAGCAGTGGCGTTGAAGGTATTGGTCTCTATGATATCTGTTCCCGCTTCCAGATACTTGCGATGGATGTCTTGTATGACGTCGGGACGGGTAAGACACAACAGATCGTTATTTCCTCTCATCTGACCGGGAATGTTCCGGAAACGCTCGCCCCGGAAGTCTTCCTCGCGCAGGTTGTACTGTTGTATCATGGTCCCCATCGCCCCATCTAAGATCAGGATGCGTTCAGGTACTAAATGTTGAATGTCTTTTTTCATTGTAAATTCTGCCAAGATATATGATAAAACGGCGCGCCCATACGACTCCTGTCGCAAACAGAAGACGGGTGCCTACGATAATCCAGAGATTGATTCCCAACGCTACGAACAACAGGGTGTCTTCGAGCAGGGAGTGAGAAACAGATAAATGGTAATTGACGGTATTGGAATCCTGTAAAGAGAGCTTGCCTTCTTCCACCATATCGGCCATGACAGCGCCTCCGTATGCCAACCCCACCACATTGCCTACGATCCACAGGAAAGGACTACTGTCGGGCAGTCCGAAAAGCCGCATCAACGGCCGCAGAGGACGTGACAGCGTATCGATCAGATCAAACTCCGTCAATATCCGTTGCAGGATCATCAATAAGGTAACGATCACTACGATGGTCAGAACGATTGCCAGAGAAGAGTAGGCCCAGGCCCGGAGAACCTCTGCCAGGGTGGTATAGTTGTCTGGCTGGATAGCCAGTAGAAAAGGCCTGTCATTGACAGGTAACAACATATTCAGGAACAGGGCTACGACAAAGGCCATACCTATCCTCAACGCGACCATTCCCAGGAAAGAAGATCCGGTCTTGCGGGTGACGGCACACTCTACAGGCAGATTGTGTGCTACCAGACACATCAGGGCAAGGATGGTAGCTTCGCGCATGGTCATGGCCAGAGAAGCCATAACCGCGATAGAGGCGTATAAAGGAAGAAAAATACTGGTGATAAAAACAATGGCCAATGCTCCCGGCAGGCCGATCAGCCCGAATACCGGATGCAGAAAGGTAGCCAGAAAATCGATCGCTCCGTAATAGTCAAGCAAACGTACTCCCAGCGAGATGGGAAGAATGATTCCCAACAGCCACAGGCAAGTCTTCCCCGACTTTGGTAAAGCTTCCTGTGTACACTTCCACAGGCGTTGCGACAGACAACTCATGATCAGTGCTTAAACATACGATCCATGGCGCGACGATCGTCTTTCTCCTTGAGTGATTCGCGCTTGTCGTACTGTTTTTTTCCCCGGGCAAGTGCTATCACTACTTTGGCAAGGCCTTTTTCATTGATAAACATACGTACAGGGATCAGGGTGAAGCCGGTTTCTTTGGTTGCACGCTCCAGTTTCTTCAGTTCCTTTTTGTTGAGAAGGAGTTTCCGCTCCCGGCGAGCGGTATGGTTGTTGTAGGAACCGTAGAAATATTCGGCTATGTGCATGTTCCTGACCCACAACTCTCCTTTTACAAAATAGCAGTACGTATCTACCAGACTGGCTTTTCCCAGACGGATAGATTTGATCTCGGTGCCGGTGAGTACAATACCTGCTGTATAGGTATCGATCAACTCATAGTCAAAAGTGGCACGTTTATTCTTTATAGTAACAGGAGGTTGTTTCATCTTTATTCGTTTTTTAGGTCAGCAAGGTATTCAGCTGGTTAAATACCAGGTGGATAAATGCCGGACAAATGACCAAAAGCACAGACACCGGAATGGTAAACCTCAACCGGTCGGCCTCAGAGACCTGCATCACTACCGGCGCTCCTACCCACACCACATAAAAAATATAGAGGTGAAGCAACCAACCGATCACCGCGAACTCCGGCAGAAGTCCCATGACCAGGTGAAGCAGAAAGGTGACTACCATGGCATACCCGGTAAACTGCCGGGCAAGGGGCAGATCGTCCGGCATACCCAGCATGATTACACACAACTGATTGATGGCAAATGCGGCCAGATAATACCCGCCGAAAAGTGCCACAGCTATAGCGGCGCACTGAGCCATAGCAAACTGAAAACTTTGTGGTCCTCCCCATCCATTGGTCCAGATAGAACCAATAAAGACGGAAAGAGCACACAAACCAATCATAGGATAGACAAAAGAAGTATCTACCTTTTGCCTATCCTCTTCTATACGAATTTCCTCCCAGGCACGCGCCGGAGAGGAAATCAGTAGAAATGCTATTTTAAATATCTCTTTGTAATCCAAATAAATTATTCTGCTGTCGGATATTTATAATTGAAATTGATGGTCTTTTTCAGACTTCCTTCCAGATCCGGTGAACTTGTATTTGTCTCGGCTTCAATGATCACCTTTACCTCACTTTTACCTGTTTTATCTTTGAAATCCGTAAGAGCCTCACCGATATTGAATGCCTTACCATACAAGTTAGCACCCTGTGAAGAGGTATATTTTGATTTATACTCATCATCATCATCGGTATGACGTAGATATAGCTTTATCTCCTGCGAATTTTCATCCGTTTCGTCTTTATAATACACCAATGTAAACTTATGATCCGTATACGTATCTTCAGCTCCGAAATAGAAATTTATGTTTAATATAAGATAATTAGTATAAAGTACAGGTGCATTATCATAAAAACTCTTTATATCTATTACAGAAGCTGTTGACTCAACATCCCGTTCCGAACCGGCTGTAGTAGAAAGGAAAGCCTCGTCCACACCCTGAACATATAACAAAGTTACATGCAAAGTAGTTTCTGTATTCCGCTCATCTTCCGTATCATAGGTACAAGCTATATAAGCTATATTCGCACTGAAATCACTTAATTCAGAACCATTATCGGGTGAAAGCAGGATTCCTTGATTATCTTCAAATAAAATGGTACCATATCGATTCACAACTTTCAGAAAGCCTTCAAAATATCCCTGGGTATTATTATTACTGTTTACACACCCCGTAAGAGAAAATCCCATTATCAGAATAAAAGTGCCTATCCAAATTTTCATCTGTTTCATACTATAGTTTTTTGAGTTTGCAAATATATAAATTCTAAATCACAAATAGTAAATGAACAGATAGATAAAATACTGCATCCAAGACTTAAATTTTATTTCAAAACTCAAAGATTTATATTATTTCCGCAAAAAGTGTCAAATGATTGTCTATGTATTCAGCTAATAAAGCCGTAATTTCCTCTTCCTTTTCCAGATATTCTTCTTCCAGATCATCAAAAACTTCGTAGGTTTCATACATCGCCATGAATTCTTCATCTGTCCGCTCCCGCTCCAGATCTTCCCGGTGATCATCATATATTTTTTTGGCCTTATAGAGCAATTTGGAAAATTCAGCTGCTCCCCACAGGCGCACGGCCTTAGGAAAAGGATTATCGAAAATATACGCTCCGTATCCATTCTGTATCAACTGACAGAGACCACCTTCCATAACTTCTTCCCGAAATATATGATAGGCAAGCAATGTATGCTGTTCTCCGGTAAGGAGGTGCATCTTCCCCGCGCTGAAATCCTCACCTATGACCTCTTTATATGCGTCGGTGAATACCTGGATAAATTCGTCCATCCCTTTTAAAGCTGCCGCCTGCAGATCCGAATCTTTTATCTGAATCATTCTTATAGCTGTTTTGATCGTACAAATATAACAATAAAAAACAGAGAGTCTGTGAAAACTCACTTCATAAAGAGTTCAGATGAAAATGTCCCGCTTGAAATCAGGAAATAATATATAAAAAGCCGCTCAGAGGATTTATTCCTGAACGGCTTTTAGTATCTATAATACGGCCTATGAAACCGTAAGAGTCCAATTATTTCACTTCTTCAAAGTCAGCATCCTGCACATCATCTGCCTGCTCCTGTGTACCACCTGTCTGGCTGGCATTCATATCGGGTCCTGGCTGAGCCCCTCCGCTCTGCGCGTACATCTCGGCACTTGCAGCCTGGAAGGCAGTGTTCAACTCTGCCATAGAACTATCAATAGCGGCAACATCCTGAGAAGCATGCGCATCTTTGAGTTTCTGCAAAGCTCCTTCGATCGGTGCTTTCTTATCTGCGGGCAATTTGTCTCCCAGTTCTTCCAATTGCTTTTCTGTCTGGAAGATCATACTATCCGCCTGATTCAGCTTATCGATCTTCTCACGTTCCTTACGGTCATTTTCGGCATTGGCTTCCGCTTCCGCTTTCATACGATCGATCTCTTCTTTGCTCAATCCGGAAGAAGCCTCGATACGGATAGCCTGCTCTTTACCGGTGGCTTTATCTTTGGCAGAAACTTTCAGGATACCATTGGCATCAATATCGAAAGTCACTTCGATCTGAGGCACACCACGACGCGCGGGAGCAATGCCTGTCAGGTTGAACCGACCGATGGATTTGTTCTGTGAAGCCATAGGACGTTCACCCTGGAGTACATGGATGGTCACTTCCGTCTGGTTATCGGCTGCCGTTGAGAAGGTTTCACTCTTCTTGGCAGGAATGGTAGTATTGGCATCAATCAATTTGGTCATTACCCCACCCAGAGTTTCAATACCCATAGAAAGCGGAGTTACATCCAACAAGACTACACCCTTGATCTCATCTGTAAGCACAGCTCCCTGTACAGCCGCTCCGATGGCCACTACTTCATCCGGATTCACACCTTTGGAAGGTGCCTTGCCGAAGTAGTCTTCTACCAGTTTCTGCACGGCAGGGATACGGGTCGATCCTCCTACGAGCAATACTTCATCAATATCCGCATTCGACAGTCCGGCATCACTCATCGCTTTCTTACAAGGTTCCAGACAAGCCTGGATCAGATTATGAGCAAGGGATTCGAATTTCGCGCGGGTCAGTGTCTTCACCAGGTGCTTAGGCACTCCGTCTACCGGCATGATGTAAGGCAGATTGATCTCCGTAGTTGTAGAAGAAGAGAGTTCGATCTTTGCTTTCTCTGCAGCCTCTTTCAGACGTTGCAGAGACATAGGATCTTTGGTGAGATCCGCACCTTCGTCGTTTTTAAATTCCTGTACCAGCCAGTCGATGATCACCTGGTCAAAATCATCCCCACCCAGGTGAGTATCTCCATTGGTAGAAAGTACCTCAAATACTCCACCACCAAATTCAAGGATAGAGATATCAAATGTACCACCACCTAAATCAAAGACCGCGATCTTCATCTCTTTATGAGACTTATCCAGCCCATAGGCGAGAGCCGCAGCTGTCGGTTCATTCACAATACGCTGTACATTCAATCCGGCAATCTGACCGGCTTCTTTCGTGGCCTGACGTTGTGAATCCGAGAAGTAAGCAGGTACAGTGATCACAGCATCTGTTACTTCCTGTCCCAGGTAATCTTCGGCAGTCTTCTTCATCTTCTGAAGGATCATAGCTGAAATTTCCTGAGGAGTATACAAACGTCCGTCAATATCTACACGGGGAGTATTGTTGTCACCTTTTACCACTTTATAAGGTACACGCTTTACTTCTTCCTGTACCTGATCCCAGGTTTCCCCCATAAAACGTTTGATAGAAAAGATGGTACGCTTCGGGTTGGTGATAGCCTGGCGTTTGGCCGGATCACCGACTTTACGTTCTCCACCATCTACAAAAGCAACCACCGAAGGAGTGATACGTTTTCCTTCACTGTTTGCAATCACAACAGGTTCATTTCCTTCAAATACGGCAACACACGAGTTGGTGGTACCTAAGTCAATTCCGATTATTTTTCCCATGATTTTTATTTTTATTTCAAATTATATATTCAACAATAAAAGTCCGTTTTTTCTTTTCCGATCTTCTTATTTCTTCAAACATTCTATATATTGAGGTTCTCCGAAAAGAAGACAAACCTGAAAAAACAAACCTTATGCCAAATTTAAAACGGGAAATGAAGTGTCAGGTTTACTGTCAGAACGGCAGAAAACAAAAAAAATGTCATAATTTATACTTTATTATAAACCAGAGGCTCATTCCTGGCTTATTCTACTTATAAATTATGACATATGAAGTGGCTGTTAGGATTTTGACCGCGGTAAACTGCGATTTATACAGTCTAAACAGCGGTCAGCGAAGTTTAATAAAGAAACAAGTAAAATCCTAACAGCCACAAAGAAAAAAAACAGATAAAAATTGCGGAGAACTTCCCAAATAGAAATAGCTTTTATATTTAGTATTTTACCACAAAAGTACCTATTCCACAGCAAGGAATACGTATCATGCCGGGACAATTTGCGGAGATATACCCTTTAAGTCCTTTCATCTTTCCATCAGTAAGAGTTACGATCTCTCCCTTGGGTTTGTCAGAAGTAAATTCAAAACTCCATTCTACAAAAGAGAACGGTTCTGAAAAAAAGGATTTCAGATTATCTACTTCCCACCCGGAACAAGACTCTCTTTCCGGTGAAGACATCGCACACAGATTCAGCTGTTCCGACAATTCCTGCAATTGACTTTGTCGGGTATGTATGAAAATAATGCGCGGTATGACAACATTTTTTGTATGTATGATCTTCTTATCCCAACATAGCCTGACATCGACTAACGGAAGAAAATGATCTATCCCCAGTTCCTCTAATCGTTCACTTACAGAAATCTCGCTATAAGGCTTTGTAAGAAATATATACCAGTTCGAGGCTTCCATCTCCGATGAATTTTCAGCATTCATTCCATTACTTCTTTGCATCCTGAGAAAGT
The DNA here is from genome assembly GCA_020861095.1 of Bacteroides sp. Taxonomy (GTDB): domain Bacteria; phylum Bacteroidota; class Bacteroidia; order Bacteroidales; family Bacteroidaceae; genus Bacteroides. The sequence goes on from JAJBTC010000060.1 coordinate 12,981, forward strand.
CTCACCGTAGTTGCCATCAGAGCAGTGAGAGTGGTGAGAGAACTTGTCATCCGCAAGAATTCCAAAGTATCCATTCTCCCTCTTCTATGCTCTTTACTCGGAATAATGATCTCACAACCAGGCTCTATGGTTTTATGAGAACTCCACTTGAATTTAGATACATTCCCATTCAGATAGATCACATATGCCTTCTTCTTCTTGGCCAGATAGCCATATCCACCGGCCTGATCTACATAATGGCGCAGATTTGCTCCTTTTTCATACAAAACAGTGTTGGGGTACATAACAGCACCATTTACCTTTACTGTATTTATATATTCGGGAATCGTCAGAACATCTCCCTGACGCAGTACCATATCATATTCAGAACCCGGATTCTCTAAGGCTTTTTCCAAATCAATCCCAACCATATAACGTTCTCCCTGGTCCAGATCTGCAAAAGAAATGGAATCTTTCCCTACTCCCCGGTCTGCCAGACGGACAGCATCTCTCTTTTGTTTCCTTTCTTCCTCATTCATATAACGTACCAATCGGGCTCCTTTGACATATGCGTCCCGGGTGAGACCACCGGCCCGATATACCAGATCACTCAACCGTTCATTTTTCTTAATAAGCGCGTAATTGCCATCAAAAATCACTTCGCCACGTAGGGCGACATTTGACTGTTTATAATATTGAGGACTACGCCTGACATATATCATATCAAAAGGTTCTAAGTAAAACTGATGATAATCTCCCCGTAATTCACCATCTTCCAATTCTAAGGAATACATAATTGTCAATTCACTGGGAGCATCCAGGCTTCTGGGATCTTTTATACGCCGGGCCACATCAATCTTTGCATAGCTGGCAGCCTCCAGAAGTCCACCGGCTTTCACTATCATATCTTCTATGGTCGTATTTTCCGTAAAAGAATAATTCCCGGGACGGGCAATCTGACCATATATAGAAACAACTCCTTCTTCCTGGATCTCATGGATACTGTAGATACGCAACACATCGTTATTGGCCAAAGCCAGATTATCAGACTCACCCGTCATGACCTTATTCAGATCTACAGAGATCAATTCAATAGAAAGGTCTTCTTTTTCTCTGAACAGATGCGCCCGGTTCATAAAAACATCTCCTTGCAGCCCATCGGCCTGCTCGATCAGATCCTTTATGGTACGGGTATCTTCATTTATCTGATAAAGTCCTTTTCGGTAGACAGCGCCTCTGATCTCTGCTTTATTCTCAAAACGATTTAAGATAGCCCCTACAGTGAAAGCATCTCCATCAAACACACGAAATAAATCAAAATCCTGATTTTCAATGGTGTATATTTGCTTCTCACGTCCGAATTGACGAAACAGCCTGATATTATCCGTATAAGAATCTCCTGCGAAACCGCCGGCATATTTTATCAGATCAGTCAAGGTCTCCTCTTTTTCATCTCATAGAACATAGGCCTCTTTACTTTGCCGGAAATATCGACCAGACATTCGTAAGGAGGAACCCATATAATATCTCCCTCCATCAGGCGAATATCGTCACTCGTCTTACCCGCTATAATATATTCATAGACATCCAGGTCCGCGATTTTGTGTGAACCTCTTATTACTTGTACGTTTCGTAAACTTCCGATCTGGCTCACCCCTCCGGCATAATACAAAGCATGAAAAACAGAAGAGAAGGCAGATAAAGTATAGGTTCCGGGAACTGCTACCTCTCCCATTACATTTACCTGTATAGAACGCGAATCTCCCAGAGACAGTTTGATCTCGGATTCCTGCTCCGTAATCCCTGCATGTGTTTTGCTGAATACTTTCTTTACATACTCATTGGCTTCTGCGATAGTCATCCCGTTCAGGTAGACCGGCCCGAGCTTATCTACCATAATATTTCCTTCCGGTGATATGACTTCACGTATGCTTTTCTGGGAGACACCCCATATATCAATAATTACTTCATCGCCAGGCCCGAGTACGTAGTTCAGTGGAGTTGCAATATTCACATAGGGTTCGAAAGAAAGGTTACGTGAAGAAAAGATGTTCCTTCCATAAACCATTTTCGCCGCCCGGGCAGCACTTCTTGCGGTAGTGGGATCCTCTATTTCAACACCGATCTCATCCAGTGTACCAGCCGTCACCCGGGTTTCTGCACGGTTCCGACTTTGTCCGTAAACCTGTTTGGGGGTACCTTGATTGGATTCCAGCTGATTTTTAATCCGATCAATCTGTGAACTGGTTACTCCCCGCCTCGCAAGTTCATGGGTCATCTGCATTTCGGTTTTACCACTTTCGCGGGCACGAATAACATACTGAACAACCTGTTCGTCCGACATCTTCTGAGCCGATATATAGGATGTAAACAAGAAAATAGTAATAACCAAAGAGAGTATTCTGTACATAGATTCCAAACCTTAACAAAAATAGAGTCAGGCCATCTTATCATACTTCAATAAAGTCTGGAACATTAAGATTGATAAGGAAAAGAATCAATCCCTTCTTAACAAATAATATTCAATCAGATAAAAAGCATACAAATAACTGCTATCCTACAAAGAAAACCCGGCAGTCGGATGATATACTTTTGTATCTCCAGTGCTTTATTTTGTGTGATAGAAGAGCATTAGCCCAACTATAATATATTTTCAAAACTGTCTAAATGCCTAATAACCAGCAGTAAATAAATTTAATACAAATAAGAAGAGCTATTTCGCTTTTTATATTTCATAAAATCATACAATAGCCATCCTATTATAGACAGTAGCCCTCCCACTACAGTCGCAATGATACATAGTAACAATGTCATAAAGTTTCCTTATTATAAACGTGTTCTTTACATAGCCCAGAGCTCTGACTCATTATGAGACCAGATGCAGAGGAGTGACAAAGATATAATAATAAACCAAAACAAATCTGACCTGATTTATTAAATATTATTAAATTGGGTTTTGCTTTTCAGGGGAACTGATCATAAGCTGACAAAATACATTATATAATATTTTATAAAAAAGGCACGTATCCGTATAGCTATTGCGAAGATTATAAATCCTTTAAGACGACATTATCTCCTGAAATATTCACCTTACTCATTCTTTTTGTATAAAAAAGTGTCAGATCAGAAATTCACAGATATGTCTTTATCGTTAGCAATTTAACTATCCAGCTATTCATTCAATCAAATAAGCAAAAGGTCTCCATAGCTCCATTCCTTTAAAGTAGTAAAAACAAATCCTCCAGAATACCTAGCTACTTATTTAATTGTCAACCAACTAAATCTGCGATAAATACTCCGGAAGAATGACGTATCAGTAAACCATCTCCCGATCTTACTTTACTTCCATACAATCCGAATGATTACTTTTCACTCCTATTCTGTATCTTCTGAAAATGGTATATTTCACCTATAATTTTACATACAAAAAGACGTAAATCGTTTATTGATGAAATTAAAATGTATTTTTGCATAGAAAATACACTACCTATGTTTTTACGTTATTCCCGATTAGCCCTGCTTATATTAATAAGTCTTATATGTTGTATATCCTGCAAAAAGGATGCTTCCGGAAAGAAAAATTTAACTTCCGGTGAAGGTTCTTTAGAGGAAGTTAAATATGCCCAGGGATTTACTATAGCATGTCATACTTCATATACCCGGGTAACCGTATATAATCCCTGGAAAAAAGGCGAAATATATAAAACTTATTATCTGATCAAAGAAGAAAATCAGGAAGTGCCTGAGGATGGGATATGCGTCCGGATACCTATAAAAAGCATGGTAGCGAATTCTTCTACATATCTTGGATTCCTGGATTTATTAGAAGAGACAGAAAAAATCACCGGGGTATGCAACTCCGATTATATATACAACAGAAATGTATTGACAAATATCGACAAAGGGATTACTCTGGATGTCGGAGATTCATATAATCTGGATATGGAACAAATCATCCTGTTGAATCCGGATATTGTTATGACTTCAGCATACGAAGGAATAGATGAGAACAGTAGACGGATGGAACAACTGGGTATTCCGGTAGTATATAATATCGAATGGCAGGAAGCGGATCTGTTGGGACGGGCAGAATGGATCAAATTTATCGGTGCTTTCTTCGACAAGTCCGCTTTATCTGACAGTATTTTCTCAGCTATAGAAAGAAGATATATGGAAATAAAGAATAACCTGACACATTCCCATACTTGTCCCACTATCCTATCAGGACAGGACTACAGAGGAACATGGTATATGCCGGCAGGCAGAAGTTATAATGCTCAATTATTCCGTGACGCGAAGGGATGCTACTATTACGATAATGACTCTACACACGAGGGAAGTATTCCCAACACCATGGAAGAAGCACTGATTCATTTCAGTGACGCGGATATATGGATAGGAGTCCAGGCTCATTCATTGAATGAATTAGCAAGTTTAAATTCAAAATACACTCTATTTAAAGCGTTCAAGAATAAGAATGTCTTCAACTACAACAACAGAGTTACTCCAAAAGGGGGAAATGACTATTGGGAGACCGGAATCGCGCGTCCTGATCTACTCTTATGTGATATGATAAAAATACTTCATCCGGAGGCACTACCGGCATATGAGCTGACTTTTACCAAACAATTAATTTCTGATTAAAAGGCTAACCCATTCAAAATCAACCGGATGAAAAAGAAACTTCTTTTACTTCTCTTACTAACCTTTCTGTTATTTCTGTTGGATCTGCTGTTTGGAAGTATCATACTTCCTTTGGAGGATATATGGAAAGTATTTACAGGAAATCATCCCAATCCCATTTATAAGGAAATTATTTTGAATTATCGTTTACCCAAAGCCCTGACTGCCATATTGGCGGGAGCAGCTCTTTCTGTCTCCGGAGTTCTGATGCAAACCTTATTTCAGAATCCTCTGGCTGGACCCGATGTATTAGGAAT
>JAJBTC010000010.1 GCA_020861095.1 Bacteroides sp.
AATCAAATCGTTTATCACAATGATCGTATCACCTGGGAAATTATTTATGAAAGAATAAATAGTTTACATGGTAATTTATTCAACAAAATAAAAGAAGAATTTCCTGAGTTAAAAGACTCCGAATTTAAAATCTGTTGTCTTACCATTGCACAGTTCAATAGTATAGAAGTAGGAGTAATCCTTAACTATACACATAAAACTATTCAAGTCAAAAAGTCACAAATTCGTAAGAAATTAGGTGTTGAACCTATGGGAGACATTAAAGATTTCTTCAATAAACATTTCGAGCACAAATAAAAAGCTTAATGAAATAAAAATAAATCACTATAAACCAAAATATTGTATTTCATGAAGGTTTAATGGGTATTGCAGGTTACTTTCTGACCTGTTATTTTTGTCAGCACAAAACAAGACCCCATGAAAAAGACTTTCATTTTTTTAATTACATTGTTTTTGTCAATTAGTAGTTTTGGTATCTCCTTAACTACAGATGTTATATATAGTGAGAAGATATTGCAACTTTTTCTTGGAACAGTTAGGCCTCGAGCAATAAATCCCATTGTTCTTTACATTAATGAAGAAGGCAACCTTCGTGCAGAATTCAACAAAGACCAGGGAGAGATTCTGATTCGAATAACAGACACCACAAACACCCCGGTATACGAGTCTGTAATGAATACCTCTCTGGAAAGAGAGACATACATTCCGGCATCGACTTTACCTGCCGGTACATATACGATCTATTTTATTATAGATGATGACAATTACTGGTACGCGGAATTTCAACTTTAAAAACATCATCGTCCAATAAACGAAAAAAGTGTGGGCAAGAAGTTCCCTTTTCGGACTTCTACAAGGAGCAATGAACTGGCGGTTTTACTCAGAAGAAGGTCTTCTTCCCACACTTATCTCATCAATAAATAACTGGTTGGCGTTTGTTACTACACGTAATAAAAGCCGGAGAGATCCCATGTCCGAGACCGATGTGGGATTTTTCTTTTTCTATATCTGCTTTATCGGCTCTTTATGGTCAGCTTTATGGATATCCCACGAATAGATCCGTACCGGATCGGAGCCATCATAAGATTGTATCTGCTGACATCCGACAATTGGCCTGGCAAGTAGCTCGTGGTCATACGATCGTCCTCTGCCTTCGCAACAACGAAGTGATCATCCACCTGTAGAGACGCACGGCGTGCGTCTCCGCGATATACGTCCCACACAAACGACCCCAGGATCTTACAGGAATTTCCTATCTCTTGTTTTATGCTTCATACCTGATCTGTTATTCAACCGATCTTTTATCTATTCATCAAAGAAAGGGTGGCGGATGCTGCTACTTAATAACTAAAACGTACGTCTCATACATGTATACGCTTCTATTGGACCTGCACCGCGGAGACGCACGGCGTGCGTCTCTACAGGTGGATGATAACCTTCGAATACTTATCTTTCCCTGTTCCTTCGCGGTAGGGATCAGACAAGGACAGCGACCGAAAGGAGTAATTGGGGAGGATGGTTGATCTCCCGATTTGGGAATTATACCCGGAACATGTATCTTTGAAGAAGAAAATCTCAAGTATATGAAAAACAAATCTCTCTTTCTTGTGATGGCCGGACTGATGGGCCTGCCACTGTTCCTTCCTGTATACGGACAATCCCACACACCGCCCTCGCTGATCGTACGTTCGGACGATATGGGAGCTTTCCATTCGGTGAACCTGGCTTGTGTGGAGGCCATGCAGCACGGCATACAGACTACGATCGAGGTGATGCCGGTGGCGGCCTGGTTCCCGGAAGCTGCCCGGATGCTGAAAGAGAACCCGCAGACCGACGTGGGCATTCACCTGGCACTGACGAGCGAGTGGGACCTGGTGAAGTGGAGACCGCTCACGCCCTGTCCGTCGCTGACAGACGAGAACGGCTACTTCTATCCGGCTTTGTATCCGGGTGAGAGCCGACCGGGCATCGCGCTGATGGAACAGGACTGGAAGGTGGAGGAGATCGAACAGGAATTCCGCGCACAGATCGAACAGGGGCTGAAGAGGGTACCATACAGCAGCCACATCACCTCTCACATGGGCTGTACACGGTTTGCTCCGGAAGTACAGGCCGTAGCCATCCGGCTGGCGGAGGAATACAATCTCTCTTACTTAGAAACGGACGAATTGCGGAAGCGACATAACGTGACTTTCGTCGGCTACAACGGTCCGCACCGTACCGCCGCGGAGAAGGAGGAAAGTTTCCTGCGTATGCTGGCCACGTTGCAACCGGGACAAAGTTATATGTTCTTAGATCATCCGGCATTAGACGACCGGGAGATGGAATCGGTAGGACATCCGGGGTATGAAGATGTGGCACAGGACCGGCAGGGAGTGACCGACCTGCTGTGCAGTGCGAAAGTGAAAGCGGAGATAGAGAGACGGGGCATCCGCCTGACCAACTACAACGAGCTGACCAAATCCCTGCCCCGCTCTACCGCGGAAGCCGAAGGGGTGTCTGCCGAAGGATTGAAAAAATACCTGGACGCGGTAGAGAGCAGCGGACAGGAGATGCACAGCCTGATGATCGTGCGGCACGGCAAGGTGATCGCCGAACAGCGGTGGGGCGACCATTCCCCTGCACGCCCGCACATCATGAACTCCGTGAGTAAGACTTTTACAGCCACGGCCATCGGCTTCGCGGTAGCGGAAGGGCGATTGAAGGTTACGGACAAGGTGATCTCTTTCTTTCCCGACAAACTGCCCCAGGGCGAACTGCCCGCTTATCTGGACGAGCTGGAAGTGAAACACCTGCTCACGATGTCTGTGGGTCAGGACGAACACACGATCGACCCTATCCGCCAGACCGAAGGATCGGACTGGGTAGCCGGGTTCCTGGCACACCCCATCGTACACCAGCCGGGTACGCAATTCGGCTACAACAGTCTGGCCTCTTATATGCTTTCGGCCATCCTTAGCCGGGTGACGGGCGAGGACATGATCGACTACCTCTACCCACGCCTGTTCCGTCCGCTGGGCATTGTGGGTGTGACCACCCAGCGTAGCCCGCAGGGAATACCTACCGGAGGCTGGGGCATGTACCTGAAAACAGAGGATATGGCCAAAATGGGACAGTTCTTCCTGCAACGGGGCCAATGGAACGGAAAGCAACTGCTTCCGGAAAGCTGGTTCGATGAAGCCACTGCCGCACAGATCGAATCGCTGCCTCCCTTTCAACGGAAAGAGGATCTGAAAGTAACGCCTCAGGAAAGCGACGCGCTGTATGGGTATGGGTACCAGATGTGGCGCTGCCGCAACCATGCCTGGCGGGCCGATGGGGCGAACGGACAGTACATTGTGATCCTGCCGGACCAGGATACCGTGGTGGTGACTACCGCCCATGTGCCGGATATGCAGAAGATACTGGATCTGATCTGGGAGCATCTGTATCCGATCCTGTAAGTACTCTCTTTGACAGGTAGGGATATTTTCTATAGCATAGAAGTCCTGTTTTTATCTACCTGTGGAAAGAAAAGCAGATCCGTAACCCCGGGTGTTCGTCCGAAAGGTTGCATATCCTATAAACAGAATAACAAACGATATATCCGTTATTTTAATGGATCTGAACATGTTAGTTATACTTAAGCTTTATTACAGAATAGAGATCGTACCCTCAGCCTTATAAAACCCATCCAAAGAACAAGTTGGCAAGTCAGACAATTATTTTTATACTTGTAATTGTGTATAAAAGCATACTACACGCAAAAACCTCCGATTAATTATGGATACGTACACAAGTACAAACAAAGACTCATTGAATGAAATTGCCGGATAAAAGACGGATCCATGGGATTGAAATAAGAGGGGAGGAACCAGATAAAAAGAGAAGTAAGTATGCATCATTCATGGTATGTATTATGCTCCGTTATGCTGTAAAGACACGATATGCTATAGATACATATATCCACAAGATGAGTTTCTCTTATTGGGTCTACAGAGAAGGGGATTCCCTGTAGAGACGCACGGCGTGCGTCTCCGCGGTGCAGGTCCAACCCAGGAGCATGCGTCTCCGCGATATACGTCCAAGCATAAAAAGTGTGCGTCTCCGCGGCGCAGGTCCAACAAAAAAATGATATGCTGCCTTTCCATTCGGTGTGCTGAGACGCACGCCGTGCGTCTCTACAGGGTACCGGAGTAAAGATAGGAAGGAACAGTGTCAGGCTACACATTACTTCCCATGATAGAAAATGTGGTAGTTCACTAATGGAACAGTTTTAGTCACCCATCCGATAAGGGAAGGTTACTGACAGCCCCTTTTCAGTACGGGAGAACATATAGCTGCTACTTCTCTAAGCTATACTCATAAATCACTTTTCCCTGGTGATTGACAAAGGAGAATGTAAATCTATCAGAAGAGACCGAGCAAACTGTGAATCCCGGATCGGGACTACAGAAAACGGTACCTTCTGTGGGTTTTACCGGACGGGACAAGGAGGCTGCGGAGTTGACCACATACTCCACCTGGCTGTTTTCGGGGCGAATGTGCTGAAAGTTGTGGATATGACCGCAGAAGTAGAGGTCTACCTGGTTGGCGTCGAGGATAGGAGCCAGGCGACTTTGCAGGTCGGCACGTTCGTCTGCCGACTTCTTTGTCTCGGCATAGACGGGATGATGCCCGATCACCACCTTCCAGGTCTGTGTAGCGTTTGCCAGTACGGAATGAAGCCATTCTAATTGTTGGTAATCGTCCTGTTGCACGGCATCCGGATAGCTTGCCGGGTCTTTGCGGTATTTACCGATCAGGGGAGTTGTATCGATAAAGACCAGGAGACAATCCGACGTGTCGTCTACCTGAAACGTGTGGGTATAATAACGGGACGGGGCATTCCAGCGTCGGCTCACCTGGGTATAGTCCAGCACGGCCTGCGTATTACCCCGGTATTCGTGGTTGCCCAATATAGCAAACCAATCGATCATCAGTTCCGGGTGGTCATAGATCCGTTCATAATTCGTCATCCACAACGGATCGGAAGTACTGGCTACTCCCATGAAATGATGCACATCGCCCGCGGCAGCGATAAACTCAATATCGTTCTGTTCGGCAAGTGATCCCATCAGCGCGGCAATCGGCTTCTGCTGGTAGTATCCGTTGCGCCCCAGGTCATTGGCTACAATAAAATGGGTTGCTTCTTTCGGAAAAGAAGGAACGGAAAAAGGTGGGGCGGAGGTCTGTGCGCCAAGACCTACCCAAAGGAGAATGAATGAAAAAATAAATATAGTTCGTTTCATATGGTGAATAGGGTGTTTGGAAAACAAAACGATTTACACTGTACGATTGAAAAAACAAAAAATTTATTGTCAGCTTTTACGTGTAGAGACGCACGCCGTGCATCTCCGCGGCACAAGTCCAACATCAGGATGTTCCTTCTCATGAACTATTTTATAGAATATGGCCCACCCTGAAAACCCGGAGGGTTTACTAAAAATAACCCCCAATGAAGCGAAGCGATTGGGGTATCCATCGATCCTCTGTTTTCAACCCCGAAGCGGGTGGAATGATTCAAACGATGTAACATCATGCCACACGATGCAGGATGGAGACTGTTTACATTCAACCCACTTCGGGGTTGAAAAGGAGTGTGGGGTCTACTACTCCCGGTCGCTACGCTTCACCGGGGGTTATGCATATGAAAGCCCTCCGGGCTTCCAGAGTAAATAAACCTCATTGGAACAACTCAGGGAATTTCAAACGATTTTTCCGGAAATTCCTGCACAACGTTCGTCTCTACAGGTAAATGATCACCGTTGAAACACGCTACTTTCCAGATCGTAAATCCCTTTGCTGACCGTTGGTCAACTTCGTCGACCAACGGTTCGTACCTCCGTACATCCGTGTACCTTTTTTTATTTCTGTCCGAACGCTCCGAAATACGAAGCAGGTTTCGGAGAAGTATATGTTTTTCCGTTCACTGTAATGCCGGTAGAGGCAAAATAGGGAGTAAAATCCGTGTTGGCTCCGCTCAAAGCAGGTGAACCGGCTTCGAGATGGAAATCCCAGGATGCGTCGTAGGTATAACTCAACAGCGGGTTGGTATTGAACGGGAAGTTGGCAAAGAGCGGATCGTTGTCACCCGCAGCTGTACCGGCTTTGTCGTGCTCTCCGTATACCACATCCTGTACATTGGGTTTGAAACCGTCGTAAGCGGTAACGGTGCCGTTGGCCATATGCTGGGGTACCGTACTTTCCTGGGTACCGGAAGCATAGAAATTGTAGTCGATCTTACTGTTGAGGTCGGGGCCTTCGGTAGCATCCACTCCGAATCCGGGAGCTTTGGCACCAAACATACAGTTGACCATCAGGTTGTTGTAGACATGGATCAGGCATCCGGCTTCGCCCCAGATACATCCGCCTTTGGGCTTGCTGGGATCGCGGCGCCATCCGGTATTGATTATGGTATTGTTGTATCCGTTGATCTGTGCCTGGAAGCGATCTCCACCGTCGGCACCGGCATTGGAAAGTTTCAACGCGTTGGTATTGGTACTGTACATCAGATTGAAGGCAGCATCTACCTTGCAACCGGCTTTTACATTGATGGCCTCGCCACCGGCTTCACCCACTGCATAGAACGTGTTGTAGGCAAAGATGCAGCTACCGCCCTGTACATACATCGCATCTTCTCCGCAGTTGCGGAATACACTGTTCATAATTACATATTTTCCCGAAGGATTGTTGGTATTGAAAGCCACCATTCCTTCACCACCGGCAGGTTTGAACAGTCCGCCCGTCACCGAAGGAGAAGAGAGCGTAGTGACCACACCCGTATATTCGATGATCACATGATCGAGCAGGATCTCTTCGCACGTCTCACTACCGATGATACCTCCCCAGAGACGCGCGAAAGTATTGGCTGTGGTGCGCTGGCCCGCGGGTACGGAAATCAGGATGGGTGCTTCTTCGGTTCCCTGCGCATACAGGTTGCCGCGGACAATGATCTCTATTTTGGTATCGTTGGCGTCCTGCCCTGCCGTGCTGACGATCACTTCTACCCCCTCTTCAATGGTCAGGGATTTGCCGGCCGGGATATACAGATGGCCATCGACATTCACCACAGTATATTTTTCCCAGGTCCCGGAAACCTCACCGCTTACCGTCACCGGATCGTTGAGCGAGACTGTAACGGAACAAGTGGATGTTTCTCCGCCATCTTCCGCTACGGCAGTGATGGTAGCCGAACCGGGTTTGATGGCTGTAATCACTCCTTGTGAAGAGACGGTGGCCACTTCTTCGTCGGAAGATTTCCACGTCAGCCGCTGATTGGTGGCGTTAGAAGGAAAGAACTCGACAGTAAGTTCCTGGGTAGCATCCGGTTTCAGGGTCACTGAATTCGGAGTGACCGCGATCTGTCTGACCGCTACATCGCCGTCGTTGTCGTCGTCGCTACACGCGGTGAAAGAAAGGAATACTCCCAAAAGAAAAAGGATAGAGAAAATGTTTTTTGTTTTCATATAAGTACTTGTTCTGGATTATTATTATTTTCTTTATTTCCTGGCTCCGCTAAAGAAACAAAAGGATTTACGATTGAAAATACATCGCATTACGTATGATTTGCGTCTCTTCGCTACTCCGTTTGCTTTACACCTTTGCGCAGGATAAACTCACTCTGCTCATACAGAGCCTGCTCCTGGGTCTGCGTACATCTGCACTCCGCTTGACGCTGCAAGACCAAAGGCTATCCCACGCTTTTCCAAAGCGTGTTACAGATGTTTGTGGCTGCGATTGGTTTTTGTTAATCCCGGAGCCTTGTTGACCTTCTCTTGATTCCATCGACAACAGATTATATTCCTTTCCTACAAGGGCATTTTAAAATCGTAAATATGTAAATCGTAAATCTCTTTACAACTTATATTTCACCCCGATCTGGAACGTCTGTCCGTAACGGTCTTTGCGCACCAGGGTTCCTCCGTTGTGGGTCTGATAGCCACTGGACTCGTTTTTGAGCTTGATAAACTGCTTCATGGGCGAATTGATCAGGTTGGAGGCTTTGGCAAACACGGTGATGCCATATCTGAACTGTTTCTCTATGGAAGCATCCAGCTGGAAATATCCACTTTGCCAGATGTCGTTATCGAGGTAACGCGCAATGGCATACAGCCGCTCTCCTGTAAAGGAGCCAGCCAGTTGAGCGTCCCATCCGCGCTTTCCGTCTTTATAGAGCAGTGAGAGGTTGGCCACGTGCATGGCTTGTCCGTTCAGCGGACGTTTCTGATCGACATGGGTAGTTACGATGTTTTCCGTCGCATCGGGATCGGTATTCTCTACATAATACAGCTTGTCGGTAGTGATGTTAGATTTGGTGAGAGTATAGTTGGCTTTGATGCCGAACGCGCGGAAGTATTTGGTCACATCGACCTCCAGGCCGTAGTTGGTGGCATCTCCGAAATTGGTAGGCATATAGAAAGTGCCCTGTCCTTCGGTCACCATACCGAACTCGATAGGGTCCAGTATCTTTTTGTAGAATACGCCCACCAGCACCTGCTCCGAGGCACGCGGGAAATACTCGTACCGGAGATCGACATTGTGTGCCACGGTGTGTTTCAGGTCGGGATTGCCACGCTCCACAAAATCTTCGTTGATCACCCGGTAAGGTACGATCTCGAAAAAGCCGGGGCGGTTGATGGATTTGAAATAAGAGGCTCTGAGGTTGGTATGGTCTGTGAGGCTGTATTTCAGGTGGAGGCTGGGCAGATAGTCGGTATATACCTGGCGGCCTTCGTTCTCCACATCTTCGGTCGGATATTTGAGGTCGTAGCCCTGACGGGTATGCTCCATACGCAGTCCGGCCACTACATTCCAGCTTCCCCAGGTGAGTTTCGATTGCAGGTATCCCGCCGCGATCTCTTCGCTGGCATCGTAGTTCAGCGGGTTGCCTACGGCACCGTAGGGGTTGTATACGGTGAACTTTATGTCTGTATACTTGTCCCAGTCTGTTCCTTTGATCAGGTTGTTCTGGCTACCTTCGGGTTTGCTCTCGTCGTAGGGACGGAAATCGTACTGGTTGAAGAAGTTGGTGCGCTCTTTGCGGCGATACAATCCTCCGGCAGAGAAATCGGCATCCACATTGCCTACGCGGGTCAGGTAGTGCAGGTTGAGATAGCCTGCCCAGTCCTGATCGGAGTTGCGTTCCCAACGCCGTTCGGCACCTCCCAGGGTGGTTACGGAAACTAAGTTCTGTACAAAGTCGCGTACCGTGGTCACGGTATACACCGTGCTGTTGTCCGGTATTTCGTTGCTGGCTTTGGAGTATACCCCGGACCAGTCCAGCAGCAATTTATTGTTGAGAAAAGAATGCATTCCTTTCAGGGTACTGTTGAAGATCTCCTGTCGGGTATACCGGAAACGGGTATTGAAGGAGAGGTTATAGTCTCCGGCTTCCGGGTTGTAACCGATGCTCAGGTCGGTCGTTTCGGTGTCACGCACCTGCATATTCTCAAAAACCATATAGGCATTGTACCACTGGAGTTTATGACGGCGGGAGAAGGTATAATCCAGCTTTCCGTGAACGGCGTACCGGGTCTGTTGCTCTGAGTAGGTACGATCGTTGCGGGCGGTGAGTACCGGCAGGTTCGAGGCATCGCTGGTAGCGGTTTTGGATTCGAAGTAGGTACTGTTGCTGCCCCGGTAACTGTTCTGATAGCTTCCGGCGAGCATGATGCCCAGTCGGTCTCCGAACAACCGGTCTCCGTACGAGAATCCGGCAAACAGGTTGGGAGACGGTTTGCTGCTCTTCAGATCAATAGCTGCCGAAGAGAAGTCACGGGCCTGGGCGGCGTAGTTCTCTCCGTAGACCTCGTAAGGTGATTTTTTATCTATCCCTCCGGCGTTGAACGAAAGAAAATCCCGGTCGAAGAAAAGGGCGTTGTAGCCGGTGGAGAGATTAGCAGTGATCTGCCGGCGCGAAGGGGCATCCTTCATCACCAGATTGATGGCCCCACCGATGCCATCGCCTTCCATATCCGCGGTCAGGGCTTTGGAGACATCCAGCCGTTCGAGCAGTTCGGAAGGGAAAATGTCTAACGGTACAAACCGGTTCTTATTGTCGGGACTGGGTATTTTGATGCCATTGACTAAGGTATAGTTGTAGCGTTTGTCCATCCCGCGCAGGATGGCATATTGTCCGTCGCCGCTGCTGTTGCGCTCTACGGTGACTCCGGATACACGCTGGATCACATTGGCAACCGTCATGTCCGGTGAGATCTCAATGGCACGCGCGCTCACGATGTTCATCACATTCATAGAGTTCTTTTCCAGGGTACGGGCGCTGTTGTCTGTACCTCCGGTATTTATTCCATAAACCACTACTTCATCAAGCAGTTGCGCATCGGGCTCCAACAGAATCGTCAGCCGGTGGTCGGAAGCGTTCTCTATTTTTATAATGGCTGTCTTATAGCCGATATAGCTGCAATTCAGTGTGACCGGAAGTTGCTCCAGATCGCTGAAGACAAAACTCCCGTCCAGTCCGGAGACTGTACCTCTGGCTGGGAGTTCACCGACCTGAATGGTAGCGCCGATAATTTCTTCTTGTGTTCTGGCATCAATCACCACTCCTTTGACCGGAGTAGCTGCGAAAGTGTAAAGGGAAAGAAAGAGGGAAAGAACAGGGACAAAATAAAGTTTCATGTATATCCGGTTTTATTCTGACCGCAAAAGTAGAGGGTGCATGTTACAGAAATGTTTCCGGGAAATGAAGAAACCATGAAGTAGAGTTTACGGGAATGTTTCAGGAAATGGTCCTGCTGAAAGAGCATATAATCCATCAACTGCACTTTTTCAATCGCTTCCTCTGTATGGTATGAGTACTTTTCTGTTTATATAAGCAGATCTGACAAAGCGTCTGTTCTTTATCTTTATAGCATATAGGACGCGCCTGAGCCTGGCTGAAGTAAACTTCGCTCTGCATCTGGCTTTCCACCTAATTGAAGAATATAAAATACGATGCGGACAAAATTCCAGATGAATTGGATCATTGACTCTCACTTTTTACTATATTTGTAGAATATAAGATATAGGTATAAGCTTTCCGCACCTTTTTGTTTTTGCTTTAGTTGTAAGGATCACTTTCCAACACACCTAACAGAACAAGATAATACAGAATTTTACTGAAATGAAAAAAATAATCCGGACCATTATATGTATGGGATTTGCCCTGCCTGTTATCAACCTTTCTGCACAACTTTCCGATAGTGGTGCCTTCTATGTGGAGGCAAAACTAAAGACCTTTCCCCCCATAGGGAACGTAAGCATAAAGAATAACCTGGCAACTTCACAACTCTCCCTTTCCCGGTCTGCTCTCGCAGATAGCTTGCATGCATATACGAAAGAACAACTGGAATTCGGTCAGCAGGTCACATTTGATAAAGATACCTATTCAAATATATTTTTACCGGACCTCGTATCGCCCGGAGGGATCCATCTGTTGGATAATGGACTGAATTACTCAACCATACAGCCGCGGTTGGAAATAAAAGCCCTCTATTCCGAAGGAAAAGCATGGCCTCTTGTGATCAACGATCCTGGTACAAAGTCCTCTGAAGCAAAGAGATTCACTATTAACAGTTACGGCCATATCATTACGAAACCTGAAAACCGCGTGGATAGTATGGAGGTTGCTTATACATATACTTTCTGCACGGAAGCAGAAAGGATTGCTCTCTCTCCCCAGAACCCGGTTTATCAGAAAGAAGAGGAGACTATACGTCTGATCCGTATTGAAGATAACCGGATCGAAATGAAAGTGAGCTACCCGGCTTTCGAACGCATGGTACGCATAGAAGGAAAGAATTCAAAAAACAAACGTATGGCATCTGATCTGATCTGGACTTCAGGCTATATCTCTAAAGAATTGGTAAAGTTATACACCGATATGGAGTCGATAGACTGGATACGGGAGTCAATAACTGACCTGGATAAAGAAGACGATGGATATATGGGCTATCCCATGACAGTGAACTTCTCTTCCCCTCCCTCTGACATACATCTGTTTTTATCTATCCGGACAGATTCTATATCGGGAACCCTGATGGTCTATCCGGCACAGGATGTGGAAGAAGAACAGGAGATAGGTGTATTTAACAGATCCGGCAAAGCCGGGGTTATAAACAGTCGGGGGGGAAGTGCTGATCGAACCCTCTTATTACAGCCTGGAGTATATAGGCGGGATCATGTTTTACGGCCAGCCGGAGGAAGAGACGTATGGAGAATTAATGAAACTGGATCTGTCTGGTCAGGTCCTGGTGCCTGTAGGCTATACCTACGACAAACCCTCCTACTGGTCTGACCGTTGCGAGGGGCAAATAAAAGTCTATGCATACCTGGAAGAGCCCCATAACGATTCATTCATCAGCTATGGAGTGATCGACTATCAGGGAAATACGATCGTTCCGGTGATCTACGACCGGGTGATTACCTGCGCGTTTGACAGCAAACTCATCCTCGTGCGTCAATACGAAAACGGATCTAAATACCACAGTCTGGACGGACTGTACAACAGCTGGGGAGAGCAATTACTACCTGTGAAGTATGAAACGATCCGGCGGACAGATTATTCCTTTTTCGAAGCCTATACAAAAGAGGAACAAAGCCCCGAATTGTACCACTATGATCCCGCTACACAGCAGTTGACCCCTACGGAGAGAGAGTGGGTGGAATATGAGATTTCTGTTCCGGAAATGGAATAGGTGGATAGAGCCGGATCGACTTTCAGCATGGTTCGCAGCTAACAATTCCTTGTTGTTATTTCCTCTGTATGGATTATCGCTCTATATATACGTTTACTTGCCGCATACTCCCTTTAAGAGGCTTGTAAAGGATACCTTTCCCAGGGGCTTCGGGAGTGGAACAGTGCTTTGTGAGCCAGGGAAAGAATACTCTCGTAGGAAAAAGTAGAACCTCCCCACATGCCCCGGCCGACCACATAGGAAGTGGCAAAAGACTGCCAGTCCGGAAAAACAGATTTTACCTGCTGATACATCTTTTCGATATAATACCAGGCTTCCGTTTCGGTCAGGAAACCCTGCTCGTACGACATACGTACCAGGCTGACCAGTCGGGAAGCGTCCCAGGCGAGAATGCCCCGCTCCAGATTCCCGTCGGTATAAGGGAAGAGGTCATCCTCTTCTGATTCGGACATACACTCTACCAGGTTGGAGGCGAATTCGGCCAGTTCCGCACCGTTGATATTCTCACCCATGATCACCCGGATACACTCCGGCAGATCGGGGTATTTTCTGATGTAGTGCAGTACGGAAGGATAGACAGCCCGGTTGCCACAATAAAGCAGCCATTCCGTGACTTCGCGGGCACTCTCCGGATCGGTAACGCCCCAATGCTCCTGCAACCCTATAGCGGTACGTTGCACAGGGACACCCGTCACCAGAGAATCTGTATAGGCACCGATCTGTTCACTGTTGATCAGCCCCATATTCAGGGCCCGTGTCCTGTCGGCAGTTACAGAGCTGTCTGTACCCGGATGCGTCCGGAAAGCCCGTCTGCTACTGATGTGTAACAAGCGACGGAAATGAGGGATCAAAAAGAACCAACTCACTAATATAATCATAAGAACCAGGTACGCATACCCGGGTAAACTTGTACTCATACGTATGCTTCTTTAGCTTCCGGTAAGTTTGCTGCGTGGAAGTAGCTGTAACTTCACGCAGTCGGGTCCTACTCTATCTATGTAGTCTGTATATCCGGAAGAAGTTACCATCTTCCCTACTCTTGCACAAATTTAATTCAATTCTGACAAGTTCCAAGTAAGCCTCTGCTTATTTCTCTCTCTTTTCCAGCGGTGGAACCACACCTTGCGAACCCTATACATAAGAGAATGCAAGGCCAACCCTGCTTGTATGGTGCCCTGACCTGACTTCTGTTTGTGAAAAAGACTATCCGAACGGATATACTTAAATTGCCGACGGCCTGGTAACAGCTTGCCAGGCTGTTGGTGATACCGGGGCAAACCCAGTGGTAAGGTCCGATAAAAGTATGCAAGGGGGAATCAGATACGAAGTTTACTTACCGGAAAGTATACGGTTTCACCCACATTTCATACAGGAATCGTCCGGATGATTCTACTCTTCCATCCATTTTTTATATCGACTTACAGAAACAGGGTGAACGGGTCCTTTGGAAAAATATCTCTTTCAGGTCTTCTATATATACATACTATCTTTACGTGTAAACCTATTATAAAACTTAATCACCCAGAATTTGGATATACCGTTTCAAAGAATCAAGTTCGGCCTGGGCAACAAGCAAATTGAACTCTTCCGGATCTGCCTGGGTATGTGCTTTTTCAAGTGCTGTATAGTAGTGTAGCTTTTGTTCGTTGTCTCCTTTGAGTGTTACAAGTGTATACCCCTGCCGGAGCAAATAAAGATTCATCAGCAGACGAGCGGTCGGGCCATTCCCATCTATAAACGGATGAATATGCACCAGCTCCGAATGCAGATACGCAGCAAGCAGAACAGGATGTTCTCCGGCCTCTTCCCGTCTCCGGAACTCCGTGATAAAAGCCTCCATCTGTTCCTCTATCAGATAGTGTTGCGGAGGTATATGACGGCTCCCGGAGATCATCACAGCAACAGAGCGATATTTCCCTGCGTTCTCCCGATCGATCCCATGCAAAACAATCCCGTGTAAGTCTTGGATCAATCTCTGATCTATGGGTGTATCTCCTTCGGCAATCTCCTTTATATATTCAACGGCCTGCGCATGGTTGATCGCTTCCAGGTGTTCCCGCATAGGCTTTCCGGAGATCGTTACACCTTCGTTCACTACTAAAGCGGTTTCCTGTAAGGTGAGCGTATTCCCTTCGATCCGGTTTGACTCGTAGGTGTATTCGATATCCAGTGCATCGGTGATCTTTTTCAGTGCTTCTGCAGGAAGAGGGCGCAACCGGGAAAGTTCTTCTTTCTTCTGGTCTATTTGGGACAGTATGGAAGATAGTTCGTTATTCATGGCTCTTTGCTTGGATCTGTTCTACAATCTTTTCCAGTTCTTCTACACTACCCGCCCGGCAGAAATCTCCTTTATGCTGGACCAGAGCGTTTAATTCTTCTTTACGGGTGCTCTCCGTGAACAGCTCCCATAATTCTACACCCAGGGCAGAAGCGATTTTTTGAAGTGTTTCAACCGTAGGATTTCCATTGATCGTATTAGATAAAGAGACTCTGTTTATACCTAATATATCAGCAAGCCCTTTTACGTCAAGACTTTTTGTCTTTAAAATTTCCTTTACTCTTAATTTCATAAGTACACTTTTATATGCAAACATACAAAAAACACAGGTGTAAGGTTAAATGGCTACCTTTTAAGGTTAAAGTAATACCCCACTAATAAAGAAACCTGATCGTGTAAGGCTTAAACCCTACATGTAGGTACACCAATTAAGGAAATAATAAAGTATCAGCATTAACAGGCATAAGTTCTGCTTATACGCTGATTCAAGTATTAGAAAAGATCTATATTTTATCTGAAAAAACAGGAGGTAAAAGTGGTATATACATTCCGACAAATAAAAGAGTTACTTCATGATAACTTTTACTTGATAGAAGTAATTATAAAATTTCTTCCCTGCGTCTTCCCTGAACAAAAAAGAGGCCGCATACCTGATTGATATACAGCCTCATACAGAAAATGAATGTACTCGAAGTGGCACTACAAACCTTTTATCTACTTTTTACGGAATCTTACTCAGATACCTCTCTCAGGGGCATATAGAAGGGGTTGAAGTAAAACCAGGTAAAATAAGTTTGATATAAATTAAAAAAATTCTTCCCCTGATTCTTCCCCCAGCATAGATTTTACTACATGTGTTTATCTTATAAAATGTAGATCATGCCCAGCATTAAGTTTTATCTTAAAACTCCGAAGGAGGATAAGTCAAGTCTATAGTTTCTTCTTAACTATGGGGCGTTTGAGATAGTAGGAAACAAAAAGAAATATCTTCCTCTGAAATACTATATTTCCGAGACAATCAATCCGACCTACTGGAACAGTAAAACCGGAAGAGCCAAACAAGACCGGAGATTCAAACAGTATCCGGAATTTAATGCCAGATTACAGGATATTGAAGACAAAGTATTGTCTGTCTTACGTTCTTTCCATATAGATGACGAGACAATCACTGTAGAAGAGTGAAAGGCCCGTATAAACAATATACTGAAACCTGAGAAGAAAGAAACAACTTCTATCGCTTCTTTATCTCCCATTTCGGCGAGGATCAGAGCAAAAGAGTATTCACCCTTTACCGGGTTGGCAGCTCACATAACTGGAAGAATAACGGCGGCTATAGTGCAGCATTTCCGCAAATAGATATTACCGGGAAGCTCCGGCAAATAAAAGTTATTGCCTACAATCCGGAAACAGGCAAGCGGCTACACAAGGAATACCCTGCGGAGCGTCGGACGAAATGCGGGTATATCACAGATACCGATCAGGACAAAGTCTGGTTTGCGGGTAAGTCTTTACTGGAGGTGGAGGACTACAACGCTAATCTACAACAGTGCTTCTTTGGCGAACACCTGCTTAAAAATGCAGACCGTGTTTGTATCGTAGAGAGCGAAAAGACCGCCATGATAGTCAGTCTTTATTTGCCTGAGTTTACCTGGATCGCTACAGGTGGAAAGAACGGTTGCAGATGGACTTCTTTTGAGGTCTGCCGGCTTTTATCCGGGAAGACTGTGTTTCTATATCCGGATCTGAAATGCTTTGAGGATTGGAGCCAGAAAGCGGAGAACTTAAAAAACGGGGTCTGCGGGTGGTCGTTAGTAGTTACTTGGAAGACAATGCCACCAAAGAAGAAAAAGACAAAGGTTTAGATCTGGCAGATTATCTCCTTGCCGAACCCTTCCGAATATATCCCATGTTTCACACCGATTTGATCCCAGATCAAACAGAATTTAGTCAAGAGCCTACAGAGTTATCCTCCGTGGTTAAAAAAGAGCCTCAGACCCTACAAACAGTTGGCGAACTGTTGGAGTACGCTGCACAGATAAGAGTATTGAACCAAATAAAAGTAAATGTATGAATCAGGAATACCAAAACATTTTAAGTACAAAAGATCGGAATCGTTGACTGACCAAGTTGCAAATATCAATGGGCACGGATTACCGACAAAAACGATAGTCAATGTACAAAGATAATAGCCGAGAAGTTTGTCGATCGCAAGAAACCGTTTATAGGGTTTTGCCTGATTCCGGTAAATCAAAAATAGAATTTCTACCCGCATGAGATTTTAGCGACTTTTTTAGTCTGTGGCAATCAAGTATTCACCGAAAGGGAGAAAGTGTCTGAACTCTCGTACCGGAGAGTAAAAATCGAAAGTTTTAGATCATCATGGAACAAATAAAAGAACTACAACAGGAATTTACCCATAGAGGTAACATGTACACACAGCTTCAAGCCAGTAAAACGATGTATCTCTATGAAGTTTCCACTCCACACGAAGATAAATATTATGAAGTTTTCAAACGAAAGATAAATTCCCGGTTCAAATGCGTAAGTTATCCGGGTAACGAGTCCTTCGGTATATGGGCGAAATGTGTAAACACCAAAGATCGGGCCTATGAACTTTTTAATATGGGTCAACCACTGACTCAATAATATATACTCAAAAAGATCAGGAGATGTAACTTCTCTGTTGATTTCAACTGGTTGGATCCTATTGCTTCTCTCTGTTATGATAGCAGTTATGATAGCTCCAATAGCTCCTCCTCCTAATAAAGAAGCTGATATTTTTATATATTCAAGATATTGTTCCATAATATTTTATTATTTAACAAAAATATATAAAAATGAATCATACTTCAAATTACATTAGTTTTATAAACTCTTCTTGCT